>CAZFZL010000029.1:9929-16172 GCA_964523005.1 uncultured Oscillospiraceae bacterium
ACCCGGATGCGGAATCTTTTGATGCCGACGATAACCGTGAGGCACTTGCAAAAATGCAGAGTGAAATTGCGTATCTGTCAAAGCTGCAACGCCGCATCGTCATCGCCTACTATTATGAAAACCGCAAACAGGCACAGATAGCGGAAGAACTCGGAATTCCTCTCGGCACGGTCAAATGGCACTTGTTTGAAGTCAAAAAAGAATTGAAGAGAGGTATGGAAACCATGCGAAAAGCAAGTGAATTAAAGTTTAACCCGATTAAGTTTTCTCTGTGCGGATTCAACGGTTCTTCCGGAACAAAAGGGGCGGCATCAAACTTCCTCCGCTCACCGTTGTCGCAGAATATTGAATACGCGGTATGGAAAGAAGCAAAAACGGTGAGTGAGATTGCCGACGCACTCGGTGTGTCCCCCGTGTATGTGGAAAGTGAAGCGGAATTTCTGGAGGAATACGGATTTCTGACAAAACACGGGGACAAATATCTGTGCAATATCCTACTTGATGAGCCAACGGATGAACTGACCCGTCTGCACGATGAAATGTACGCACAAGCCGCAAAAATCTTTGCAAACGAATTGTATGACGAACTGACAACGAGCGGTATTCTCGATGATTCTGCTATTTGGGGTAGCATGACCGAACCGTTTACCTTCACCTATGACCCGCCGAAGGATAAGAACTTTATGCGGTGGGCGCTCATACCCTATATCGCGGCGCTTTCCGGTGAATCACTGATGGACAAGAGCATTGCCTTTGAAAATGCCTACACCATACGACCGGACGGAGGAAAAAATATCTGCTATGCATCGGTTATTGCCCCCGATGTGAAGTCGCCGCTTTATTTTGACAGCATGAAGCGTTTCTGCGGTCCCTGTTGGAACGGACTGACGGATAAGTTCATCGTCTGGACAATAGATTCCGAATGGTCGGAACGGCGTGTCACTGAAAATTATCATGACATCATTCTGCACGATCTTACGCTTTTGAATCATGTTATACAAAATGATGTATTGTCTATTGAAGAATATGCCTACTTAACTGAACGCGGATATATTTCGGTCATAAGCGGAAATTACAATAAATACAAGAGCGTCACTGCGGATGTGAAAAATCATAAAACGACAAACCCTGTTACCGGATGTGAGCAAAATCCGATTACTTGCCTGTATAAATCCTGTAATGGTACATCTGTAATTTCTGATATCAATGAAGGATGTACCAAATACGGTTTTCGTTGTCTGTATCTTTCGACAACGGAAATCAAAAACAGGTTGATTGCTATCGGCGCCAGAATTAAAGAAAAGCATAAAGCTGAATTTGATGCGTTAAAAGCAACTTATATTAAAGCAGTTCTCGACGCAACACCAAAACAATTGCTTACTATGCAGAAATATGGCTTGCAGTATATCTTTTACAGTGACGGATGGTTCTTGCTTCACTGTATGAAAGAACTTGTAAATAACGGCAAGTTAAAACCGCCAACAGAGGAACAGAGAAAATCATTAACCACTTTGATTGTGCCGAATAAATAAAAGTGCGAGCCCGCAGATTCATTCCTGAATCTGTGGGCTGCGTCTGTCAATCGCTTGTTCTTTTACATTCTTGTGAGAATTCGCCTTCGGCTCTCTTTTTTATGTTTATATCTTGACTTCAAACTGTTTTCTGCATTTCGGACATGTCACCGTGTGCTTTCCCTTTAACTTCGGGAGCTTGAGCGTCGCCTTGCATGAGGGGCATTTCCTATACACATTCGTTTTCCTGTTTTTGAATCTGTTCGATATCTGTCTGAAAAAATTCAAAAACCCGGTTTTCGCCTTCAGGTATACCTGATTTTCTTTTTGACGCTTATAGGTGTTCTTGGACAAAATTCTGAAAAGCCAGTACGCAAACAGCAGAAGAATGAACCCGGAAAATATAAGCGACCCTATAAAGTAATTTACAAGCACCAATACGAGATATGCAATGGAAATAAATTTTCCGAACTGATCTATCCCATTCCTGCCGTACATGAATCTGTACAGCCGTTCTCTCATCCTCATGAATCAACGCTCCCTTCACATGAAGAATCACTGCGTTCACCGAGCGGCACGTATTTAACATGCGGCTGTACGCTCATATATGCCGGCCTGATGATCTTTCCGGCGTTGATAAGCTCTTCGATACGGTGAGCAGACCATCCCGCGATACGTGAAACGGCAAACAGCGGAGTATACATCTCCGGTGGAATGTCAATCATTCTGTATACAAAGCCACTGTAAAAATCGATATTTGCGGAAACTCCCTTGAATATCTGTCTGCTTTGAGCAATGATCTGTGGTGCGATACGTTCAATGCGTTCATATAAACCGTACTCGTTGTCACGTCCTTTTTCTGAAGCAAGTACACCGACAAATCTTTTGAATATCTCTGCTCTCGGGTCGGAAAGCGAATAGACAGCGTGCCCCATTCCGTATATGAGACCCGTTCGGTCAAATGCATTCTTTGCAAGAATGCTCTTGAGATATTCTCTGATCTCGTCTTCATCATTCCAGTCAGTTATATGTTCTTTTATATCCTCAAACATTGCGACGACTTTTCTGTTCGCCCCACCGTGCTTGGGACCCTTGAGCGAGCCCAAAGCGCCTGCAATTGCGGAATAAGTGTCTGTGCCTGACGAAGATATAACTCTGTTGGCAAAGGTCGAGTTATTACCGCCTCCGTGTTCCGCATGGAGCACGAGCGCAATGTCAAGTACCTTTGCTTCCGTGGGTGTGTATTTGCCGTCCGGTCTGAGCATATAAAGAAGGTTTTCGGCTGTGGATAGTCCCGGCAGCGGATCATGAATAAAAAAGCTCATACCACCGCGCAGATAGTAACTGTACGCCTGATAACTATATACGGAAAGCATCGGCAGCAGTGCGATGAGCTGCAGGCATTGCCTTAGTACATTGGGTATTTCTATGCTGTCCGGATTGTTGTCGTATGAATACAGCGTGAGCACGCTGCGAGCGAGCGAGTTCATCATATCGGTGCTCGGCGCTTTCATTATTATGTCTCTGATAAAGGAATTAGGCAGCGAACGATATCCTGCCAGCAGAGTGTTGAAATTGTCAAGTGAGCCCTTGTCCGGCAGCTCGCCGAACAGCAGTAGATACACTGTTTCTTCAAAACCGTATCTGCTGTCTGACAGGAAACCGCTTACAATCTCATTCACATCCACGCCGCGATAATAAAGCTTACCGCGGCAAGGAATGACCTCGCCGTTTATCGTTTCCTTTGCTTTGATCTCTGATATTTCGGTAAGTCCTGTAAGAACACCGTTTCCTTCCATATCGCGAAGCCCCCGGAACACACTGTGCTTAGTAAAGAGCTCCTGCGCTATCTTACCGTTTCTCGTACTAAGAGATGCAAGTCCCGTGATTTCAGGTGTAATTTCTGAATAATCTCTTTTCATCTTTTTCCTTTGCTTTGTTATACACCGCTCAGGTGCAGTGTCTCATATCGTATAGGCAATTGCCATATGTATCTATAATTACACAAAGCGGCATTCGTTCGACAGTAAGACGTCTGATGCATTCACTCCCCAGCTCAGGATACGCAATGATTTCAGAAGAAGTGATGCATTTTGAAAGAAGAGCTCCGCAACCGCCGACGGCACCGAAATAAACCGCGCTGTTCTTCATACAGCTCCCAAGCACATCAGTGCTTCTTTTGCCTTTGCCTATCATTGCTCTCAGTCCGTTGTCAAGCAGCGACGGAGCGTATTTGTCCATACGATAAGAGGTCGTGGGACCGGCAGAACCGATAACATGTCCCGGTTTTGCCGGTGTCGGTCCGACATAGTAGATAACGCTGTTATACAGCTCAAAAGGAAGCGGCTTATCTTCAAGCAGGAGCGTATACAACTTTTTATGAGCTGCGTCACGTGCCGTATAGACCGTTCCGGAAAGATATATTGTGTCACCGCATCTGAGCTTCTTTGCTTCCTCTACGGTAAACGGTGCGTTTAACGACCATTCCATTATAATAAATTCCTTTTGAAGTTTCTTTTTGTGCTCATAAACTTCTTGTAATGTGACGTGTACAATGACAGCTCATGTTCACCGCGACGGGAAGCATGGCGATATGAGTAGGTTCGGCAATAATATTCACCTTCAGACAAGTTTGAGTGCCGCCGTATCCCATCGCTCCTATACCCGTTTTATTGATCCTTTTACGGAGGCTTTCTTCAATATCTGCGTAAAACGGATCGTCGTTGCCCTTGCTTATATTCTTAGTAAGCGCTTTCTTTGAGTTGATCGCAGCGCGTTCAAAATCGCCGCCTATGCCGACTCCGACTATAACGGGAGGGCAGGGATTCGCATCGGCTTTTACAACACAGTCTATGATAAAATCGCATACACCGTCAAGCCCGTCTGCCGGAGTGAGCATTGCGATGCGTGACATGTTTTCCGAGCCCGCACCCTTTGGCGCGACCGTTATATCAAATGAATCGCCCGGTACTATGTCATAATAGATCAGTGCCGGTGTGTTGTCTTTGGTGTTTATGCGTGTTATCGGATCGGAAACGACTGATTTTCTGAGATAACCTGTTTCATAACCTCTGCACACACCCTCGTTGACGGCTTCGTAAAGCGAGCCGCCGGTTATGTGTACTTCCTGTCCGACAGTGAGAAATACGCAGCATATCCCAGTATCCTGGCAAATTGGGACGTTCTCGCGCTCTGCAATGTTGTAATTATCGATGATATTCATCAGCGCAGATTTACAGGCGGATGATGTTTCAGACTCATATGCATCCTTTACGGCATCCTTGACATCGTCCGGAAGCATACAGCAGCTTTCAATACACATACCCGCGACCGCGTCCGCGATTGCACCACAGCTGATTTCTCTCATATCCTTGCCATACCGGTATCGACGGCCGCTTTTGCAACTGCATCAGCGACAGCCTGCGCGACGCGCGGATCGAACGGACTCGGAATAATATATTCGGGTGAAAGCTCGTCGTCGGTAACAAGAGAAGCGATAGCGCGCGCCGCGGCATGCTTCATTTCGTTGTTTATCTGTTTTGCGCGTACTGAAAGTGCGCCCTTGAAGAGTCCGGGAAACGCGAGTACGTTGTTTATTTGATTGGGAAATCGCTTCTTCCGGTACCGAGTATGCGTACGTCTGCTTTTAGCGCGGTATCACGGTCAATCTCGGGAACGGGATTCGCCATCGCGAATACTATCGGGTCGTCAGTCATCGAAGCTACCATTTCGGCAGTAAGTGAATTAGGAGCGGAAACGCCTATGAAAACATCAGCGTCCTTCACAGCGTCAGCGAGTGTCCCCCTGAGGTTTCGTTTATTCGTGAAAGTACAAAGCTGTGCCTTGTATTTGTTCATCCTTTCGGGGCGCCCGTCATATAATATACCTGCGGTATCACACGCAGTAATGTCAAAAGCACCTATCGAGTGAAGCATTTTTATTATAGCTGTTCCGGCAGCGCCCGGACCGTTCAGAACGATGCGAACGTCGCCTATCGATCTGCCTGTCAGCTTGAGTGCGTTCAGCAGTGCCGCGGTGACGACGATTGCTGTTCCGTGCTGATCATCGTGAAAAACGGGTATATCTAGTTCGTTTATAAGTTTTTCTTCAATATCAAAGCATTTCGGTGCGCATATATCTTCGAGATTTATTCCTCCGAATACCGGCGCGATCTGCTTTACGGACTTGACAATTTCGTCCGGTTCCTGTGTGTCAAGACAAATCGGAAACCCGTCAACGCCGCCGAAGGTCTTGAAAAGCACTGCCTTGCCTTCCATAACCGGTATCGCTGCTTTTGCGCCGATGTTGCCGAGCCCGAGTACGGCACTTCCGTCGGATACAATAGCAACGAGATTGGATTTGGATGTATATTTATAAACGTCGTCGGGGTTGGTATGAATTCTCTTGCACGGCTCAGATACTCCGGGCGTATAAGCGATAGAAAGGTCGTCCTTCGTTGAAAGCGGTACTTTTGACTCAACCGCAATTTTTCCCTTGCTCTTTTCATGTACTTCAAGCGCTGCTTTATAATAGTCCATTTGTTCGTCCTTCTGAAAAGTATTACAATTTAATATACCATAAAACGCAGAAAATTTCAACCGACAATATCAACAAACTGTCTGAAATTCATGAATTTTTATAGTGTTTTATTGAATAATTCAAAAAAACGTGTTATTATAAGGGCATCTCTAAAAATCAGGAAAGCTATTTACAAACAAAATAATATGTGATA
>CAZFZL010000030.1:0-15964 GCA_964523005.1 uncultured Oscillospiraceae bacterium
CATCCGATAATCCAGAACGGGAAATGAGTAAGCTACACTCAACCTACGCATGGGGTGTAGTAATTGTCGTAATAATCAGCACTCTTTTTTTACTTATATTCGGAAATGAAAACTGGCAATGGCTTGTGTTTCTTTGGATGTCAGTTCCTGTTTTGTCTTTTCTTCTTTTTCTTAAATCTACTGTACCACAGCTGAAAACGCAGGAAAGGGCTTCCAGCGTCCTTGAATTAATAAAAAAAAGAGAATTTATCATTTGTTTCCTTTGCATATTCCTTGGCGGAGCAAGTGAATGTACTATGTCACAATGGAGTTCAAGCTATATTGAACAATCATTGAATATTTCAAAGGTTTGGGGAGATATTTTCGGTGTTGCAATGTTTGCGCTTATGCTTGGGCTTGGACGAACGATCTATTCAAGATATGGTAAAAACATATATAAAGTTTTAGCTATAAGTTCTTTTGGAGCGACTATTTGTTACATTGTTGCAACAGTTACGTCGATTTCCGTAATAGGACTAATTTCTTGTGCGACCACCGGCTTGTGTACTGCAATGCTATGGCCGGGAAGCTTGATTATGGCATCTGATAAATTCCCTTCTGCCGGATTAGCAGTATTTGCATTAATGGCGGCAGGAGGAGATCTGGGTGGTTCAATCGGACCACAATTGGTTGGAGTTATTACAGATATTGCGATGAGTAACGAACAAATATCTGATTTATCTGCATTTCTCAATATTACAAATGAACAGTTGGTAATGAAAATCGGTTTACTTTCTGCGAGTATCTTTCCTCTGCTGGCAACCATTTTGTTTTGTCGCAATTATATTAAGCAAAAACAAGACACATTATAAGCACACTCTCCACCGCGGGGATTCGAATCTCTCCGCTAAAAACGCAAAATGTCTTTTTTATAAATGACAGACAAAGCGGGCATCATTATTGATACGATGATAAATATAATTGGAATCCGCCCTTTTTACTTTGCTGCTTTGCACAATCGAAGCTCAACAATCGCCGGCAAGCAATGTATAACTCTTTTTTACAAAATTGTACTTGACAAACGAAGGTTATTATGATAAGCTTTATAGGAATTTTGTGTTTTCACAGTTCAAATATTAACTTTTACATGTTGTACGTGTTTTTTATTTGACTGTTGCATGTTATTATTTAGCATTTCAAACTTATGTTTTTTGCCGCAGTGTGTTTTTCCGGTATTTTCGGAGCTGCCGATACTATACTACTAATAAGGAGAAAGCCGAAACGTCATGAACAGAATGGTTGTCAAAAAAGCAGGCAAAATATTTCTCGGAGCGAAGGTTCTTCCCAATAAAGATCGTTTTGTTTTTCGTGAAAAGGTCAATGAAACGATCATAAAGAGATGCCGTATTGCGCTTGGCGCTTTGTTAATACTGCAGATAATCAATCTCATTACAGACTTCGGCTCACCGATATATTCGGAACAGATATCTTCGTACTATCACTTAGGTATTATATTTATAGTATCTGTTTCGACAATTTTTTTCTTGCTTTTTTCCGTCAAGCCGATATACAGCTCCTTTAACACCGCCGCACGCACTTTTCTTATACGACTGCTCACCGGGCTTATCATCGTGTCTTCCCTGCCGTTCATATATTCCGAAGCGTCTGAGCTTGGATCAGTGTCTACTTACGCTGTAACAGTACTGCTCGTAAACGTTCTTCCGATAATGAGCCTGACTGAAACGCTCTGTACCACGGTACCTCTCTTCGCCACTACGCTTTTGATTGTC
Source organism: uncultured Oscillospiraceae bacterium (assembly GCA_964523005.1). Classification (GTDB taxonomy): domain Bacteria; phylum Bacillota; class Clostridia; order Oscillospirales; family CAG-382; genus UMGS1307. Next base: position 1,770 of record CAZFZL010000030.1, read on the forward strand.
AGTCATTTTGATATTACGGCGGCATCATACAAGCTGCTGTTTGTTATAACCGTGTTTTCGGTCATCGTTTCACAAATACAGTTTTCTTATGTTTTTAATGTTTTCTGTGAACGCAGAAAACTGTCGCAAGCAAATTCCGTTCTCGGAGCACTCGCCGAGACCGATCCGCTGACCGGGCTGCTAAACAGGCGCGGTCTTGAGATCGGAATTGACGCGCTTGCAGCGCGTTCACGCCGCTGTGACGATACGATAGCAGCGATTATGGTCGACATCGATATGTTCAAGCTTTACAATGACACGTTTCTCCATCACGCAGGCGACGAGTGTCTCCGGAAGGTAGCCTCGGCACTTAAGAGCTGCTCGCAGCGTTCGACCGACATTGTTGCGCGCTACGGCGGCGAGGAATTTGTTATAGTCGTACAGAATACGAACGAAATAGAGCTTCCGGCGTTTGCGCTCAAGCTCAAGAAAGCGGTCGAGGAACTGAAGATACCGTTCGCGCCAAACCGCGGTATGCCCTACGTCACCGTAAGCGTCGGTGCCGCGCTCACGCGGATAAACGAAAAGGATCCATTTCGCCGTAAGGACGCAGAAAGCACGATCGTGCTCGCTGACCAGCAGCTCTATCTTGCAAAGAAAAGCGGCAGAAACTGCATCTTTTTTGCAGACGACTCTTATTAAATCCTGTATAACACTGCATCAAAAACGCCTTATTCCGAAGCAATTCCGGATTAAGGCGTTTTTATAATTCAAATCGTACATATGTGTCTGCTTTTTTTGGTGAAAATGTCTATATAAATTTTTATTTAAAAGTGTATAATAGATATATATCAGTTGGGCATATTTTCAGACATGTTCATATGCGTCCGTTTTTATAAAGTCGGACGGGAAAGGAAGGCATAAGATGAATGCTGAAAGCACGAAATTCAACAAGGGAGACTGCGTGATGTACAAAAACTCATGCGTATGCAGGGTAGAAGAGATACAAAACCGCTCCTTCACGGGAATAGGCGAAAGACTGTTTTACAATCTTCGTCCGGTAGGTGATGCGCGGACGGTGTTTTACGTTCCCGCCGATTCACCTGACCTTGACAGTATAATGCGCCAGATACAGACGCCGGAAGAGATCAGCGAAGCTATATCACAGTCGGAGAAGACGAAAAACATATGGATCGACGATGTAAAATCACGTGCCATACGCTTTGGTGAGCTTGTCAGCTACGGAAGCACCGCTGATGTCCTTTGGGTAGGCCGGGCGCTTTCCGATCATCGCGATGCCGCGCAGAAGGAAAAACGCAAGCTTTACGCAAGCGACGCAAGGCTGCTTGCTGACGCAGAAAAGATCATTACGGAGGAGTTTTCATTTGCCCTCAAGCTTGAACGCGACGACGTGATTCCATATATAATCTCGCTCACACGCCCGCAGGAATGTGCCGACTGATTTTTTTGCATTACGTTCTGACAACGGCGCAAGCTCATCCGGAGGTATACTTTTTTGTGAGCTTCCGATAAAACAATAATTAATCAAGACGGCAGAAACGCTTTCGCTTCTGCCGTCTTCAGTCTCATTACACATATATATGTTGTGCGGCGGCGGTATTACATCCGGTAAAGCAAAGGGATCAGAACAGCCGGACGCTCTTTTCGTCGAATACGCGCTTCGTTATCTCAAGTCCCATCACCGCTTCGGCGACAGTCCAGCCGCTTTCGGCAGCGCACGGACCCCAGCCGACATCGTGCGGAACTCCGTAGTTTTCCCTGCGTTCAAGATCCCAGCCGCGTCCCCATGAACCGTCGACCAGCGGATCGGAGCTGAGCGACTGCGAAGTGATAAAGAATGCGCAGATGTCCTTTGCAAGACGCGCAAAGCGTTCGTCGCCCGTGGCGCGGTATGCATACGAAAAGCCCGTCGGCAGCCAGTTGACCGAGTACAGCAGGTCGCACACCGGGTCGCCGTTCTCGGCGAGCAGCGAGCATTCACCGGTGTTGTTGCGTGAACACGCAGCCTTATAGCCTGTGTCCCATTCGCGGTACGCGCCGCCGAGTGCCAAACGCTCGAGGTCGTTGGTAACGCGGTAAAGCCACTCTTTATGCTTTTCGTCACCGGTTGCTTCGTAAAGCACGGCAAGCGGAAGCACGAGCCTGCACAGCTCGCTCGTCTCGCTTTGCTCACGCGCCGTATCGGGATAAAGTGACATGAGCGTTTCAAGCCCTCTCACACCTGTTTTGAGGAACGCTTCGTCACCGCCTTCAAGATAACCGAGAAGGAGTGCCGCCGAATACCACGCGTTGTAGTGTGCGCTCGGCAGTCCGGAGGGTTCGTCGGCGAGAGAGAGTATGCTTTTGTTTGCAACAATGTAGTTCAGCTTATCCGTGCGTGACGGTCTTAGCCCGTCACGGCAGGTAGTGCGGCAGAGAAACGACAGCGCCCTTAGCGCGTCGGGAAGATACTGTTTTGTTATCCCGAAGCGGGCCGCAAGCAGCACGCCCATCATCGCTCGTGCCGCGTCGTCCTGATAACACACCTCCCACGCCTGCTCACTCCAGCGCAGCATCCCGTCATATTCCCCGCCCCTGACCATCATCGGCCTGAAGCAAAAGGACATCAGAGAACGGGCGAATACACCGTGCTTGTCACAGTCGGAGAAGATAAACGCACCTGCCGCTTCACCGCTGCAGTCGGTACGTATATTGTTCGCGGTGATTCTCTGTCCGTCAGGGCAGATGTTGTGGCTGAGTCCTTCAAGAATACCGTTCTTTCCGCCGTTGACGAGAAAATGTTCGAGCCAGCAAAGTCCGCGTTTTATGCAATCGCTGTATGAATCTGCGTCCGCTGTCGTCCTGTGGGACGGCTGCCGCTGCGGAAGTGATGCCGGTGCGCTGCCTGTGAGAAAAACGCAGATATATTTCACGAGCGCTTCCCAGCGCGCCGCCGGGGCAAAGCTGCCCTTATCGAAGTCGCAGAGGCGAAACGCCGCCGACATGACGTTTTTGTCGAGCCAGAGCGCCGCGCTTCCTTTGAGTATTTCCTCCTGCTGCCAATTCGTCTTGTCATGCGCCGTAACGTACGGATGCATGGACAGCAGCACTTTGGTACCCGGCATGAGGAAGTACGGTCTGATATAGTTATTGTATCTGCCGTCGAGCAGGTCGCCTGCCGACAGCTCCGGCACGGTGTCTCCGGCGGCAACGAACCTATGGTGCGAAAGCTGTTCAGGATACGCCGAATACACGCAGCAAAACGAATCGGTGTATTCGAGAAAGACAGGCTTCCCGGAGTCGGCGAATTCCTCAAGCTTTACGCGAGCATAAGCACTGAGCGTCACGGGGATATCCGAAGTTCCTCCTATGAGCGCAACAGCGCCGTACGCGGAGAAGTCGAGATCATCGCAGCCGTTCACAGCGACGCGTGTGACGGGGCATATCTTTGAAAGCATACTCGAAAGCGTGCTCTCACGGTTTGAAATAATAAGCAGTTTTTTATCCATAGCGGTTTCCTTTGTGCAAAAAGAGTTGCATATTATCATTAGTATATCATGAAAGGCCTGATTTGGCAAGAATATTGAAAGTTTTCGGGATAATTATTGCTTTTAAGGGAAAACAGTGGTATAATATTAAAGATAATGAAAAGTATTGGAAGACGTATGGACAGCAACGACAGCATCCGTTTTATGAAAATCGCGCTCAGGCGTGCCAAATGTGCGGCAGACTGCGGTGAAGCGCCTGTCGGCTGCGTCATCGTGTGTGACGGCGTCGTTGTGGCGACGGGGCGCAATATGCGTGAAAAGAAGAACAACGCGCTCATGCACGCAGAACTGATTGCCATTGACCGCGCCTGCCGGAAGCTCGGCAGATGGCGGCTTTGGGACTGCGATCTTTTTGTGACGCTTGAGCCATGCCCGATGTGTGCCGGCGCGATAATCAACAGCCGTATCAGGCGCGTTGTGTTCGGCTGTACCGATCCGAAGGCAGGTTCTTTCGGGAGCGTCGCCGATTTCGCGCTGCTTGCGTATAATCATACGCCTGAAGTGACGGGCGGAGTGCTCAGCGATGAATGCTCTTTGATCCTGAGCGAATTTTTCAAACAGCTCAGAGAAAAGAAAAAAACTCTTCCGGAATAAAAAATATTGAAAGGAAGCCCGCAAATGAAGGAAAAATTCTACATCACAACATCCATCACCTACGCCTCACAGAAGCCGCATATCGGCAATACCTACGAGGCTGTCATGGCTGACGCCATTGCAAGGTACAAGCGAATGTGCGATTACGACGTGTTCTTCCTGACAGGGACGGACGAGCACGGTCTTAAAATACAGAACGCAGCGGAAAAACGCGGCATTACACCTCAGCAATACGTTGATGACGTATGCGCGCAGCTCAAGGAGATATGGACGCTGTTCGGCGTGTCATATGATAAATTCATACGCACGACGGACGATTACCATGTCAAATCAGTACAAAAGATATTCAGAAAGCTGTACGAGCAGGGCGATATTTACAAGGGCACCTATGAGGGCTGGTACTGCACGCCGGACGAGGCGTTCTGGACACCGACGCAGGTCGTCGACGGGAAATGCCCCGAATGCGGACGCGAGGTCGTGAAGGCTCACGAAGAAGCGTATTTTCTCAAGCTCTCGAAATATCAGGACTGGCTCATAGACTATATCGAAACGCACCCCGGATTCATCATACCCGAATCGCGCAAGAACGAGATGCTCAACAACTTCCTGCGACCCGGACTTCAGGACCTTTGCGTATCGCGCACGACGCTCAAATGGGGCATACCGGTTGATTTTGACGAAAAGCACGTCGTTTATGTCTGGGTGGACGCGCTTTCGAATTATATCACCGCGCTCGGATATACACCGGACACCAAGAACGAGATGTTTGACAAATACTGGCCTGCCGACCTGCACGTAATAGGCAAGGATATAATCAGATTTCACACCATCTACTGGCCGATAATCCTCCACGCGCTCGGTCTGCCGCTGCCCAAGCAGGTCATCGGTCATCCGTGGCTGCTTTCCGGCACCGACAAGATGAGCAAGTCGCGCGGAAACGTGCTTTACGGCGACGATCTCGTTTCGATATTCGGTAGAGACACGATACGCTATTATCTTCTCGGAGAGATGGGCTACGCTGATGACGGCACCATTTCATACGAAGACATCATAAAAACTTCAAACGCGGAGCTTGCAAACATCATCGGCAACCTTGTCAACCGCACCGCGGCGATGATCAAGCAGTATTTCGGCTCAACAATACCGGAAAGCGAAGTCACCGAAGAGTGCGACTGCGAGTTCTTCGCTTCTATATCCGGCTTTGAGGTAAAAGCGAAGGAAGCATACGACGCTTACAAGCTTTCCGACGCGGTAAAAGCAGTGTCCGAGTTGTTCAAATCATGCAACAAATACATCGATGTTACGACGCCGTGGGTGCTTGCTCGCGACGAGCAGAACAAAGCGCGGCTCGGAACGGTAATGCACAATCTCGTGCGCGGCATACTCGCCGGCGCTCAGCTTCTCATACCGCTCATGCCCGACAGCGCCGCGAAGATATTCGGAATATTCGGCGTGAAAGCACCTGAAGTATTCACGGATGATATCGCTTTCTCCGGGAACGTGATCGGCGAAGTGCCGATATTGTTCGCACGCATAGATGAGAAGAAAAAGCTCGCGGAGATAGAGAAATACTTTGAAGACAAGCACAAAGAAGAAGCTCCGGAGGGAAAAGACGAGATCACAATAGACGACTTTGCGAAGGTGAAGCTCGTCACCGGTGAGATACTCGAATGTGAGCCGGTTCCGAAGTCCGACAAGCTTTTGAAGCTGACCGTCGACATAGGCACGGAAAAAAGGCAGGTCGTATCCGGCATAGCGAAATTCTATCAGCCGCAGCAGCTCATCGGAAAGAAAATAATACTCGTAGCAAACCTGAAGGCGATCAAGCTTCGCGGCGTTGAGAGCCACGGAATGATACTCTGCTCAGGAGAAGACGACGTTCGCGTCGTTTCGATAGACGGCGACGTGCCTAACGGAACGGGGATCAGATAATGCTCGATTCCCACGCACACTACACCGATGACAGATTCGCCTCTGACCTTGACAGCATACTCGGAAGCATAGATTGCGGCAGCGAGCTGTCTGCCATCATACTCGCGTCAACGGACGAGGACGATTCGTTTCGCAACGTATTGCTTACGCATAGATACAAAAAGCTGTACGCTGCCATCGGAGTGCACCCGTCCGAGGCCTGTAAGGTCAACAACGGATATATAAAAAGTCTCGAAGCACTGTGCTGCGATGAAAAGGTCGTCGCCATCGGTGAGATAGGGCTTGAATACCATTACGACGACGCGCCGAGAGACGTTCAAAAGAAGATTTTCGAGCAGCAGCTCTGCCTTGCTGAAAAGGTCGGTCTGCCCGTTGTCATACACGACCGCGAAGCGCACGCCGACTGTCTTGACGCAGTGCTTCACCATAATGTGACCGGCGTGTTTCACAGCTATTCAGGCAGCAAAGAGACGGCGAAGATTCTGCTGTCATACGGCTGGTATATGTCGTTCGGCGGAATCGTCACCTTCAAAAACGCGCACAAGGTGCGCGAGGCTGCCGCTTACATCCCTGCCGACAGGCTGCTTGTCGAAACAGACTGCCCGTATCTTGCGCCTGAGCCATACCAAGGAAAGCGATGCGATTCATTCATGATCAGACGCACGCTTGAGGTGCTCGCCGAGATACGCAATACGACCTTTGAAGAGCTTGAAGCAACGACGGAGCGAAACGCTCGGACGCTGTTTAGGATATAACCATTTCCGGAGGAAAAATGATGACCATAACATATGAGGTCGGCGATTCACTGTATGTGAACCTGACCAACAAATGCACAAACAACTGCGATTTTTGCATACGCAAGCTCGGTGCCGGCGCGTACGGCAGCGACCCGCTTTGGCTCGAACGCGAGCCGACGGAGGAAGAAGCGTACGAAGATATAATCGGGCGCGATCTTGCACAGTATAAAGAGCTTGTGTTCTGCGGCTACGGTGAGCCTACCGAAAGGCTCGATACGCTGGTGAACATTGCAAAGCGTGTTAAGCAAAAGTCGAGCATAAGCATACGCATAAACACAAACGGACAGGCAAACCTGATATATGGGTGTGACATCACGCCAATGCTCGAAGGCTGTATTGACACCGTTTCCATCAGCCTCAACGAAGCTACAGCGGAAAAATACAACGCCGTGTGCCACCCGATATTCCCGAACGCATACGACGCACTCATTGAATTCGCATCGCTCGCGAAGCAGTATGTTTCCAATGTCGTAATGAGCGTAGTCTCCACAACGCTTTCGGATGAAGACATTGCAGTATGTGCAGAGACGGCGAGGAACGCCGGCGTGAAGTTCCGTGTTCGCCAGATAGTAAAATAAAAGGCGATTTTCGAATATGTTTCAGTTCAGAATGACGAAAATTCGCTTAAACACGGGAAAAATTAAAAAAGCTCTTGTAAAATCGCGCGTTTTGTTGTAGAATAATACGGCAAAAATAAATAACAAATATCTTTGGAGGAACTTATCAATGAATGTAAAAGTAGCCATCAACGGTTTCGGCCGCATCGGTCGTCTCGCCTTCAGGCAGATGTTCAACGCTCCGGGTTATGAGATAGTCGCCATCAACGACCTCACCTCTCCCGCGATGCTCGCTCATCTTCTCAAATATGACTCAGCTCAGGGCAGATATGCTCTCGGCGACACAGTTAAAGCAGGAGAAGACAGCATAACAGTAGACGGCAAAACCATCAAGATCTATGCAGAGAAGGACGCAGCAAACTGCCCTTGGGGCGTGCTCGGCGTTGACGTTGTTCTCGAATGCACCGGCTTCTACACCAGCAAGGAAAAAGCACAGGCTCACATCGACGCAGGCGCTAAAAAGGTCGTCATCTCCGCTCCGGCGGGCAAAGATCTCCCGACCATCGTTTACGGTGTAAACGAAAAGACGCTTAAGGCAGATGACAAGATTATATCCGCCGCTTCCTGCACGACCAACTGCCTCGCCCCCATGGCTAAGGCTTTCAACGATTACGCTCCCATCGTCAGCGGAATCATGACGACAGTCCACGCTTACACCGGCGACCAGATGGTTCTCGACGGCCCGCACAGAAAAGGCGACCTTCGCAGAGCGCGCGCAGCAGCAGTCAATATAGTTCCTAACAGCACCGGCGCTGCAAAAGCTATCGGTCTTGTTATCCCCGAACTCAACGGCAAGCTCATCGGTTCCGCTCAGCGTGTCCCGGTCTGCACCGGCTCCACCACGATTCTCATCGCGGTCGTTAAGGGCAAGGATATCACCGCCGAGAGCATCAACGCAGCCATGAAGGCTGAGGCTTCCGCTTCCTTCGGTTACAACGAAGAACTCATAGTTTCCTGTGATGTTATCGGAATGACCTACGGTTCACTCTTCGATGCTACTCAGACCATGGTCTCCAAGATCGACGACGACACCTATCAGGTACAGGTAATTTCGTGGTATGACAACGAAAACTCCTACACCAGCCAGATGGTCAGAACGATCAAGTATTTCGCTGAACTCAACTGATCGGTAAAAGATAAATGATAATCGAGGGCTTGCAAAAGCTGACTCTGCTCGACTATCCGGGCAAAGCCGCCTGCACTGTGTTTCTTCACGGATGCAATTACCGCTGTCCGTTCTGTCACAACGCGTCGCTCGTGACGCGCAGGAACGAGACCTCGCTCTCTCTGAACGAGCTTGGCGCTTTCTTTGAAAAGAGGAAGCACATCCTTGACGGAGTGTGCGTGACAGGCGGCGAGGCGCTGCTTGACAAGGATATTGCGCAGCTGCTGGCTTTCTGCAAGTCCTTTGGTTTTTCCGTCAAGCTCGACACGAACGGCTCGTTTCCCGACAAGCTCGAAGCACTTATAAGCGAAGGGCTCGTGGACTATGTCGCTATGGATATAAAATCCTCGCCGGAGCGTTATGCGCTCGCATGCGGAGTGAAGGACTACGACGTCACACCGGTCATGAAGAGCGTGGAGCTGCTTATGAACGGAAAGACAGAATACGAATTCCGCACGACAGTTGTACGTGAGCTGCACACAAATGAAGATCTCATATCAATCGGAAAATGGATCACAGGCGCACGTGCGTATTTTTTACAGCAGTTCACCGATTCGGGCGATCTGATATCGGGCGGTCTGAGCGCATACAGCAAAGATGAAATGCACGCGCTTGCTCAAGCGGTCCGTGTTTATGTCCCTGCTGTCGCCGTGCGCGGAGTGTAATTCCGGTCATTCCATTGCGTCGCAAGCACAGCCGGACGACACTATATATAGATAGCAAAAGCTAAATGTTGTGTTTTTTTTGAAAAAAAGCACAACATTTTGTGTTTTTGCTCTTGACAGACGTAAGCGGATGTAGTATTATATATTCGCGCGGCAAAACAAGCGGCGGGAGAGGCGGACAATAAAAAATGTACCAGGTCATAAAGAGAGACTCAAAGACGGCAGAATTTGATATAAGCAAAATAGCCGTGGCAATAACCAAAGCGTTCGACGCATGTGAGAAGCAGACGCACCCGAGCGTCATAGATTTTCTCGCCCTGAAGGTCACCGCGGATTTTGAGCCAAAGATCAAGAACGGATTAATACAGGTCGAGGACATACAGGACAGCGTTGAAGCGGTGCTTATACAGGCAGGCTTTGCCGATGTAGCAAAGGCGTACATTCTCTATCGCAGACAGCGCGAAAAGCTGCGCAGTATAAAATCGACCATACTCGACTATAAAGAGCTTGTGGACAAATACGTTTACAACACCGACTGGCGTGTGAAGGAAAACTCAACCGTAACGTATTCGGTCGGCGGACTGATACTTCATAATAGCGGCGCCATAACGGCAAACTACTGGCTTTCGGAAATATACGATGACGAGGTCGCCAACGCCCACAGAAGCGGCGACATGCATATACATGATCTTTCCATGCTCACCGGCTACTGTGCTGGCTGGTCGCTCAAACAGCTCATCAAGGAAGGTCTCGGCGGTGTATCCGGCAAGATAACCTCGGCTCCGGCGAGCCATCTTGCAACGCTCTGCAACCAGATGGTCAACTTCCTCGGCATAATGCAGAACGAATGGGCAGGCGCGCAGGCGTTTTCATCGTTCGACACATATCTTGCACCGTTCGTGAAAGCGGACAACCTCACTTACGATCAGGTCAAAAAGAGCCTTGAATCGTTTATATTCGGCGTAAACACGCCGTCACGCTGGGGTACGCAGGCGCCGTTCTCGAATATAACTCTCGACTGGAACGTCACGAACGACCTCGCCGAGCTCAACTGCATCGTCGGCGGCAAGGAACAGGACTTCAAATACAAGGACTGCAAAAAAGAGATGGACATGGTCAACAAGGCGTTCATTGAAATTATGATTGAAGGCGACGCGAACGGAAGAGGCTTCCAATATCCGATACCGACATATTCGATAACGGGCGACTTCGACTGGTCGGAAACGGAAAACAACAAGCTGCTTTTCGAGATGACGAGCAAATACGGCACGCCGTACTTCTCAAACTACATCAACAGCGACATGGAGCCGAGCGACGTGCGATCCATGTGCTGCCGTCTGCGTCTCGACCTGCGTGAGCTGAGAAAAAAGAGCGGCGGCTTCTTCGGAAGCGGCGAAAGCACCGGCTCGATCGGCGTTGTGACTATCAATATGCCGCGCATCGCTTATCTTGCTGAGAATGAAGAAGATTTTCTCAGGCGTCTCGACAGGCTTACGGACGTCGCAGCACGCTCGCTCAAGGTCAAGAGAACGGTCATCACGAAGCTGCTCAACGAGGGGCTTTATCCATACACCAAGCGCTACCTCGGCACGTTCGACAACCACTTCTCCACCATCGGGCTTGTGGGAATGAACGAAGCCGGTCTAAATGCGAAATGGATATGCAAGGACATGACGCACGAAGAAACGCAGGAATTCACCAAGCGTGTGCTCAACCATATGCGCGACCGCCTGTCGGACTATCAGGAAAAATACGGCGATCTGTACAACCTCGAAGCGACGCCGGCTGAATCCACGTCGTACAGACTCGCAAAGCACGACAAGGAGCGTTTCCCGAATATCATTACGGCGAATGAAAACGGTACGCCGTATTATACCAACAGCTCGAACCTCCCCGTCGGTTACACGGACGATATATTCGAAGCGCTTGCAATACAGGACGACATACAGACGCTCTATACATCAGGAACGGTGTTCCATGCGTTCCTCGGTGAAAAGCTGCCCGACTGGAAGGCGGCGGCGACACTCGTGCGTAAGATTGCGGAGAACCACAAGCTTCCCTACTACACGATAAGCCCGACGTATTCTGTGTGCAGCGCGCACGGATATATTGCCGGAGAGCATTTCACCTGCCCGACCTGCGGTGAGAAGACGGAAGTATACAGCCGTATCACCGGCTACTACCGCCCTGTCCAGAACTGGAACGACGGTAAGGCACAGGAGTATAAGGACCGCGTGAAGTACGATGTGCTTCACAAAAACAGTCCTCACATAAACGCGCGCAGCGAAGAATGCACCGAACCGAAGGAGCAAGGCCCCGTAGCGAACGGTACGTATCTGTTTGCAACGAAGACCTGCCCGAACTGCAAGGTCGCCGCAGCGTTGCTCGAACGCGCAGGCATACCGTTTACGAAAATATACGTTGAGGATGACAAGGACACCGCGAAGGCTCTCGGACTCAAGCAGGCACCGACGCTTCTCATAAAGCAGGGCGACAGCGTGGAGAAGTATACGAATGTCTCCGACATCAAAGCGTTTATCGGTCAGTGACGGTGGCATGACGATGGCTGATTTTGATATTTGTATAATAGGCGGCGGACCCGCCGGAATCACGGCGGCGCTGTACGCGATGAGAGCGGGCAAGAAAGTCGCTGTAATAGAAAAAAACACGTTCGGCGGACAGATGACCTTCTCTCCGAAGATCGAAAACTACCCCGGATATAACTGCATAAGCGGAAACGAGCTTGCGGAGATATTCGTAGAGCAGATAATGGAGCACGGCGCTGAGATCGTAATGGAAACCGTGACAGAGGTGACAAAGGAGAGCGGGTTGTTCACCGTCACGACGCAGGAGGGCGGTGCGTACACGTCATATGCTGTTATTACAGCAACCGGCGCAAAGCACAGGCTCCTCGGCGTACCAAACGAAGAGAGATATGTCGGAAACGGCATTTCGTTCTGTGCGGTGTGCGACGGAGCGTTCTACGAAGGACAGGATGTCGCAGTGATAGGCGGCGGCAACTCGGCACTCCAGGGAGCGGTGATGCTTTCAGAACTCTGCCGGAGCGTCACCGTCATACAGAACCTGCCGTATCTTACGGGCGAAAAATCGCTTGCCGACAGCCTTATGAAGAAGAGCAACGTATCTTTCGTCTACGGGACAGTGGTTAAGCGTTTCAACGGCGATGACGGTTTTGAAGGGCTGACAACGCTCAGCGACGATGGCGAAGAGAAGGATATGCGCTTCGACGGAGTTTTCATCGCGATCGGTCTTGTGCCCGAAAACGCCTGTGTAAAGGCACTTGCAGACACCGACCGCGGCGGCTACGCCGTTTCGGGCGAGAACTGTACGACGAAGACAGAGGGTCTGTATGTAGCGGGCGACTGCCGCACTAAGCGCGTACGGCAGATAACAACAGCCGCATCGGACGGTGCGGCAGCAGCACTCGCCGCTTGTCAATACATCGATTCGGCAATAATACAATAGCAACTGCCGCTAATATGAATAAGCCGCAAAAAACTGTTTTCAATAAAGAAAACAGTTTTTTTCTTGGCAATTACCGTTGATCGCTATAAACTGTTTATATACGGGCAATACAAGCACTCAGACCTGCCGCACAACCAGCAATACCCTGAAAAATCAGCGTGAAAAACAGCCGAAGAAAAGTAAATACTACACCTGTTTTGAGGCAATAATTCCTGTGTTGAAAAAGTAAGAATTTCTATTTATCAAGAGTCGATTTTTTTGTTCAGAATCACGGCAATTATCTTTTAAATTTTTTCAAAATCATCTTGATAAATAAGATTAAAAGAGTATAATCTATTTCACCCGTTTGTTAACTTCATCACAAAAACCATAAAAGGAAACAGCTTATATGAAACAGACGAATGTCGTTTCTCACCCTCTAAGAATAACGCTGGTATACAACAAAAAAAGAGAAGATGCCGGAAGCACCGATGACTCAAATGCCGAATATGACACACCGGAAACCATTGAAGCCATACTGACAGCATTAAGAAGTAATTATGAGCACGTCACCGCACTTGAGTTAGATGATGAGCTTGTTGAAAATCTCAAGAGAGAAAGGCCCGATATAGTCTTCAATATAGCAGAGGGTCTGCGCGGACGCGGACGTGAAGCTGAAGTTCCTGCGCTGCTGAATGTACTTGGTATCCCATATACCGGTTCGGATGAAACGGCTCTCGCCGTCTCTCTTGACAAGCAGCTATGTAAACGCATTGCTTCAACGTACGGTATCAGGACGCCTGAAAGCGTGACAATATCATCCGCCGATGAAACAGACGGACTTTCGCTCAGATTTCCGATGATCGTAAAGCCAAATGCCGAAGGCTCAAGCAAGGGCGTCGGAGAAGCCTGCGTAGTCAGTAGCACAGAAGAATTAAACAAGCTGCTGAAAAACGCTCTTATGCTCTATGGTGAGCCTATGCTCTGTGAAGCTTATCTTCCCGGAAGAGAATTTACCGTCGGTATATTGGGGAACGGGCATGATGTACGTGTTTTTTCTCCGATGGAAATCGTATTCAATAAAAACACTCAAGGCGAATACAAGGTGTATAGCTTTGATGTAAAATGTAACTTTGAACAATATATTTCCTATCGTTGTCCGGCTGAAATCACCGATGTACAATCGGAAGAAATGAAGTCTTCCGCGCTGAAAGTATACAACGCGCTCGGCTGCCACGATTTTGCGCGCGTGGATTTTCGTATGGACGAAAAAGGAAACCCTTATTTTATTGAGATCAATCCTCTGCCCGGTCTTGCGCCGGGATACAGCGATTACCCGATGCTTGCCGCTTTTTCAGGCGTTGATTACAACACACTCGTATGCAAAATACTCTCGGTAGCACTGAGCCGGTTAGGCATGGAGGATTTAAAAT
>CAZFZL010000031.1:0-15744 GCA_964523005.1 uncultured Oscillospiraceae bacterium
TCTTCTTTGCTTGTTCTCTGACACACACGATGAAAGAGAAAAAGCAGCTCAGATGCTTTCAAAATATGATTTTCTGTCGCTGCCTGTCGTTGATACCGAAAACCGTCTCGTGGGTATAATAACCGTTGACGATGCAATTGATGTCATACGTGATGAAACCACCGAAGACATAGAAAAAATGGCGGCTATCACGCCGACGGACAAGCCATATCTAAAAACAGGCGTGTTCTCGACGTGGCTCAAGCGCATACCCTGGCTCGTACTGTTGATGATCTCAGCGACCTTTACCAGCAAGATAATCGGCTCGTACGAAGACGCGCTCTCAAAGCTCGTTATACTCACCGCGTTTATCCCGATGCTCATGGACACAGGCGGAAACGCCGGAAGTCAGGCGGCTATGACGATAATACGCGGTCTGTCAATCGGTGAAATAGTACCGAGAGACATATTCAAAATATTCTGGAAGGAAGTTCGGGTTGCATTGCTTTGCGGCATGACACTCGCCGTCGTTGGCTTTGCAAAGCTTTTGATAGTAGATCAGGCGAGCGTAACAGTCGCATTTGTTGTGGCACTGACGATGTGTATCACGATAGTCGCGGCAAAAACAGTCGGATGCACCTTGCCTCTGCTTGCAAAGAAGATCGGCTTTGATCCTGCCGTCATGGCAAGCCCATTCATAACAACAATAGTTGACGCGATATCTCTGCTGATATATTTCAGCATTGCAACTGCAATGCTTCCTGCATTAAGCTCATGAAAAACAAGCACCTCATCAACATCATCACGGCCGCGCTCTTTGCGGCGTTTATCTTCGCCGCCACCGCATATCTACCCCGCATTCCGCTTCCGGGCGGACTCGGTTATGTTCATATCGGTGATGCTTTCATACTGCTTTGCGCCTCGCTGTTACAGAAACGGTATTCCGTCTGCGCAGGCGCAATAGGCGGTATGCTCGCTGATATCGTTACAGGATACGCAATATACGCTCCGTTCACTGCTGTCGCAAAGGCGGGAATAGCTCTTTGTATTTCTTCGCGCGGCGATAAATGCCTGTCGAAGCACAATATGCTTTTCTCTCTTATTACAGTCCCGGTGACGGTGATTGTATATTTTGCCGCAGACGCGATCATCGCCGGGTCTTTGACAGCCCCCCTCGCGTCCGCTCCGTTCAACGCACTTCAGGCAGTGATTTCGATAGCACTGTTTTTCCTGTGTGCGAAGCTGATCGACGCGGCAAGCATCAAAAACAAAATAACGAAGCAGCCTTAACACGTTTCTTCGGGAAAGGAGCACAATGGCAACATACCTCATTGATTTTGAAAACGTCCATTCGGACGGGCTCAAGGGCATCGATACTCTCAGCGAAAGTGACAGCGTTTATCTTTTTTACAGTCAGAACGCCGACACTATCACGTTCGATACGCATTTCAAGCTTATAAAAAGCAAGGCTAATTTTGAAATGTTTGAAGCAAAAAGGCTCGGAAAAAACGCAATTGATTTTCATCTTGCGACTTTTCTCGGTTATCTCATCGCAAAAAACACGGACGAAGCTTATTTCGTCATAAGCAAGGATAACGGTTTTCAGTTTTCCTTTGACTTCTGGCGTCAGTATTTCCGTGAGCAAAAGATACGGCTCTTTTACGCTTACTCGATCGAACGCGCGCTTACCCTTGTCAGGCAGAACAAGCTCGCTTCATGCCAGGAAGCGCCCGCTACGGACGACAGCTGCACCGCTGTTGCCGACGAAGCGGATGACGACAATGTACCGACCGTCGACGACATACTCATTGAAAACGGTCACCCCGAGCTCGTACCGCCTGCTGAACCTTCCGCAAACATGCAGAGGATCGTCGCGCTCAGAGATAAGCTTGACGAGGATTGCACCGACGAAGAGCTTGTAAAGCTGTTGGGTATTCTCGACAACTTCAAGAGCCGTCAGGAGCTTTACCGCAGCATAATAAAGCTGTTCGGTCAAAGCCGCGGGCTTGCGTTCTATCACTGTGTCAAGAAAAAGCAATAAGAAACATAAAAATAATGCCTGCGCGAAGAATTCGCGCAGGCATTATTTTTGTAAATTTTATTCGTAAACTGCGATCTCTATCTCGTCAAGGAAGAACCAGCCTGTCGGGTTTATATCGATTTTCACGTATCTGCACGCTACTCCGTATTCAAGTTCAAGTGAGCGCTTTTCGGAGTAAAGAGTTCCGTCGCTTGCACTGTCGGTTATTATTCCGCCTATCGGATAGAAGGTCTCGTTATCGTCTGAAACGTACACCTCGATGCTTTTCGGCTCGAATATTGCGCCAAGGCCGCCTGCGAGCATACTTACGCATACATCAGCAACGCCTTCAACGCTCTTTGCAAGATCAATGGTAAATGAAATGGCTTCACTATTGTAACCGGACCATTTGGCATCGCCGAAGTTATTTGACGCGCCATACAGTCCGTCCGTAAGCTCATTACCGCTGTCACCGTTGGAATGAGTTGCAGCCGTTGTTGCCGTATATTCAGATCCGACGGAGATGACCTTACGGGTGAGAGTGCGGTCTATCTCATATATGAACAGATCCTTTACCTGCGTATTGTAGCCGAACATCTTCTGTACGGAGGCGGAAGAAGCAAAGTCGTACGCGCAGAACGAATAGACGATTCCATCAGCACCGGCTCTGCCGACATATTCACGGAAGGAAAGATAAGTGTACGCGCCTATTTCTGTCATGTAATAGCGTCCGAAGCAGCGAACTCTGCCCTGTGAAGTACAGCTGACGGTCATTATATGATAAGTGGGCGTTTTCATTTTCAGGGTCACCGTGCAGTAATCATCAACCGGTTCAGTACACGTTATTTCCTCTATTACAGGAGATGTCTCATCCGGAGCGATCCCTGTGTTAAGGTATGAAAGATAGGCATTGTAGAAGTAGTCCACGTCAGTATAAACTGTGTAATTGCCGATCTTGTCGGGAGCGTAGGCTTCAAATGTGAAGGTCGCGCAGCCGCTTATATATGGCTTTACGGCTTCGAGCTGTGACACAAAGCGCGAGAGCGGCGCGGCGACGGTTTCCGAAGCGTATCCCGGCACCGAGGACGAAATGACAAAATTCTCTATGTTCGCCCAGAGCTGTATTCCTTCTTTATCGCAGCATTCCTTCATCGCTGCGTAATACGACGCGGAATTTGAAAGCGATGTAAGCTCGGCTCCGACGGAATCCTGCGGGCAGTATATGTCTATCGGACGGAAATCTGTAAGCTCAA
Organism: uncultured Oscillospiraceae bacterium; assembly: GCA_964523005.1. GTDB lineage: Bacteria > Bacillota > Clostridia > Oscillospirales > CAG-382 > UMGS1307. The sequence goes on from CAZFZL010000031.1 coordinate 3,253, forward strand.
AGACTTTCGTCAAGGCACTCTTGAGTTTATCGGCGTTGCCACCCCAGCTCGCCGTAAACGGAGAGAGCAAAAGCGGCATATCGTTGTCGAGCGCATCAACAGCTGAAATAATTCCGTTGAGCAGTTCTGCACAGCCTTCGGGGTCTTTTGCGTATATGGAATTGCTCAGCTCGTGGCTCAGATACCAACCGCAGAACACGTCCGGGTACTTCTGCTTGAACGAGCTGTATAGTGTATTTGCGCACGCGGTGCAGGCTTTGATATAAGCTTTTCGGCTTTCCTCGACCGAAACGGTGTCGTCACCGTGCTGGCTCATTGCAAGTCCGGCGATGACCTTCATACCGCGTTCGGAGCATTCCTGCATACAGCGGTCTATCGTTGACGAAGACATGAGCGAACCGCTATATCCGGCGCTTGAGAGTATTATCACGCCCTCAAAAGCAGCGTTCTGAAGGTAATCGAAGTATTCGTCCCATTCGTCATCGGTCGCTCCGATGAGCGGCATGAGAGTGACGAACGACCATGTGGGATAGGCAATGTCAGCGGTTATTTGTTCCGGAGCAGAGGTGTAGTCAGCCTCAGGAGCTATGCCCTGTGCTTCTACTGAAGTATAGGTGAAGCCGATGACCTCCTGAAGATAGAGCTGTTTTCCGACGCGTGTTTTGATCTCAAAGCGTATATATCTGCCGCTTACACTTTTTTCAAGCTTTATGGATGAGCTGCACGCAAGCGCGTCAGCACGCGACGGCTGTGTTTCGGGTATTACAGAGCCGCATTCGGTGAATTCTTTTCCGTCGTCAGATACCGAAACGATGATTTTAGACGGCTCGGCTCCTGTGGAAGAGCTGATTTTGTAGTATATGTCAAACTGTGCGAGCGAATCGACTGTCGCGCCAAGATCGACCGATACATCAACTGAATTGTTATATATAAGAAAGCGGTCATCTGTCAACGTGACTGTATCAAATTCACCGTCAGTCAGCGCACCCGCCGTCCCCGACAATGCGTTTATTGAGGTCTTATACGAGCACCCTACGGTAACTGCGGTTTTATATCCTGTGTAATCAATCTTTCCCGGTTCGTCATCTTGAGAAGCATCCGATGACATTTCAGAATCCGACTCTGTCTCAGACACACCTGACGGCGTACAGGCACAGATACACTGTGCAATGAAAAGAAGCGCGAGGAGCAACACAAAGTATTTTTTCATATATAATGCCTTCCCTGTTTAATAGCCTATTATAACAGATGTTTGATGCGACGTCAACAGCGACGTCTGTAATGTTCTTTTTGTTTTTATTTGTTTTTTTCAACAACAAAAAACGTCGTGCAGAAAAGCACGACGTTTATATCCTTCGGTTGTTTACTCGCAATCTTCGCAGCCGCATTCCGAAGCGTTACAGCCCGGAGCGCCGAGCTTTTCTTTGAGCATCTCGCGTTCATCGTCAGTGAGCGAATCAAGGATCGTTCCGATCTTTTCTTCGCCTGAGCCGTGGATAATACGAGTTTTTGCAGCCTCCTTGACCTTTGCGATGAGCTCTTCGCCCTTTGGTCTCGCTTCGTCGAGCGTTTTCGCCCCCTTTTCAATACAAAAATCGAAGGCTTCCTTGGATTTTTCATAAGCGAAAGCAACGGCTCCTATATACGCGAGCGCTGCTTTTTTTATTATAAGATTGGTCGACATAATGTTCTCCTTGCCGGCGCCGCATACATATCGGCGTACGTCTTTTATATTATTTCCGATATTCTTATCCTTATGCCTATTATAGACGATGTTTTAGTTTTTGTCAACTGTTTTTCGCTTTTTCCTTGACAATATAATTATATATGTTTATAATAAACATATAAATTGCGTTACTTCACATTTGAATACAAAGCATGTGCGGTAATACACAAAAAATATAGGAGAAAACTGACAATGAAAAAGTTAAAGTGCTTAGTATCCTTCGCTCTTTGCATCCTTCTTATTTTCACTTTTTCGTCGTGTATAAGCGGTACAGACACGTCATCGGAAGCATCCCTCACGGATCCCGTAACATCTGATACATCTTCCGACACATCGCAAGCAGACGAAGAATTTCTCGATGCCGAATTCAAATACACTGTTGACAGAACGCTCTCGCGCGTCGCTGCCACTGACGATTCCGTTCTGAGCGGATCAGTCGAGGGAAAGCTTACTGACGAGGGTATCAGTATCACTGCGGGCAAAAATGATATTGTCGCCGAACTCAAGAGCACCTGCAGCGGACTTTGTGACTTCACCATCAAGCTTGCAGGCAGCGAGCTGCCGCAGAGCGTCAGGCTTGTCATCTCGACTGATAAGCTTGACTGGTATCTTGTCGGTGATATAGACGGAACTGTCACAGACGGCGTTGCCGATTATACGCTCGCGCTCGAAAGCGGTGTACGCGCGAGATACCTGAGGATTATATTTAACGCGCCGGCTGCGGCAACTCTATCAACCTTTGAAGCCTGCTTATACGAGAACATGATAAAGATGTACGTCAACGCGATCGACGGAGAGCTCATCTATTCAGTTATCCGTGAAGGCGACACCGCTAACATGTTCGGCGAAGGTCAGGGCGCGATCGTCACAGAAAGCTACACAAACTTCCCGCAGCAGCTAGTGTGGAACAAGGTTGTTTGCTGCACTCCAACAAGCACAGAGGGCAAATATGAGGTTTCCGCCATATACAAGGAAGTCGGCGACGGCAAGTCAAAGCTTGAGGTCAAAGTGCCGGAAGGCGGATTCTGCTATGTTGTCAACCTCGGAAACGACTACCCTGCAATTTATGAAACGACCGGAAACGCAGCTTACGCCGGGTTTCCTAACTACACGACAGACGAGATAAACAACTCTTTCTCAGTTGTCGATACGCTTGACATAAGCGATACGGTCACGTTGTTCAATATCGATCTTGAGACGCCGTATATAGCCGAGAGCTTCGGCTCGTACCTGTGTGTACTCAAATAATCGGTTCTGAAGAGCAAGGGTTTTTACATAAAACTTAAACCGAGAATTCACACAATCCACCTCATACTTTACACATTCAAACGGTATTATTAACGCGTACAGAAAAAGCAGAACACACTGCTCTGTACATCAATAAAAAATACCCGATGCGTCTTCGTACAACGCAGCAAGGTAAACCCCAAATCCCCCTCTTTTTTCCACAATGCCGCAGTAGTCGTTCGATTGCTGCGGCATTGTGTTTTAAAAGCAAAAAAAGAGCTGGCAATCGCCGATTGCTGCGGCATTGTGTTTTAAAAGCAAAAAAAGAGCTGGCAATCGCCGATTGCTGCGGCATTGTGTTTCAAAAGCAAAAAAAGAGCTGGCAATCGCCGATTGCTGCGGCATTGTCTTTTTGAGGGTTTTTCGGGCGCGGTTACGTGTTTACACATATAATGAATGCTTTTTCAAGATTTCTCTTGAAAAACCGATGTGAACAGTGTATAATCATATAAAAGGTTAAAATCACAAAAAAAGAACGGAGGAGCAATATTCCATGGGACTTATCAAAGCAGCAATCGGCGCACTCGGCGGTACGCTCGCCGATCAATGGAAAGAATTTTTCTACTGCGATTCGATCGACAAGGAAATACTCGCGACGAGAGGGCAGAAGCAAACGTCGTCACGTTCATCCAACACTAAAGGAAACGACAACATCATCTCCAACGGAAGCGGCATTGCTGTCGCCGACGGGCAGTGTATGATCATTGTTGAGCAAGGGAAGATCGTGGAAGTATGTGCGGAACCGGGCGAATTTACGTACGACACCTCTACAGAACCGAGCATCTTTTCCGGTAAGCTCGGACAGAGCATCATCGACACATTCAAGACAATGGGTAAGCGTTTTACATATGGCGGTGACACCGGAAAAGATCAGCGTGTATACTACTTCAACACAAAAGAGCTTATCGACAACAAATTCGGTACGGTCAATCCCATTCCATTTCGTATAGTCGACAGAAACATCGGACTTGATATCGATACGGCGATGCGCTGCAACGGCGTTTATTCGTATAAAATTTCCAATCCGCTTCTTTTCTATACGAATGTTTGCGGTAATATTGAAGGCAGCTACTCACGCGAAGAGATCGACAACCAGCTTCGCTCAGAGTTTCTCAGCGCTCTTCAGCCGGCATTCGCGGACATATCAGCTACGGGCATCCGCTACAACGAGATCGCACGCCACACCGAAGAGCTTTCGGGACTTATGAACAAGGCTCTCACCGGAAAGTGGAGCGAGCTGCGCGGTCTGTCAGTGGTCAATATATCCTTCAATTCCATCACTCTTCCTAAAGAAGACGAGGACATGATAAAGCAGCTCCAGAGGAACGCCGTCATGCGCGATCCGACTATGGCAGCCGCGACGCTCGTCGGCGCTCAGGCACAGGCTATGCAGGACGCTGCAAAGAACGAAAACGGCGCTATGATGGGCTTTATGGGAATGGGCTTTGCACAGCAGGCAGGCGGTTCAAATCCGCAGAACCTGTACGCAATGGGTCAGCAGCAGACACAACAGCAGCAGACACAACAGCAGCAGACACAACAGCAAGCCGCCGATACATGGAAGTGCAAATGCGGCGCTGATGCAAGCGGGAATTTCTGTCCCGAATGCGGCGCAAAAAAGCCGGAGCCGAAGGCTGCCGCAGGCGGCTGGACATGCAAGTGCGGTGCGACGGTTACAGGTAACTTCTGCCCCGAATGCGGCTCAAAGAAGCCGGCGGCAGACGGTTGGACATGTAAGTGCGGAACGGTGAACAAGGGCAGGTTCTGCCCGGAATGCGGTGCCGAAAAGCCCGAAGGCACACCGCTCTACAAGTGCAATAAGTGCGGTTGGGAGCCGAAAGATCCTGCGCATCCCCCGAAATTCTGTCCGGAATGCGGCGACGTGTTTGACGACGGAGATGTAAAATAACCAATAAAAGCGTAATGCAGCTGTCATTGCTGACATGAGCATACACAATACAAAAAACGCGGCAAGTGCTTCACTTGCCGCGTTCATTTATTACCGATCATTTTTGTATATGCCTGCCGCTTCATACACGTCGCATATGAGTTTGACGGCTCTGCGCCCGTCCTCAAGAGTGACCGCCGGGCTTCTGCCGGTGATGATGCTGTCTATAAAGTCCGAAAGCTGAGAGGCATGACCTGCCTCAGACGAAAGCTGCGGTGTATACGAGGTGACATGCTTCGATTCCATTACGGGCGAGACGGTGATGTCGTTATCCGGTATGTACCAGCCCTTTATCGTATCCTCCTCAAGCACGATCGTTCCCCTGTCGCCGTGAAGCGACAGCAGCCTGTTGCAGGCAGGAACGACTGCGGTGGAAGCGCAAAGCGTACCGAGCGCTCCATTGGCAAATCGCATTGACGCGACTGCCGTATCCTCCGTTTCAATTTTGTGGACGGCGTTGCTGACCGCTCCGCCGGTCACCGACACTTCGCCGCACGCGCCGCAGACATGAAGCATTATGTCTACTCCATGTATACCCTGATTCATCAGTGCGCCGCCGCCGTCGAGCGTCCATGTTCCGCGCCACGGACTTGAGGCATAATACTCTTTGCTGCGGTAATATTTCATTGAAAGATTTACGAGAAACAGCTTGCCGATAAGCCCTTCTGCGACCGCTTCGCGGACGGCGATGATGTCAGGCGAAAAGCGCAGCTGTGAAACGACCGAACCGGTCACGCCGTATTTTTTGCAGGCGGCAATAACTCTGTCAGCCGAAGCGACGCTCAGCGCAAGCGGCTTCTCCGTGATAAAATTCACGCCCGCCTGAGCCGCACGGACAGCAAGATCCTCGTGCAAACCGCTCGGCGTGCAGATGCACACGGCATCGATCCCGGAGCGGAGCATTTCACCGTAATCGGTGAAAGCCTCTGCGCCGAACGCTGTGCCTATTGTCTGAGCGCCCTTTGCGCTGTTGTCACATACGGCGACAAGCTCTGCGTTTTCAAGTCCGAAGAGCGCTTTCGCGTGGATACGGCCTATCATGCCGCAGCCGACTATGCCGAATTTCAGCTTTTTTTCATGACGCGTCATCTGACACCTCATCCTCGTAGATGTATTTCGGGCCGGACTGGTAAACGGTGACATAATACACGAGCGCGCCGACGTTGAACGTCACGCTGTCGCCTTCTGCGCTGAGGGTATTTTCATAGTAAGCAGTATACGATACGAGTTTTCCGTCCTCGTAGGTAAATGTTGCGACGCCGTAATCGTATTTGTCCGAATAAAGTGCAACAGCCTCAGCTGTGAGCACTATCTGAACATATTTTGTCGTTTTACCGACGATTTTCGTGCCGTTTATCTCAGAATACATACTGCCGGACAATGCGGCGGAAATGCTTTGCGAAGCATTTGTGAGAAGCTGCACGGATTCCGCGTCCGATATTTCGCGGGTGCTTCCTTCGGTGCCGGAATAGAGCGGCGTTCTGTTGAGCACACTGTAAGCACCGCTTTCACACATGAGTATTATCCAGCTTTGTTTACCGCTGTCAAGCAGCGCATACGAAGAGGAAAGAAGCTCTTTACTGTCTTCTTTGTTCATCACTATCTCGCTGCCCGAAAATTTGCTGTAAAGCGCTATGCTGATGATCGCGAGAACGACGACCACAGCAGCTGTGACGATCAATACCACGTTGCGTTTTTTCATATGTTATACTTCCTTTCAAGACGAAAAGCGATGTTACTGCAGCGATGCAGGACCGTTTACGATGAAATCTATTATATCGGCGATCTTTTCGAATACAACGTTGCCGTAAAGTGCGAGCGTTATGCACGTCACGACGAATGAAAGCAGTATTGCCGTTATTGCAATACGCCTTCCCTGCAGGGCTTCCCGGAGGTACATACCTTCCTTGACAAGCTTGCTTTTTTTGATGGCAATCGCTCCGAATATCAACGCGAGCGGAAAAAAGGCACAGCCCGTGAACGCAAGCGCCGCGAAGAGCTTCGACTTTTTCGCCGCGTCCACTGCGTTCGTGTCGAGTGAATACACCGGATCATCGGGGACTGTCTCGACCTTATGGTGGCAGTACGGGCAAACGGGCTTCGTACCGTCATGTACCTTACCGCAATAATTGCATACCGGCATAAAAAATCACTCCTTTGGCAGTATATAATGATTATAATACATAGCGCATTATATTTCAAGTGTTTTTTGATGTACTGTGTTTCCTCGGCTTTTTTCCGCGTCTTTTTAGCTTTCCGGACAATATTATCGTGACCGACACTTGACTATGAGGCGAAAATATGTTATTATATTCTTTCAAAAGGGAAAGAAGGGACTTGCATGATAACACTTGGAATAGACCCCGGTCTCGCTATCGTCGGCTTCGGTGTTGTGAGCTCCGAAAATATGTCCCATAAGGCATTGCAGTATGGCTCGGTGATGACTAAAGCACATACGCTTCTTGAGGAGCGGCTCGAGATCATTTACGAAAGCATACATAAAATCATTGTCGCGCACGCGCCGGACGCGATGGCAGTCGAAGAATTGTTTTTCAACAGGAACGTAAACACGGCGATAGACGTCGCACAGGCACGCGGCGTCATACTGCTCGCGGCGCAGCAAGAAAAGGTACCGATATACGAATACACGCCGCTGCAGGTCAAGCAGGCGCTCGTCGGCTACGGACGAGCGGATAAAAAGCAGATGATATATATGACCAGAACGCTTTTGGGGCTTGAAGAGGACCCGAAGCCGGACGATACAGCAGATGCGCTTGCAATAGCGATAACTCACGCGAATTCGTACAGAGCGAACTCATACAGGATAACCGGAGGAACGTAAATGTACTATTATCTAAACGGAACACTCGCGCTGCTCAGAGGCACTCATGCCGCGATCGACTGCGGCGGAGTGTGTTACAGGGTAAAGGTGAGTATGCAGACTTATTCTGCGCTCGCACCGCTCGTCGGAAAGACGGCGAAGGTATACACTTACCTTTCCGTGCGCGACGACGCGATGGAGCTGTTCGGGTTCTTCTCGGAAAACGAACGGGACGCTTTCACACGGCTGATAACGGTCAGCGGCGTAGGCCCGAAGGCTGCGCTTGGGATACTGTCGGCATTCACTTCCGAAAGGCTCGCGCAGTATATCAGCGCGGGGGATGCAAAGAGCATCACGGCAGCGCCCGGTATAGGCCTTAAAACGGCGCAGAAGATCATACTTGAGCTAAAGGGAAAATTCGATATGTCCGCACAGCAGGACGACGAATTGCAGACAGGAACGGCAGGTGCGCTGTCAGAAGCAATCAACACGCTTGCGGTGCTCGGTTATTCACGATCCGAAGCGCTTGAGGTGCTTCGCACGGTCGATCAGACGATGCCGATAGAAGATATGGTAAGAGAGGCGCTCAGAAAAATAGCAAAGAAAAACTGAGTGAGGTGAGAAAAGATGCCGAGAAACGTCAATGTGCAGGACGAAAGCGAATTCGATTTTGAATCGCGCATCGCTTCCACCGGGGCGCTCCCGGAGGACAGCGACACGGAGCTTTCACTGCGTCCGCGCACGATGGAGGAATACATCGGGCAGGACAAAATCAAAGAAAATCTTTCGGTATTCATGACGGCGGCAAAGCTGCGCGGTGAGGCGCTTGACCACGTGCTGCTGCATGGGCCTCCCGGCCTCGGCAAGACGACGCTCGCGACGCTCATCGCGTCGGAGCTTGGTGTCAACATACGCGTGACATCGGGACCGACAATAGAAAAAGCCGGCGACCTCGCATCTATGCTTACGTCGCTTGAAAAACACGATATACTTTTCATTGACGAGATACACCGTCTGCCGCGCGTCGTGGAGGAGATACTATACCCCGCGCTTGAGGATTTCAGACTCGACCTCATGGTCGGTAAGGGACCCGCGGCAAGAAGCATCCGCGTGAAGGTAGAGCCGTTCACGCTCATAGGCGCCACCACGCGCGCCGGTCAGCTGACGTCGCCGCTGCGCGACAGGTTCGGGATGCTCTTCAGGCTTGAGCTTTACACGAACGAACAGCTTTCAAGAATAATCATGCAGAGCGCATCGAAGCTGAAGATCGACATAAAGCAGGACGGCGCGGATGAAATTGCCTCGCGTTCGAGAGGCACGCCGCGTATCGCCAACAGGCTGCTCAAGCGCGTAAGAGACTTCGCGCAGGTGCTCGGCGACGGTATTATCGACAGAAAATGCGCCGATATGGCGCTGCGCAGCCTTGAAATCGACAGGCTCGGACTTGACAACGTGGACAGGCGGCTGCTCACGGCAATAATTAAGAACTTCAACGGCGGGCCGGTCGGGCTTGAAACGCTCGCGGCAGTTACAGGCGAAGAAGCGGTCACACTCGAAGACGTATACGAGCCGTACCTGCTTCAGCTCGGATATATCCAGCGTACTCCGCGCGGACGCATGGCGACGGCAGGCGCATACGAACACCTCGGTCTGAGGATGCCGGCCGCAGCTCCGGCTCAGACGACAATGATACCGCCGGACGGCGAATGAACGGAAAGAACAGATGATAATATCGGATAAATGGAGATCGTATGAGCTTATCGATGCATCAGGCGGAGAAAAGCTCGAAAGATGGGGAAAATATATACTCGTAAGACCCGATCCTCAGGTCATATTCCGCTCTGACAGGCTCAATGAAAAATGGGAGCGCTGCGATGCGCACTACATTCGCTCGCACAAGGGCGGCGGCGAATGGGCGCTCAAGAACGTGCCGGACGAATGGGAGATAGGCTACGGTGACATGAAATTTTCCGTGTCGCCGATGGGCTTCAAGCACACGGGGTTATTCCCCGAACAGGCGGCAAACTGGGACTGGGCTGCCGAGCTTATCAAAAACGCCGGCAGAAGCATACGCGTGCTGAATCTTTTTGCATATACGGGCGCAGCGAGCGTGTCGGCGGCGAAAGCAGGCGCGTTCGTATGCCACTGTGACGCTTCGAAAGGCATGGTCGCGCGAGCAAAGAAGAACGCGGCGCTGTCCGGCGTACCGAACGACAGGATACGCTACATTGTGGACGACTGTATGAAATTCATCGAACGCGAAATAAGGCGTGGGAGCAAATACGATGCGATAATCGCCGATCCGCCGTCCTACGGACGCGGCGCGAGCGGCGAAGTGTGGCAGCTTGAAGACATGGCGGATACGCTCGTGCGTAAGGCGTCGGCACTTCTGTCTGACGAACCGCTGTTTTTTATACTGAATTCATACACAGCCGGGCTGTCGCCGTCGAGCTGCGGCTGCCTGCTTGAGCTTTACGCGGGCAGCGCTTTCGGCTCGCACGCGCAATGTGATGAGTTGGGACTGCCGATCACGGACAAGGGCTTTGCGCTTCCCTGCGGAAGCACGGCAAGGATGAAATAACGAAAGGCTTTTTATATCAAAATGGCATTTATAGAGCTGAGTGACGTCAGCTTTTCGTATTCGGAAAGCAAAAAAAATATAATATCCTCCGTTTCGCTCAGCATAGAAAAAGGCTCCTTTACGGCGATAATCGGTCATAACGGGAGCGGAAAATCAACTCTTGCAAAGCTGATTTGCGGTATACTCACGCCGGGAAGCGGAAAAATTACCGTTGACGGACTTGATACTGCCGATGAAAAAAACTTTATCGCGCTGCGCAGAAAATGCGGAATGGTGTTTCAGAACCCGGATAATCAGATCGTGGAAACGATCGTCGAGGAAGACGTCGCATTCGCGCCGGAAAATCTCGGCATCGCGCCTGACGAGATAAACAGGATAGTCGACGATTGCCTTGCGACGGTCGGCATGAGTGAATACCGCCTCTATTCGACTACGAAGCTGTCAGGCGGACAAAAGCAGAAGATCGCCATTGCCGGCGTGCTGGCGATGAGCCCGGAATGTATTGTTTTCGACGAGGCGACGGCAATGCTCGACCCGAAGGGGCGTGCGGCGATAATGGATACGCTCGAAAAGCTCAACCGCGAGAAGAACATCACCGTCATCACCATAACCCACTATATGAACGAAGTCTCCGCCGCGAGCCGCGTGATAGTGCTCAGCGACGGAAAGGCCGTAATGGACGGTACGCCGCGCGAGATATTCGCGCAGCCGGACAGACTTGCACAATACAGCCTTGCCGTTCCGCAGCTTACGGAGCTTTTCAACGCGTTGCGTTCAAACGGCGCGCCCCTTCCGCCCGTCGCGCTTCATACGATGGAGGCGGCAGACGATATTGAACGTGTACACACAGGGGTGTCCGACAGCCTTCCGAGCGCCGACAACACTCCGGATGCGGAAGAATACGCAATTGAGCTTCGCGGCGTCAGCGTCATGTACGGCAAGAACACGCCGTTCGCACAGACCGCGCTTGACGATATATCGCTTCGTCTGCCGAAGGGAAAGATAATCGGCGTTATCGGTCACACGGGAAGCGGAAAATCTACGTTTGCGAAGCTGCTCAACGGGCTTTTACGCCCCGACTGCGGCAAGGTGCTCATAGACAAAACGGATATTTGGGAAAACCCGAAGGAGATCGGCAAAATACGCAGCAAGGTCGGACTTGTTTTTCAATACCCGGAATATCAGCTTTTTGAAGAGACAGTATACAAGGACATCGCTTTCGGGCCGAACAACATGGGTCTCAAAGGCGCTGAGCTTGACGAACGCATACACAAGGCAGCGGCCTTCTGCGGACTGGACGACGAAGTGCTGAAGGCTTCCCCGTTCGACATATCCGGCGGACAGAAGCGACGCGCGGCGATAGCGGGTGTCGTGGCAATGTGGCCGTCGATACTCGTGCTTGACGAGCCGGCAGCCGGACTTGATCCGGCAGGACGCGACAGGATACTCGGCGGTCTCATTTCATACCACAGGCAAAACGATTCAACCATGCTCATCATATCTCACAGCATGGAGGACATAGCCGGCTGCGCCGATTATATACTCGTGTTTTGCGAAGGCAAAGTGCACGCCTTCGGAACAGTGCGCGAGATATTCCGAGACACGAAGATGCTTTTTGAATCAGGACTTGATGTGCCGCAGATCACAAAGCTGTTCGTGGAGCTTGAAAAAAGAAAAATAGTCGCACGAAGCGATATATATACGATCCCGAAGGCAGTACAGATACTCACGCCTGTCCTCGAGCCGGGAAAGGTGCTGCCATGCTCAACGACATAACTCTCGGCCAGTATTTCCCCGGAAGCTCCCTGCTTCACAAAGCAGACGCGCGCTTCAAGCTTCTGAGCGCGGCGGCATTTCTTGCTTCGTCGTTTATAGCGTCAAGCGACAGCGCTTTTCTGATGCTGCTTGCGCTGACTGCGGTAATGATCGCAGTATCGTCAATTCCCGTAAAAACCATTCTGAAAAGCCTTAAGCCGCTTTTGTTCATCATGTGCTTTACGGCGATAATCAGCCTTTTCTGGACATCGGGAGATGTGCCGGTGTTTGAATGGAAATTTATCCACATATACAAAGAAGGCATATCACTCGCCGTATTCATGGTGCTCAGGCTGGTGTGCATAATAAGCATA
>CAZFZL010000032.1:0-15279 GCA_964523005.1 uncultured Oscillospiraceae bacterium
CAAAAAGCGGCATTATGCCGGAAGAAGCGCAGTTGCTCGTCATGGCAGCGCGTTCGCTTCCCGCGGTGAGGGTTCGCGGACTGATGGCGATACCGCCCGTATGTGAGCAAGTGGAACAGTCTGAACGTTATTTTTGCAAAATGCAAGAAATTTTTCAAAAAATCAATCAAAATATCCTTGACATATCGGGCAAAAATGTAGATAATAGTATCATGGATATTTTATCGATGGGTATGTCTTCGGATTACGTTTACGCAGCGAAAAACAAAGCTACCGCGATAAGGCTCGGAAGAGCAATTTTCGGAGAAAGAAATACAAAATAATCATAAATACGAAAGGCAAACAAAATGGGAGTTTTTAAGAAATTTTTCAACGAGTTCACTGATGATGACGACGTAAAGGATTATCCCGAGGACGAAGAGGAAATAAATGAGGAAGACGAATCCTCGGCGCCTGCATCTTCTCAGGATAAATCACAGTCCCAGCAGCAAAATATGCGCCAGAACACGATGACCATGTCGTCTAACACACTTGAGATGAAAGTCGTCAAGCCGGAAAAATTCGAAGAGGTCACCGCTATCGCAGATTTTCTTGTTCGCCGCCATACCGTCGTGCTCAATCTTGAGGACACGAACAGAGAGACGATACTGAGAATAATCGACTTCCTTTCCGGTGTGGTATTCGCGATCAAGGGAAGTCTCAAGCGCGTCGCAAATTCGACCTATATTGTTACGCCAAGCGGTGTAAGCGTATCAGGAGAGCAGAACGCTGACAGCAAGGAAGCACCGAAGGAATTGTTCTGAACATACTGTTCTGACGACTGAAAAGAGAAAACGCGGCCGTCTCTCCGGCGCAGCCGGTCGCGTAACCATATCCACGCCGGAGAAACAACTGACAACAAATGGCTTTTATTTATATCATTACAGGTACGGTAAGTGCCTATCTACTGTTTTTGATACTCTGTATGTTTGCCAGAGCAATAAGCTCATGGTTTCCTGCGAGCGATGAAAACAGGCTCATCCGATTTCTGTACATCATGACAGAGCCGGTAATCTATCCGATGCGAGTGCTTCTCGGCAAGTCCGAACTTGTTCAGTCCATCCCGATAGACATTCCGTTTCTGGCGACAATGATGGTTCTTTATCTTGTTTATTTCCTGCTTGCAGCAGTATTCTGAAAAAAAGACGGAGGTTACAGTAAAATGCTTGCACCGCATGAGTTAAAAAACAAATCGTTTTCAAAGACAGTACGCGGCTATAACCCCATAGAAGTCGATGAGTACATCGATTTTCTTGTGGAGAAATATACAGAGATATACCGTGAAAACAGCGAGCTTGAAAAAAAGCTCAAAAGCGTCGCGGCAAAGCTTGATCAGATGCGCGCTGAAGAAGAATCTATACGCACCACGCTCATAAACGCGCAAAAAATGGCAGAACGTATAGTCAACGACGCCTCCGCACGCGCCGACATCATCACTGATTCCATCAAAGAACGCAGCGATACTATAATCGCGCAGTTCCGCGATCAGATCAGCGACGAGAAAGACGAAATGTGGGAGATACGCACGCGTATACTTGACTTCAAAAAGCGCGTATTCGACCTTTACCGTGAGCACATCGAGTCACTCCAGAGTCTCTCCGTCAACGAAATAGAAGATATCGTTCTCCCTGACGAAGACAAGCTTGTCGCCGGCATCTTCAACGACATCAAAACCGCAGTGAAGACCGAAGAAGAACACACATCGGTCGTTCCCGACCCGATCCCTCCCGTCGAAATGGACAAGCTCAGACAACAGCCTGAGCCTGAGTCCGCGCCGAAGGAAGCTCCCGCAGTACAGGCAGCTGAAGAACCTGAAGACAAAAAAGAAGACACCGGTGATGATTTTATAAAAAAGCTCGAAGGCACTAAAGAATAAAAGAGGACTAACTATAACGATGGCTAAAGATTACGCTGCTACGCTGAATCTTCCGGGGACGGAATTTCCCATGCGCGCAAACCTCCCCCAGCGTGAGCCCGAAATAAGAAAATACTGGGATGAGAACGACCTTTATGGTCGTCTTCTCACACATAACGAAGGAAAAGAAAGCTTCGTGCTCCACGACGGGCCTCCGTTCTCGAACGGAAACATCCACATGGGCACGGCAATGAACAAAATACTCAAGGATTTCATCGTCAAATCGAAGACGATGACCGGTCATTACGCGCCGTACGTTCCGGGCTGGGACAACCACGGTATGCCGATCGAGAGCGCGATAATCAAACGCAGCAAGCTCAATCGCAAAAGCATGACCGTGCCGGACTTCAGAAAAGCGTGCGAAGCATTCGCGCGTGAATTTGTCGACCTGCAGATGGCATCCTTCAAGCGCACCGGCGTGATAGGCGACTGGGATCATCCGTACCTTACGATGGACCCAGCGTTCGAAGCGCGCGAGATAAAGGTCTTCGGGGATATGTATAAAAAAGGCTACATCTATAAAGGCCTCAAGCCCGTGTATTGGTGTGCCTCCGACGAGACGGCACTCGCCGAAGCGGAGATCGAATATTCCGACGACGAATGCACCTCAGTCTACGTCAAATTCCCTCTCAAGGACGACCGTGGGCTGTTTGACGGTCTGTGCGACAAAAGCAAAACGTATTTTATAATCTGGACAACAACGACGTGGACGCTTCCGGGCAACCTCGCGATTGCGCTCCATCCGCGTGAGGATTATTCCCTCATCAAAGCTTCTAACGGCGATTATTATATCGTCATGAGCTCGCTGGCCGACAAGACTATGGCTGCAGGCAAAATCGACTCGTTTGAAACCGTAGCTGTATTCAAGGGCGCGCAGCTCGAATATATGACTGCTTCCCATCCCTTCCTTGACAGAAACAGCCTCGTTGTGAACGCGGAGTATGTCACCTCCGAAAGCGGCACGGGCTGCGTCCATACGGCTCCCGGCTTCGGCGCGGACGACTACTTCACCGGAATGCGCTATAAGCTGCCGATTCTCGTGCCCGTCGACGACAGAGGTTATCAGACTGAGCTTGCCGGCAAATACACCGGAATGAAGACGACCGAATCGAACGATGCCATATTCAACGATCTGCTGACAGCCGGACTGCTGTTTGCGCACGAAAAGATAACTCATCAGTATCCGCATTGCTGGCGCTGCAAAAAGCCGATAATCTTCCGCGCGACACCGCAGTGGTTCGTGTCGGTGGACGCATATAAAGAAAAGGCAGCCATGGCGTGCGACGACGTTGAGTGGATACCCGAATGGGGTCACGACCGTATGGTCTCGATGATCCGCGAGCGCGCCGACTGGTGTATATCGCGTCAGCGCCACTGGGGACTTCCGATACCGGTGTTCTACTGTGACGACTGCAAGAGCGTCATATGCACTGATGAAACGATAGACAATGTCTCGACGCTGTTCGCCGCAGAAGGCTCCAACGTCTGGTTTGAGCGCGACGCAGCACAGCTGCTTCCCGATGGCTTCAGATGCCCGAAATGCGGCGGCGTTCATTTCACCAAGGAAACCGATACGCTCGACGGCTGGTTCGACAGCGGCTCTACGCATTTTTCAGTGCTTGAGCGCAAAGGCATGAAGTGGCCTGCCGACCTCTATCTCGAAGGCGCAGACCAATACAGAGGCTGGTTCCAGAGCTCGCTGCTTACAGCAGTCGGCACGATGGACAAGGGCGCACCCTATAAGCAGGTACTCACACACGGCTGGGTCGTCGACGGCGAAGGCAAAGCAATGCATAAATCGCTTGGTAACTCTGTCGCTCCCGAAGAGATCATCGATAAATACGGAGCCGATATGCTCAGACTTTGGGTCGCTGCAAGCGACTATCACGTCGACGTTCGCGCATCCGACGCCATATTCAAGCAGCTTTCGGAAAGCTACCGCAAGATAAGAAACACCCTCAGGATCCTGCTTGCCAACCTCGGCGACGACGATTTTGATCCGAAAAATGATCTTGTCGCGCCGAATGAGCTTTATCCGCTCGACAAATGGATCGTATCGCGTGTCAACAGTCTCGCGCGAGAAGTACGAGAAGCGTATGACGGCTATACGTTCCACGATATATACCACAGCATCCATAACTTCTGCTCGATAGACCTGTCTAAGCTCTATATCGATATATCCAAGGACAGGCTCTACACTGAGGGCAGAGATTCGCTCGCGCGCAGAAGCGCGCAGACGGCGATCTTCACCGTTCTCTCATCGCTCACACGGCTGCTCGCGCCAATACTCTCGTACACCTGCGAAGAGACGTGGCGCTTCATGGCGCACGCAAACGGGGAAGACCCGATGAGCGTATTTCTCAACGATATGCCCGCGTTCTGCGATGAGTTGAATTTTCCCGAAGAAGAGGAACATTTCGGAAAGCTCTTCGAAGTGCGTGACGACGTGTGCAAGGCGCTTGAGCTTGAAAGAGCAGCGAAGGTCATAGGAAAATCACTCGAAGCTAAAATAATCATATACGGCACGAAGGATAACGAAGCGATGAAGCTGTTCGAAAAGAACAGAGACATCCTTGAAACGGTGTTCATCGTTTCCGAGGTCGCGCTCAGCTACGACGAACCGACCGAAAAAACTCACGACGACACGGCATCGGGCATCCGCGTCGCGGTACTCGAAGCTGACGGTGATAAATGCGTTCGCTGCTGGATGCACAGCAAGGACGCCGTAAAGGACGAAGACGGACAGGCGCTTTGCCCGCGCTGCCGCAGAGTTCTGGAGAACATGAAATGATCGCTTCCCTGCTTATGATAATCGGGATAGTCGGACTTGACCAGCTCACCAAATGGCTCGTCGTAAGTAATATTGAGCTGTACGAAGAAGTCCCGTTTATCAACGGCTTCGTATGCTGGACGTATACACAGAATAAAGGTGCCGCGTTCGGTATGCTCGCCGACAACAAATGGGTATACATGATATTTTCGCTCGTCGCGCTCGGCGTGATCGGCTATATGCTCGTTCACGACAAAAAAAAGCATAAGCTTCTTACAGTCGCGCTTTCCTTCCTTGCCGGCGGCGGTATCGGAAATATGATAGACCGGCTTTTCCGCTTCAACGAAGCAGGTGAGAATTTCGTCGTCGACTTTATCAAAACACAGTTCGTCGACTTTGCGATATTCAACGTCGCCGATTCGTTCATAACGATCGGCGCGATACTCCTGGCAATATATGTAATATTCTTTGAAATGAGAAAGCCGAAACACGACGAGAACAACGGCGAAGACGGCGGTGATGAGAATGGACAGGATACTGAGCTTCAGGGCGAATGATGAAGACGAAGGCACACGCCTTGACGTCTTTATGGCGGCAAAGCTCGGCATCAGCCGCTCTGCCGCGCAAAACCTGATTGTGCTTTCCGATAAAGGAAAACCGCTCGGCAAAAGCTACGCCGTCAAAAGCGGCGAAGAGTACTCGGCTTCCGTTCCCGAACCGGAAACGCTTGAAGCCGTTGCGCAGGACATCCCCGTTGAAATAGTGTACGAGGACGACGACCTGCTTGTCGTCGACAAGCCTCAGGGCATGGTTGTCCACCCCGCGTGCGGCAACAAAGACAATACACTTGTCAACGCGCTGCTTTACAAATGCGAAGGACGTCTTTCAACGATAAACGGAACAATAAGACCGGGAATAGTCCACCGCATCGATAAGGACACCGCAGGGCTGCTGATCGTTGCGAAAAACGATGCGGCACACCGTTCACTCGCAAAGCAGATATCCGAGCATTCATTCACCCGCAAATACCGCGCCGTGGTCATCGGCAACGTCAAGCAGGACAACGGCACCGTAGACATACCTGTCGGAAGAAGTAAGACAGACCGAAAAAAACGCGCGTGCGGTGCGGCGGCGGTGGAGTTGAAAAACGCGATAACGCATTACCGAGTTCTCAAGCGCTACCGTGGATACACGTATCTTGAGCTGACGCTTGAGACCGGCAGAACGCACCAGATACGTATACACATGAAGCACCTCGGACATCCCGTGCTCGGCGATAAACTATACTGCCGGAGCGATGAAGGCGCCGGGAAATTCGGGCTGACGGGTCAGTGTCTGTGTGCTTATTACATCAAATTCATTCATCCGGCAGACGGCAGAGTAATGGAATTCAGTTCTCCGCTGCCGGAATTCTTTAATCAAACACTCGAAAAGCTCGAAAAAGCATACTTGTAATCCTCCGTTTTTATGAAAGGAATCATTACCATGACCGATACTATGCAAAAACTCCTCGCCGAAAAGGCAAGAGAAATACGCATTCTTGCATTGCAGGGCATATATACGGCTTCGTCCGGTCATCCGGGCGGTTCTCTTTCGATAGCCGACATACTGTCCTACCTGTATTTTTATAAGATGAAGCAGTCTTCCGCCGCTCCTAAGGATCCGGACAGAGACCGGTTCGTGCTCTCGAAGGGTCACGCTGCGCCTGCGCTGTACGGCGCACTCGCGCTCGCCGGATACTTTCCTCCGGAGGAGATCAAAACGCTCCGCGCCGTTGGAAGCCGGCTTCAGGGGCACCCCGATATAAAAAAAGTCAACGGCGTTGATATGACGACCGGCTCGCTCGGTCAGGGCGTTTCGGCAGCAGGCGGCATCGCGCTCGCCGGTATGAAGGCCGGAAAAGATTATCACACCTACTGTATAACCGGCGACGGCGAAAGCGAAGAAGGACAGGTCTGGGAAGCGGCAATGTTCGCAGCTCACTATAAGCTCGCGTCGCTTACACTCTTTCTTGATTACAACAACCTTCAGATCGACGGCAAGGTCAGCGACGTTATGGATGTCGCTCCGATAGACGATAAATACAGAGCATTCGGCTGGCACGTTCAAGTCATCGACGGTCACGACTTCGAACAAATCGATACAGCTGTCACAAAAGCACACGCCGATCCCAGACCGTCGGTCATTATATGCCACACTGTAAAAGGCAAGGGTGTCTCTTTCATGGAGAACGTCGCCGGCTGGCACGGCAAGGCACCGAACGCTCAGGAATACGAGACCGCCATGAATGAGCTCGGCGGTCCGCTCGTATGATGATTTGCGAAAGGAAACGAATATGTCAGACACAGTAAAAAAAGCAACACGCGCCGCCTACGGCGAAGCGCTCGCCGAGTTCGGCGATAAATACGGCTTCTATGTCATGGACGCCGACCTATCCAAATCCACTATGACAGCGACCTTCGCGAAAAAATTTCCCGAACGCTTTATCCAGTGCGGCATAGCGGAAGCAAATATGATAAGCGCCGCCGCCGGGATAGCCACTACGGGTGTACCTGTGTTCGCGTCGTCGTTCGCGATGTTTGCGGCAGGACGTGCGTTCGAGCAGATACGCAACAGCGTTGCTTATCCGCATCTTAACGTAAAAATAGCCGCCTCCCACGCCGGTATAACAGTCGGTGAGGATGGTGCGACCCATCAATTCTGCGGTGACCTCGCGCTTATGCGCCTTCTGCCCGGAATGACAGTCATAAATCCAGCAGACGCAGTACAGACGCGCAGCGCCGTCGAAGCGTCTCTAAATATCGACGGACCGGTATACCTCCGGCTCGGCAGATATGCAGTCCCCGGAATATATGCACCCGGCGCTAAATTCACGCCCGGCAAGGCGGACGTTCTCGCCGACGGAAACGACGCCGTGATATTTGCCACCGGCATCATGGTCGCGTCCGCTCTCGAAGCACGCGCAATGCTCGCGCTCGACGGCATCGACGCGGCAGTCGTCAACATCCATACTATCAAGCCGCTCGACACCGAAACGATAGCTCACTACGCTCAGAAATGTAAAAGAGCCGTCACCGCTGAGGAGCATTCCGTCATAGGCGGGCTCGGCTCCGCCGTTGCAGAAACGCTCTGTGAACGCTGCCCCGTGCCTTTGATGCGTGTCGGTATAAACGATGTATTCGGCATGAGCGGAAAAGCGTCTGAGCTTGTTGACATATACGGGCTCAACGCGAATACAATAGCAGATAAGGTAAGACTTCTCACAGCCACAGCTGTCTGACACTCGCTAAATTTTATCGAAAGGCATATACCAATGCAGAAAAAAACAGTTCTCGTGCTGTTTGGCGGCGTTTCCACCGAGCACGAAATTTCATGCGTTAGCGCAGCGAACGTATGCGAAAATATAAACACAGAAAAATATGAGATAAAGAAGATCGGAATAACCAAGGACGGCGTATGGTGGATGTACGACGGATGTGTTTCGAAAATGGCTGACGGAAGCTGGCTTTCGGACACAGAGAATCTACGTCCTGCAATACTCTCTCCGTGCAGCGTCCATCACGGCATCGCCGTATTCGACAAACAGAAAAAAACATATTCCATAGAACGCATTGACGCAGTGTTCCCAGTGCTTCACGGTAAAAACGGCGAAGACGGCACGATGCAGGGTCTCATACAGCTCGCAGGGATACCGCTCGTCGGCTGCGATACGTATTCGTCTGCCGTCTGTATGAACAAGGCGGCGGCGAAGCTGCTCGCTTTTTCGGCAGGAATAGAAAGCACGCCGTTTATACAGCTCAATTCATATGAGCGCAAGCTCGCTCAGAGCGCCGTCGACGAAGCGCTTTTATACCCTGTTTTTGTTAAGCCGCTCAACGGCGGCTCATCTGTCGGCATAACAAAAGTAAAACATCCCTCAGAGCTTGACGCGGCGCTTGACGTTGCTCTCGAATGCGACAGCGCCGTTATTATCGAACAAGGTGTCATCGGACGCGAGATCGAAGTCGCGGTTTTCGGCACGGGTGAAGACGCCGTTGCGTCTGTGTGCGGTGAAATAAAAGCAGGCGCTGAGTTTTATGATTACAAGGATAAATACATCGATTCGGCAGCACAGCTCTTCATCCCGGCAGAGCTTCCCGAAAGCGTAGCTGACGAAGTGCGAACAGCGGCATTGACCGTTTTCAACGCTCTCGGCTGTTCAGGGCTGTCAAGAGTCGATTTCTTCGTCTGCGGCGAAGACGTCATCTTCAACGAAATAAATACTATCCCCGGCTCAACACCGATAAGCATGTACCCCAAGCTCTTTGAGTACGGCAAACTTCCCTACTCACAGCTTATCGATAAACTTATATCGTCCGTATTGGAATAGAAAAATGAAAAAAATACCCGTTCTCATTAAAATAGAAACACAGCGAGCTCAGCAGGCACCGACGACAATCAGCGACGCACCTGAGACTGAAACTGTCAGCACGACCGAGCTGGGCACCATCAGGCGCACACGCGCCGGTTACCGCCTCGACATAGGAGCTGAGGATATGTTCACCGTCATAGACACCTCAAAGGGCAGCGTGTCGATGAATGTCGACGGTGTTCTCTCGTCCTCGCTCGTCTTCAAGGACAAAAGCACCTGCACCGGCACATACAGTTCCGAAGACGCACTGCTTCAGGTCATGACGTATACATACAGGATAAACGATACGCTCCACGAAGCCGGCGGAAGCCTGATGCTCGACTATGAGGTCATGCTCGGCGGCAGTATATGTGAGCGCTGCATTACAACCTTCACACCCGTTGCAATAGACGCTCCGGGCATTTCATAAGGAGGCACCGCGTTGAAACCTATCATACTTGATGGCTCGACCGGCGCGATGCTCACGAAAAGCGGTATGCCCGCAGGCGTTTGCGTTGAAGAATGGGCGCTTTGCCATCCGGAATGTGTAAGGCAGCTCCAAAACGCATATATCGACGCCGGCAGTGACATAGTATACGCGCCGACCTTCGGCGCAAACGAAATCGCTCTCGCGCGTCACGGACTCGAAGCGCGCACCGACGAGCTGAACCGTGAGCTTGCGAAGCTTTCAAAGGACAACGCCGCCGGACGCGCAAAAGTGTTCGGCGATCTTTCACCGACAGGTGAGATGATCTTCCCGATGGGAACGCTCACGTTTGGAGAGCTTTCTGCAGTATACGCGCGTCAGGCAAAGGCGATGGAACAGTACGTCGACGGCTTCGTCTGTGAGACGTTCATGTCGCTCTCAGAGCTTCGCGCCGCGTTCATCGGCGTAAGATCAGTGTCGGACAAGCCCGTTTATACTACACTCACCGTCAATTCCGACGGGCGCACCCTCTGCGGAGACGCGCTTATCCCGTCGTTGCTGACAATGCAGTCGCTCGGTGCGGCTGCGTTCGGCGTGAACTGCGTTTCCGACCTGCCTGCCGTGGCACCGTTCATAAAAGAAGCCGTCAAATACGCGCACATCCCGTTCATCGTCAAACCGAACGCAGGCATACCCGATACTTCGGGCGAAACGCCTGTTTATTCAATGACAAGCGAGGATTTCGCACGCTTCATGGACGAAATGCTCTGTTGCGGAGTCAGCGTGCTCGGCGGCTGCTGCGGTACCTCTCCGGCGTTCATAGAGGCGATAGCTTTGCTTAAAACGCATGACATGCCGTCAAACGAAAAGGTCAAAGCCGATGATATAGCCTGCACTTCAAGGGAATTTTTCATGTCGCCTCCCGAAGCGCTCCCAGAAAAGCTCGTATGCGGCGAAGAGCTTATGCTCACATACGACGGCGAAGGCGTACCGTACATATATGTGCCGGATGCAGAAAGCGCTTCGTGCATCGCCGAATGCGAAATGATGTTTCCTTGCCCGCCTGTATTCGACGGCGCGTCGCCGGAAGCGATAGCTTTTGCGCTTAGAATATATACCGGCCGCGCATACGTCAAAAGCGCGTTTGAACTGCCGTACGACGGTCTTTACGGCGCCGTCAGACTGATATAACTACCGAGAAAGGTGTTTTTTGCCGATGGAAGATAAAAGACAATTTTCAAGCCCTGCCAATTCGGCGATGCTCCTTCCGAGAAGCGCGCTGCATCTTCTTAAAGACGCAGGCAGTGCAGAGCTGAAGGCATTGATATACATATGTGCGTGCGACGGCTGCTTTGACGACGCAGAGGTTTGCGAAGCGTGCGGAATAACGCAGTCGGAGCTACAGAGCGCGATAGGCTTCTGGCGCGGTGCAAAGGTACTGCGACTCGGCTCGGCGGAAGCCGAGATTCCTGCTCCCGCAAAGCTTTCCAAGGTGCGCACGATGCAGGAATACGATGCGTCTGTTCTGTCCGAAGCGAAGCTGAATAACAAGGATTTCGCCGCGGTATGCTATGTCTGTGAGAGGGCGTTCGAAAAGCACACGCTCACACGCAATGACCTGAACGCGCTTTACTATCTTTACAGCTTCGTCGGGCTGCCATTTGATCTGCTGTGCGCGATAATCGAAAACTGCGCGCTCAACGACAAGCGCTCGATGCAGTACCTCGTCAAAACAGCGCTTGGACTGTATGAGGAAAACGAAATAGACACCTGCGAAAAATACGATGAATACCTCGAGCGGCGAAAGGTCGTCACTGACGGCATGTCACAGCTCAGGATACTGCTCGGTATCGGAAACCGTTCATTCACGACGAACGAAAAGCAATGCACGGAGCGCTGGTTCGGTCAGCGGCAGTATGCTTTTGAGCTTATCAGATACGCCTACGACCTGACGGTAGACGCGATAGGAAAATTCAGCTTCAAATACGCCGATGCCATTCTCGAGCGCTGGTACAGCGAAGGCATAACGACGCTTGACGGCGCAAAAAAGCAGCAGGAAAACCACAAATCATCGAACGACAGCGAAGAGAACAACGATTCGTTTGATTTTGACGAATTTGTACGTATAGCTTCAAACAGAAAACTGACGTGACGCATTCACGCAGCACCGGAGGAGACCGATGACACCCTACGAAAAAGTCAGCGCAGACTTCCAGGATAAAAGAACAAAAGCAGCCGAGGCCGCAAAGCTCAGACAGCGTAAAGCACACGCGGCAATCCCGGCGCTCGCTGCCATCGACGCGGAGCTTGAAAATACAGCCGGCAGGATCATGGCGCAGATAAGCCGCGGGACAGACGGGCTGAGCGAACGGCTGCACGATGTCGAGCTTCGTAATAAACAGCTTCTCGCCGAGCGCGCCGTGCTGCTGGGCAAGAACGGATTCCCGGCAGATTTCACCGACGAGCGGTTTGAATGTTTGCTGTGCAAGGACAGCGGCTATATCGACACGCGTATGTGCGAATGCTTCAGAAAAGCAATATGCTGTGAAAGGTATCTTCAAAGCGGTCTCGGCAGGACGCTCGAAAATATGTCATTTGACACTATCAATCCGTCATATGCTTGCGGAAAAGCCGAAAACGGCGTGACGCCGCGTCAGAGACTTGAAGAAAACATGGAAATATGCCGTGTGTTTGCCTCAAACACCGCCGTCAAGCCGCAGTATCTGCTTATGTACGGCGGTACCGGGCTTGGCAAAACACACATGACCGCAGCCGTCTGCCGTGCGGCGGTCGATGCCGGATGCAGCGTCATTTACGACAGCATCCAGGCGATAGTCAGAGCTTTCTGGAACAGCGTCGAGGAAGCGTCAGATAAATATCTGACGTGTGACCTGCTCGCGATAGACGACTTCGGGACGGAATTCATCAATTCTCATTCCATGTCGGTCATTTATAACATCCTCAACACGCGTATGCTTGACGGCAAGTCGATGCTCATAAACTCTAATCTTGATATAAAGGAATTCGAAAAACGCTACGACAAACGCATCAACTCACGCATCTTCGGCTCGTTTGCCGTCATCCGGTTCTTCGGTGAGGACGTGCGAAAGCTCAAAGCGGCAGGTTATAGGGTTTGACACAGAATAAATATATGAAAAAAGTAAACATCTACACCGACGGCGCCTGCAAGGGCAACCCCGGTCCCGGCGGCTACGGCGCCATACTCGTATACAACGGAAAGGAAAAAGAGCTTTCCGGCGGCGAAAAGCTCACTACAAACAACCGCATGGAGTTGCTCGGCGCGATATGCGCGCTTGAAGCGCTCAAGGAGCCGTGTGCTGTCGTGCTCACCTCAGACAGCAAATACCTTGTCGACGCGATCCAAAAGGATTGGCTCTCAGGATGGATACGTTCGGATTTCCGGCGCGGAAAGCCGAACGAGGTCAAAAACATCGAGCTTTGGAAACGGCTCAGCCCGCTGCTTGTAAAGCACTCTGTCACGTTTGTCTGGGTGAAGGGACACGCAGGTCATCCGTACAACGAACGGTGCGACCGTCTCGCTGTATTTGAAGCGGAAAAGTTCATATAAAGAACGGGCAGCAGAAGCGTTTGGCTCTGCTGCCCATAATTATCGCGTTTTCAGATATTGCAGTCCTGCAATATAACCTGACGACAGAACGCCATCGGGTCGTAGTCGCTCGTCTTCACAAACGTGTTGTCCTTTATACAAAGGTTTGCAGTGTTGTTCGCGCTTATCGAAGGCGCGCCGAATGTTTCAAAGCGGCAGCCGGTCACGGTGATATTCCGGTGTACCGGAGCTATGCCCTCTAGCACCGCCGGAGCGATGTTGATTGCCGGCGCGTTGTCTGAAAAGCCGCAGTTCACGAAGCGGCAGTCACGTATCGTCACGTCCTCGACCCCCTGGCTTTCCATGCATACCTCTCCGAACGGCTGCATATGGATACCGCTTGAGGAGTTGTGGAACGTGCAGTTTTCGATAAGCACCTTGCCAAGCGTCGCTATGAGGAAGCCGCGCGGTCTGTTAGAGCCTGTTTTCACGTTCGATATGTGTACTTCATCAGGCGCCGTTGTCAGGTTGTCCAGCGCGTACCCGCTGCACGGCACGCATGAAACGTCGCCGTCGACAGTCACCCTCGTAATCGCGCCGTCCTGCCTGACCTCTTTCACCACAGCATGTACGATCTCCTGAAAATCGGTCATTTTCACCGCGCTCACCGTGTCGCCTTCCCTGTAATATGAGGCGGTATCGGGTTCGGAATTTTTAATTATGAACGTGTGTTTTCCTTCCGTGCCGCATATGAAGCGGTACATCCCATGTATGTTCGTGCCGTCGTCGAGCATATTGTCAAATACACAGTTCGTCATGCTGAGCTTGCCCATGCAGCAGAGGAAATGCGTCGCGTCCGCGCTCGCCGATACGACGCGCCCCGGTATGTACCCGATCTCACCCTTTTCGGCAAGCCTCATGCGCACAGAATCGAGAAAGATGTCGCGTGAGAGCTGTCCGACGATGCACATTCCGCCGCTGTCGAACACATCGGCGTTGCGGAGCGTTACGTTTTCGCTTTCGTGTATGAACGCACTCACGCATGGTCTGCCGTCGTTGAGGTATGTCATTACGTTCCCGACGCGCGGAAGCTGCTTGCCCGGCATATACATCCGGAGCGTGTCTGTGCCCGTTTCCTCGGTCCAATACCAGCCGAAAAAGCCGCCGCCGTATTTACCGTCGGGCGACTGCCCTCTGTCAAGCACATAATAGGTGCTGCTGTAAGCCGGCTCTTTACGCACTGCATCATACTCCGTCAGAAGGCTGTTTCCCTGAGTAAGCTCCATGTAGGGCGTGAAGGCGTCAAAGTGCCCGTCTTCCGTGTGCGTCGGATAATGCTCTCTGTCAAGAACGCATTCGAACGAGCCGGTCTTTTCGTCTCTCCCCGTCACAAGCAGCTCAGTGTGGAACGGTCTGTCATAGCTCACTTTAAAGTTTTCGAGCACGATATTCTTCGACCCGTCGCATATGAACGGTACTATTATCCCGTGGAACACGAAATCCGAGCCGCCGCCGTCCACCGTCACGTCCTTCATCTGTGTCAGCAGAAAAGCCGTTTTCTGCGATCCGCCGCAGCCATAGGGATAACACGTATGCTGCTGTGCTTCGTGCGCATAGAAATGGTATTCACCTTTGAAAAACACAATTGTGCCGCCGCCGTTTTCGCGCACAGCCGCTATCATATCAATAACCGCCTGCGTAGCGTCGCATCCGCGGCTCCGGTCAAGATAGTCGTCGATGTGAAAGACTTTTCTCATGATTTTTTCCTCGTTTTTTATTTATGAAGAATATAGTACACCGCACCCATAAGGGCAAGCTGTAAAACAATGATCACCGGTATGCCGATCGTAAATTTTTTGTGAAGTGTTTTGTGACGTATCAGACGCATTGTTATGAACATGGCGACGCTTCCGCCGGCAGCCGCCCAGCCGAGCAGCACCGCCTCCGGTATGCGTCTGACGCCGCTCTTGCCGGCGATTGTCTTATCATAGACCGTTATAATCACCGAGATCACCGATACAACGGCAAGATATATCCATAAAAGCTTCCAATACATAAATTGCGACCTCTTTTTCGAAATTTCCTATTGCTTTTATTCAAAGCTTATTGTATAATAACCTCGTTCAAAAACGATCCCACGGGGCATTAGCGCAGTTGGGAGCGCACAACA
>CAZFZL010000033.1:0-15070 GCA_964523005.1 uncultured Oscillospiraceae bacterium
GGTCAAAGGTGTTGACATCAATCTCGGAAAGCTCCACGGTCATTTCGACGCCGTTAAAGCCCTTAATTGAGTAAACACAGTAGCCCGGAGCCTCCTGGTCACCCATGTCGGAGTCGCTTCCGTTTGTCATGGTGAGGTTGGTGAAGCTGTCAGTGCCTGTGAAATCATGGAGAACAGTCTCACCGGAGCTTTCATATTTCCAGACGCACAGCTCGTGTACCCACGCGAAGTTCATTTCCGGACCGGATACGACGAACCGGACGTAGCGCGCCGAAACAGCTTCTTCAAGCTCGAGCAGGTATGAGTATTCCATCCACGTCGCATCTGAAGGTGTTTTTTTGACATCATCG
The DNA here is from genome assembly GCA_964523005.1 of uncultured Oscillospiraceae bacterium. Taxonomy (GTDB): domain Bacteria; phylum Bacillota; class Clostridia; order Oscillospirales; family CAG-382; genus UMGS1307. The sequence goes on from CAZFZL010000033.1 coordinate 351, forward strand.
CCGCTCACTGTGCCTATCTGAGTCCATTCTCTCTTGTCGTCGGAAACATAGTATTCCGCTGTCGTGCCGGCAACAATACCCCAGTTGTCTGCGCGCATGAGGATATTTATGTCCGCGATGCCTGTTCTGCGTTCGCCGAGGTCAAGTATAAAATCGCCCTTCGTAGTCGCCCAGCCGACGCCTATGTCTCCGCCGAAAACACCGTCTGTAAGCTTTGAGCCGTCATCGCTGTATGCTGAATGAGGAGCGCCTGAGGCGGTATATTTACATCCCTCGGAAATGAGTATTTTATCTTGTGTGCGGTCTATTACAGTAATTTCCGGTTCTGATGTGTCAGATACTTCAGAAGAGCTGCTCTCTGTGTGAGACGATTGCTCTGACGCGGTGCTTTCTGGGGTTGAAACGTTTACATCGGGACTGCATGATGAAATGATAAATGCAAGGGCCAAGATGATAATTATAGAAAGTTTTTTCATTTACACTATTGCGGCCGTCGCTTTTACGATAGCCCCTTTTCTTTTTTATTTTTCGGAAATATAAAAATATGATGTTGCTCTGCACGAGTCGGAACGGTAGAAATTAACCCAGCCGCCGTCGACGGATACACTTTCGAGCTCATTGCCGGTTTCGGCAAGGGGGAAAAAGTCGCTGTCGGTGACAAGTGATACGGGCTTTACCTGAGCGCCGTGTGCCGCAAGCTCTTCTACATCGCGCCTAAATGCTCCGCCGAGCGCCTGAATCGTGACACGGCAGTCATTTTTGAAAAAAATGGGGTCGACACTGTGAAATCTGTACCACACTGCGCGCCCGTTGCCGCACTCAAGGCAGCCCTGCGTTCTGTGGGAAAAGCAGCCTTGCCCCCAAGCGGTGCCGATATAGTCCTCCGAGCCTGTACCGCATAGAGAGGGCTTTTCTTTATCGCCGTCAAGATATATCTTGACCTCGCCTTCGCCCCACCAGAGCGAGCCGTATTGAGAGGCATCTGCCTCAACACAAACGCTTGTACCGAGAAATCTGCCGCAGCCGCGCGTCAGCGGCATCAGAACAAAGTCTTCACCAAGCGCGTTTTTCTGTGTTATTGTATGGCATGCGTGAAAATAAAGCGCGCTGTCGTCCGTCTTCTCATACGTCAGATCGATGTCGTAAAAGAAGCAGCCGACCGTGTCGTCAGTCATATTTTCGGCGATGATTTTCGCGTTCGTATGAAACGGCATCGGAATGAAGCAGCAGAACGAACGAGCCTCGGGCGATGAAAAAAACTCGTTTTCAAATGAGTACATTGCACCGGCGTTCATACAGAAGAAATCGCCGAGAGGAACGTCGACCGCTGGTGTTACGCATCCGTCCCAATACATTTTCAACCGTATTCCTCTGAGAAATTCAGGCGTTTTACGGTCTATCGTTATCCATATCCGACGTATTACTCCTGAGCCGTTAACATCACAGAGAGTCAGAATATCGCGAGGGCATATGGTGTCAGCCTGTGATTTGGCACCGTTGTTTTTACAGCCGCCGGAACCCTTTGCTCCGGTTTTATTTTCAAAGCTTATCCATGCCGGTACGCTTTCGCTTCTGTCAAATAGTTCCATTCACGTTCCTCTATTTTATCTTTATCGAGTATATCGTGCAGTTTTCCTGCCCGTTGGAATAGATTTCGTTGCGTTCGCCGTTTATCCCGCTCGTTTTTACAAGGGTGATGTTGTCGAGCGTCATGTTAATTTCATTTGAAGAAAAGGCACTTAGAGTGAGCTTAGCATATTCGATCGGACCTTCCCACTGCGCGTCGAAGATGAACGTATACGTTTCCCATTTGCCTGACGATGTTACCGTGACGGTTTCGGTGAGATTTTTCGACGGGCCGTACCATCCGACCGTAGCTGTCGCTTCGGCCTGCCAGCGCAGGCCGAGCGCGGCTTTGACGTAGGGCTTTGTGCCTTCGTTATATACATCGACTGAAAGCTCATATGTGCCGGGACCGGTCAGCTCGAACGTCCGCAGCAGCCACTGTGAAAGCGAGACGGTTTTTCCTGCGCCGAGCGCGGCATTGCCGCCGGTGAATGATATCTGATCTTCGTTTATTCCGTCCCAGCCGTCAGAACCGTTTTCGAACGATCCGTTTTTCAGCAGCTGTGTGCCTGTTTCGGGGATGATCTTACTGTACGTTATCTCACGCATGGCGAATTTCGTTATCGTGATACGAATGTATTTTCCGCTCACGCCGCCGAGCGTGCAGCTTTCCGTGAGAATACCGCTGTTTCCGTACACTTGCGTCCACGACGCGTTGTCCTCTGAAACGCTTATTGTAAAATCGGAGCCGTAGTATTCGCCCCAGTCTATCGTAAGCTCGTTGAGCGTCTGCGACTGCTCAAGCTCGACAAGCAGCGTCTGTTCGCCGTCAGAGCCTGCGCACCAGAAGGAGCTGCCGCCGGTGAGGACGCTTGCGGCATCAGTGCCGGCAAGCGAAGCGGAAGCCGTTATTTTTGCTGAAGCGGCGTAGTTGTCGCTGCCCTGAGCGCCGTCCGCTTCGTCGTATATCACATACCAAAGCTCGTCTGTCTTTCCCGTGTTGCCTATCTGTATATCGGGCGTGTCAGAGTAAGCCGTTGACAGTCCGACGGCAAGCTTATACGGTCCGCCGGCTGCATCAGCCTCGAAACGGAATTCAGCGTAGGCACGGTTGAAGCTGTCGTCGGTAAGGCGATCCATCGCGCACACCCAGTCGGTCGGGTCAACGCCGTTGAGTACGCAGGTGTCGACGACGTTATTGTCCGCGTCGAGCAGAGCGAGGGAGACGTTAGATTCAAGGAACAGCTTTGCCGTTGCGTCGTTGAGCCACTTCATCTCTATCGTGCCGGTCGTATTTATACCGAGCGACTGCGAGAATGTCGCTTCGGTGAGTGTGAAATGATAGCCGATGCTGTTGGTGATCGCTTCGATTTCATCCGACAGATCGTTGAGCATGTTGACCCCGTCGCGTCCGTACGCGCCGAGCGGATAATACGAAGCGCGGTTCTCGAGCGGACCGGCGAGCAGGTCTTCACCGGTGAAGCCTCCGTTTTTAACGCCGGCGTAACCACCGGGCATTTCAAGAGCGCCGGCTGCCTTGTTGAGTGACCAGAGCGTTTCACAGCCCATACAGCCGTTTGAGTCACCGTAGCCGTCACGTCTGACACCTACACCTTGTTCGGCGGCATCATAATAAAGCTGCTTTATCGCGTAGGATTCACAGCCCAGACATCCGTAACCCCACGCTGTCATAAGCTGTATTCCGGTGTCCTTGAACGCGTCGATGTATATCTGCCACACCTTCGCCATAACTTCGGTGTTCACTCCGCCGTCATAGCGCGACGAGTCGAGTATCCCTTCGTCGCCCTCAAGCCAAGAGTGCGTGTTCTCGCCCCACGAGCCGTAGGAGCGTATGTCTATATATTCGACGTCTCCGGTGTCTTTGTAGCGCTCGGCAAGTGCTTCGCAAAGCTGCGTGACCTTTACGTAATAACCCTCACCCGGATCGGTGAAATCGACGATGTGTGTGTCGAAGGGCGTCGTACCGGGTATTGCGACGTTAACTGTAATATCGTTTACGTCGTCACGGTCGAGTATGAATTTCGGCGTACAGTAATCGACTGAAGACGACGGATTGCACGCCATCACACCGAACGCGAGCTTTGTGCCGTGCGCTTTCGCCTGCGCGATGCATTCGTCGATAGGTGAAAAATCATATACACCGTCCGCTGTCTCTATCTCATACCACGAAAAACGAACGTATGCGATCGAAGCGATCGCCCATGCTGCATCTGTCTGCATGTTGAACGTTCCGTTGCTGTCGTAGAGTATCCAGCCCTTGCCGGGATTTTTATAAAGCGCTTCATCTGTCGTTTCTGGCGATACAGTGATATATTTTCCGGTGTCTCTCACAATGTTCACTCCTTCAGGCTTGCTTTCCTCACCGTCTCCGGAGCAGGACGCAAATGATAGAAGCATTATTAAGCATAAAAGCATCGACAGGCGTCTGTGTTTTTTCATGTGTTATCTCTTCCCACCGTGATTCTTCACATACGGTATATATACTTTAATTATACTTCATATTTCAATTATGTCAACTTTTGTTTGAGTAAAAACAGGTACAAATTCTATTTATACAGGTATAAAAGCAAGATGTGTGCTGCACAGCTCGTGTGCTGCACAGCTCGTGTGATGTCATCACAAAATAGATATGCGAAAAGGAACGAAAAGCATTCATGTGAATATAATGGAAAGAGAGAAAGTAAAATACCGTGCTTCATGCACGGCAGTATTAATAAACGGGAAAGGAAAGTCATAAAAATGAATGAGACCATTCTCGTGTTTTCTTCCGTGACGTATGCGCTCAAGGCTCAGAAGGCGTTGAATGAAAGCGGTATAAGCTCTGAGCTGATAAGATCGCCGCGCGTTAGAGAGATACGGGGCTGCGGCTATGGTCTGAGAATAGCCGAGAAAGACAAAAAAGCGGCGAGTGCATCCGCTGCGCGTGCAGGCGCTACGGTGCTTGCGGTGCTCGGACCGAAATGATATACGATCATATATAAGGAAGAATATCATGATATATTTTGACAACAGTGCGACCTCGTATCCGAAATCATCAGCGGCGCTGCGAAGGCAGTACGAATTTTACTCCTGCTGCGGCAACGGTGGCCGCGGCGGATACAGGCTCGCGCAAAACGCGTCGGAGGCCGTCTTTGAGGCACGCGAGAAATTAGCCGGCGTGTTCGGCTGTAAGTCTGAAAACGTCGTGTTTTGTCATACGGCGACCTGCGGAATTAACATCGCAATAAAAGGGCTTGTGAAGCCTCACACAAAGGTTGTATGCTCTGATCTTGAGCACAACAGCGTGATGCGTCCGCTGAAAAAGCTCGAAGCCGACGGGATTATAAAGGTCGAAAGCTTCAGGACGGATAGATGGAGCGACAGGCGTACCATCGATTCGTTCCTGAAGGTGCTCACACCCGGCACATCGCTTGTTGTGATAACGCACGCCTCTAACATATGCGGTCAGATACTTCCGATAGAACAGCTCGCCGCCGCGGCTCACGCCGAAAAAGCGCTGTGTATTGTTGACGCGTCGCAAAGCGGCGGTTATGTCGATATAGATATTGACAGGAGCGGTATAGACGCGCTCGTGCTGTCCACTCACAAAGGGCTCGGAGCGCCGTTCGGCTCGTCTGCGGTGTTGTTCGGCTCGTCGTGTCCGCTTCCGGCAACACTCATCGAAGGCGGCACCGGCAGCTTTTCGCTTGAATACGATATGCCGTCATTGCTGCCGGACAGACTTGAAGCCGGTACGCTCAACGCGCCGGCGATAGCCGGGCTTTCTGTGGCGCTGGATGAATACGATACGGCGTTGTATGAGGCGTATGAATGCAGCTCGTTCATCTCGTGCGAGATGCGTAATATGAAAAAAATCCGACTTTACGGTGAATGTGCGCTTTCGCTTCCGGTAATACTGTTCAATATTGAGGGCATCGACAGCGAAATCGCGGCGCGTATGCTCGGAGAACGCGGCGTATGCGTGCGTGGCGGCTATCATTGTGCGCCTGCTGCTCACAGCGCGTTGAAAACACCGGCGGGCGGCGCTGTGCGCGTGAGCATGGGAAAACACAATACCGTCAGAGAAGCGCATGAGTTCATAGATATACTCGCTTCTCTTCAGCCAATGTAGGGCGATCGTGAGAGCTGTGCCGGCACATCGCCTTCGCAGCAGAGCGATACGACGCTTTCGGCGCGAAGCGCGCGCTCAAAGGCTTCGGAGACTTTGCCGGAAAGGATTGATTTGTATGAGCCGGGATTCGTGACGACCGGTATCCGGGTGCGTGACGCGATCTCGCCGGCGAGCGGAGTTGCGCCGGACGCGGCTGCAAGCAATACAGTATACGATGGATTGGCAAGCGCGTTTTCGCGCGTGACGCCGAAATAAGCGTTGAGCATAAGCCGGCGGAGCTTGGAATCGGTAAATGTACGCGCTCTGAGCCTGTCCAAAAGCTCCGGAAGCGTGCGTGCGGATGACGCTGCTGCCGTCAGTCGGCACGCGAGATCGAACGTCATGTCATATATACTGTCAAGCTCCTGCGGCTTTTTTGAACGTAAAAACGCTATTATCGCTTCGGTTAGACGTGATATGCTGTACTCAGGCTCGTTTTCAAACGCGCGCATCGCGGCCGGCGGCAGCGATGCGAGCATTTCGCCGCGTTCAATCGTTCTCAGCTCGGCGGCGGATGAGTACGACGGGTCGCGCCTGAGTGGCAGCATGGCCAGTCCTTCGTGCGGTGCGAGCATATATTCGAGCGCGAGGATATTGTTCGGACGAGCTATGAAATTCGCGTCTCCGATCATCTCAGCGAGGTATTTCTGGCGCGCACGCGGATACGACAGAGCGTTGTCTTCGTCGATCAGGCGCGTGATGCGCCTGCTTGCGTCGCTTTCGTTCATTGCAGAAACTGCAAGCATGAGCTTTTCCGGGTCTTCGCACCCGAAGGCGAGCGCGTCAAGCCCGAGCGAAGCGGCTGTGAATACACCTTTGCGCGCAAAATCACGCGCGCCGAGCGAGCAATACGGGAACGGAAGCTCGTACACGAGCTTCGCACCGCAGCCGACCGCCGCCCTTGCACGCGCGTATTTGTCGAAAACCGGAATATCGCCGCGCTGTACGAAAGCACCGCTCATAATGCATACCGCGTCAAAGCCGCGCTTTTTTAGCTCGCACAGCTGATATTCGTGACCGCGATGGAAGGGATTGTATTCGCATATGACACCGCAGAGGGCATTTTTTTTATTTATGGCAAAAAACCTCCCCGAAACGCTTGAAAAGCTCTAAAAAATATAGTATACTCCATTATAATCTTATATTCAGGAAACGTCAACAGGAAAGGACTGTAATTTTTTTATGTTTATTTTGGTCGTTAACGCAGGTTCGTCCTCGCTTAAGTATCAGCTTTTCGATATGGACACCGAGCAGGTGCTCTGCAAGGGACTGTGCGAAAAGATAAGCGAAACGGAGGAGACCGGAGCGGCAAGCTATACGAGGCTGTGCGACAACAAGAAATATTCTGATAACGAAAGGCTCAGAACGCATACCGACGCGGCGATGAAGATGATAAATATGCTTCTCTCGTCCGAATACGGCGTCATCAAGAGCCTCAACGAAATATCGGCGGTCGGTCACCGGATAGTCAACGGCGGCAAATGGCTCATAAAGCCCGTGCTCGTCAACGATTCCGTAAAAGCCGACCTCAATAAATGCATAGGTAATGCGCCTGTCCATACGAAGGCTCATATAATGGGACTCAACGCCTGCATCGAAAGTATGCCCGACATCCCGCAGGTGCTAGTTATAGATACGGATTTTCATTCGACGATGCCGGCAAAGGCATATACCTACCCGATCGACAAGACCGTGCGCGAACGCTATACGATCCGCCGCTACGGCTTCCACGGCACTTCGCACCGCTACGTCTCCGCCAAGGCGATAGAATATCTCGGCGGAAAAGCACAGGGCACGAAGATCGTCACCTGCCACCTCGGAAACGGCTCGTCGATAGGCGCGGTCAAGGACGGAAAGATCGTCGACACGAGCATGGGATTTACGCCGCTTGAAGGCGTGATAATGGGAACGCGCTGCGGCTCGGTCGACCCGGCAATAATCCCGTTCATAATGGAAAAGGAAAACATCCCGGCGGATAAAATGGGCGACTGGATGAACAAGCAGTGCGGCTTTTACGGTATGTGCGGCGCAAGCGATCTTCGCGACGTAGCGGACAAGATCAACGCCGGCGACGAAGAGGCGAAGCTCGCGCTCGATATACTTGCGTACCAGATACAAAAATACATCGGCTCGTACACTGCCGCCATGGACGGCATCGATGCGCTCGTGTTTACTGCCGGTATAGGCGAGAACAACGTGCAGCTGCGCGAGATGATATGCGAGAACATGGACTTCTTCGGCATAAAGCTCGATAAAGAGAAAAACAGGATTGCGCGCACGCTCCCCGAGCCTGCTGACATCTCCGCGCCGTCCTCAAGAGTGCGTATCTATGTCATCCCGACCAACGAAGAGCTCGTCATCGCAAGAGACACGCTTTCCGTCGCTCTCAAAGACAAGGACTGAAAAATATAAGCACACAAGCGGCTCCTTCGGGGGCCGTTTTTTTGTGTCCGAAACGGCTTCTATTGACATGTTGATTTGTTTATGATATACTGTTAACAGCTATAAAATGGGATATATTTGATGCGGTGCAAAACACAGACGACGGCAGGCGCCGCTTTATGGGAGATCTTTTATGATTGATTCGGTCGCTTACAAGGATTGTGTATTATGCGGCAGCTGCGTCTGCATATGCCCGGTACATGCGATTTCATTTGAAGCTCCGGTTTTGGATTTTAAATACCCGCGCATTGATTTTTCAAAGTGTGTGGGATGTAATAAATGTGAAAAAGTCTGCCCCGTGATAAAGGATGCTGCAATACAGCCGACGTGCGCTCCTGAAGCCGTGATCGCGCGTCACCGGAATAGCGAAATCAGAAAAGCAAGCACATCCGGAGGCATTTTTTCCGCAGCCGTAGAGGAGATTCTGACGAAAAACGGGATTATATGCGGCGCGGTTTTCGATGAGAATTTCAAGGTCAGGCACATCTGTACGGAATCTGAGGACGACATACACAAAATGATGGGTTCGAAATATGCGCAAAGCGATATGGGAGACTGTTTTTCTCAGATAAGATCATATCTGGATCATGAAAGGCTCGTTTTGTTTACCGGCTGTCCGTGTCAGGTCGCCGGTCTGAGGGCTTTTTTGGGCAGAGAATACAATAATCTGATACTCATGGAGGTTGTCTGCCACGGGATACCGAGCGAACAAATGCTCCGGAGTTATATTAAACTGCTGGAAACAAAGAAGCGTTCCGGACTTACCGCTCTGCGCTTTCGCGATAAAAGCAAAGGGTGGCACCACAGCTCTGTTACCGCTGCGTTTTCATCCGGCGGCAGCTATAGCAAGCCTTATACCGCGGATGCTTATATGAGAGGGTTTTTAGGAAGCACTTACTTGAAGGAGAGCTGTTACCACTGCAGGTTTCGCGCCTTTCGGTCAGGCGCGGATCTGACCGTCGGTGATTTTTGGGGCGCGGAATCGGAAATACCGCAGTTTGATGACAACACGGGGTTGTCGGCGGTCTTGATCAATACTCAAAAGGGAAAGAATTTTTTGCAGAGTCTTGATATTGACAGCCATCCGATCGACGCTGAAACGGTGATTTGTTATAACAAAAACATCATGGAGTCGCCGGAGCGGAGCCCTGATCGCGATGAGTTTTATCGACTGGCGCAGAAGATCGGGTACTCAAACGCAATCTGCAAAATGTTTTGGGAAAAGACTGCTGCAAAGCTGAAGCGTGAAGCAAGATATACTGCCAGGTGCGTTTATTACAAAATGCTCGGCAGAGAAAAGCCATTGTATTGAGGGATGAATTATGCGACTGACTGCGAGGATCCATATCTGTATTGCCGATTGGTTTTACCGGCGAAGGCTGTATAAACTGTACAGGACCTTCAAGCACGTGGGAAGAAATGTACATATCCGGAGCAACCCGAAGATTTCCTCTCCGGACAACCTGACCATCGGTGACAATGTGTGGATCGGTGACAATTTCTACGCGAGAGCGGACGGCGGAATAACGATAGGCAGCGGAGTGATCATATCGCGCAATGTGGAGATCTGGACAAGCAACCACAATTACAACGCCGACGATCTGACAATGATACCCTACGACAGACGGATGGTATCAAAGCGTGTTGTAATAGGCGAGAATGTATGGGTCGGAACGCACGTGATGATCATGCCCGGGGTTACCGTGGGCGAAGGCGCAGTACTCGGAGCCGGTGCGGTTGTCACAAAGGATGTGCCTGACTGCGCTGTCGTCGGCGGCAATCCGGCGAAGGTGCTTATATACAGAAACACGGAAAAATACTCACAGCTCAAGAGCATGAACAGGATATATCTTGATATGGAATATGATTATGATCGCTCATCACTGAGAAAATCCGAGTATATTAAACACAATGGATAACAACAGCAGAATCAAAAATTCGCTTTTTAACATGGCAAGCGGTTTCATATACCGCATTTTGATCATGCTTACTTCCTTTGCGGTCAGAACGGTATTTATTAAATGCCTGGCGAGTGACTACCTGGGAGTAAACGGTCTGTATACCAGCATTCTTTCCATTCTGTCTTTGGTGGAATTGGGATTCGGCACTGCTATGGTATACAGCATGTACCGTCCGCTGGCACAAGGGGATCATCAAAAGCTGAAATTATTGATGCAGCTTTACAAAAAGGTGTATTCGATCATCGGAACGGTTATTTTAGTCATTGGACTTTGCCTGATACCGTTTCTGAAGTTTTTGATAAAGGACGCTCCGGATGTTCAGGGGTTGACGTTTTATTACATTCTTTTCCTTCTGGATACAGTCACAACATACTGGTTTTTTGCCTATAAAAGTTCGCTGCTGCAAGCGGATCAGAAAGCATATATAATATCCGGTTACAACAGTGCTTTCAATATTATCAAATCAACGCTGCAGATCGTGCTTCTCCTGTGCTTTCGCAGCTATACGATATATCTTGTGACGCAGATCATATGTACTGCAGGACAAAACATCGCACTGGCGATCAAGGTCAACCGCCTTTATCCGGCTTTGAAAGAAAGAGGAGCTGACGGTGAAAAGCTACCGAAGGCGGAGACGACGCGCATATTCAAGGACGTCAAGGCACTTATGCTGTCAAGGGTCTCTCACGTTGTCCTTAACAGTACGGACAATGTTATAATATCTGCGATCATCGGTATCGGATGGGTAGGGCTGCTATCCAATTTCATTATGATCGCGGAGGCTGTCACAGGGCTTTTGACGCAGATCACAAGCGCCATCCAGGCCGGACTGGGGAATTTTTTTGCAAAAGAGGATCGTGAAGCCGGATACCGCTTGTTTTGCAGAGTGGAGTTTATGAATTTCTGGCTGTACGGTTTTTCCACGGTTGCGTTGATCACATTGCTGAATCCTTTTGTCACGTTGTGGCTGGGTGATGATTATACGATGGGAGAAGGGGTGATCGTCGCCTTCGGAATCAATTTTCTTGTGGCAGGATATATGAATACGCTGTGGACCTTCCGCTCTACACTGGGGCTGTTTACACAAGGGCAGTACCGGCCTCTTATCGTATCTGTTCTGAACGTTGTGCTTTCCTTCGGGTTGGGATTCCGTTGGGGAGTGGCAGGCGTTCTGGCAGCCACATCCATTTCCAGAGCTTGCGTGAATCTTTGGTATGACCCTTGGCTGCTGCATAAGGAGGGGTTTGGCAAGCCGGTGAAACCGTATTACGTTAAATTTGTTCTGAGACTGTTGCTCTTGGCGGTACTGGTGCTTGGAATGAAATATCTTTCGTCCGTTGTGTTTAACGGCGGAGTGCAATACTTAAACTTTTTTATCATGATGTGTTTGGTGGCTTTAATTCCAAATGCGGTTTTTCTGGCGTTGTTTCACCAAACGGACGAGTTTAATTACTATAAGGATTTGGCCCGCGGATGGTTAAGAGCTCGAAAGCGATAAAAAGTGTTGCTGCATTCATATAAAGACGCTGCCGGCTCGACTGAACCGGCAGCGTTTTTTCAAAAGCTTGATTTCTTATCGGTATATTCTTCCGATGTGAGAGCTTCGCGCTTTTCTGTTATTAATCAATTACGCACAGCCATTCGTTGATCTCCATGGGATATACTTCCCCGGTCTCAAGCTTCGCCATCATCTCAGCAAGCTCCGGATCGTTGTTGTACATCGCTACGAACTGCGTTATCGAATAAAGATTACACATGTTACTTTCATCGGCGACCGGCGAATAATCTTTGTCTATATATTTTCTGATAAGCGCTGTCATTATACCACGTTCAATTTGACGTGCGTAAACTTGTGCGCGGCGATAATTAATATTGTCAACGAAAGTCTCCCATATTACATCGTATTCATCGTCAAACAGAAGATCAAGATCGTAATATCCGGCAAAATAAGAGTAGGTGGTATAATAACAGCGTCTTGTTTTTTTCCTTGTCGACATCAAATTCCCGTATGAACTCGGCTATATTGTGCTGCACTTCAGCGAGTATATAATCTTTATCGCTCGCAAGGCAGGGACGGACATACTCATCTTTTTGGGGCGCATTACACCATTCGAGATATTGCTCAAGTGGGAAACAAATTCCCACATTTTTATTAGTGTCTGAATAGAACGGCAAGCCAATTACATGAAAACCTGTTTCATAATCCTGAGCCCATCCGTGCAGACAACAGCAATAACCGTCATCCGGGTAGTCGCTTACAAACGGTATGCTCGTTTCGTCTTCGCTTGTTTCCGGCTCGCTTGTCAGCGCAGTGCCGGAGGTTTCCGTTTTCGAGGTGCTTCCCACCGGTGTGCTCTGTTCGGACGGTGCATCGTCACAAGATACGAAGCACAGTAAAAGCACGACGGCAAGAAATACTGCAATTTCGTTTTTCATAATAATGGTTCTCCCTTTCTTTTTGTTGATATGACTTTCTGCGACGGGCAGAAAAATATTCAAACGGCAAAAAGCCGCCCCTGCACGAAAGTCTGCGGAGCGGCTTGGTATATTGATTGCTTTGACCCCTGTGAAAAGAGCACTTGAGGCGGTTCTGTCTATGTATTCATAAGCGTTGTGAGATTTCGCAGCGCGCCTGCGATATTTTGTTTACCGAAAACCGCACTGCCGGCGACTGCAATATCGGCTCCTACGTCGGAGACGTCGGCTATGTTGTCAGCCCCGATGCCGCCGTCCGCTTCGACGTATATTTCGCTTTTGCTGTCGTCGACTGCCTTCCTGACAGCGCGGATGCTGCGGAGCGTTTCAGGTATAAGCTTCTGACCGCCGAAGCCCGGTTCGACTGTCATGATGAGAATGAGATCGCAAAGCGGCAGCAGCGACATGAGCTTTTCCGGATCGGTGGCAGGCTTGATCGAAAGCCCTGCTTTTTTACCGAGCGCGCGTATTCTTTTCAGAGCCGGGGCGATGTCGGGCGCGCTTTCGAGGTGGACGGTTATTATATCGGCGCCTGCCGCGGAAAACGAATCAACGTAGCGTATCGGATCGGTTATCATCAGATGAGTGTCGAGTATCAGCGGCGAAGCCTTCCTGACGGAAGCGACTACGGGTTGTCCGAATGAGATGTTTTTCACGAATACGCCGTCCATAACGTCAAGATGCAGTATTTTGCAGCCTGCGGCGGCGAGCGTGTCCGTCTGCTCCTTTATTCTTGTAAAATCACATGCCAGAAGCGACGGTGCGACGAGCTTTTCTTTCAAAACGGTCACTGCCTTTCCGAATTTCTACCTATATTATATAATATACGCGAACCGCTGTCAAGGATAAATGCCTTTTAATCGGAAGAAGCTCAGAATATCGAGTAGAACGTGGGCTTTTCGGCCTTTGATATGAGTTGCGCCGTTTCTTTGGCGAGCGCGAGCGACGCGGAGTATTCGGCTTCGTCGCCGCTTTCTGCGTACGCTGCAAGCTGTGTGAGGACGTTCGTCATCTGCTCGACATCGCTGTGCTGGAGTGTGAGCGAAAAGCGGTCCTTTTGCTCGTTCCAGAACGCGAGAGCTGCACTGCATTCTGCCGCTGACTGCCGCGGATCGCTGTCGAGCGCATCAAGCATCGCTTCAAGATCACAAACGACAGCGTCCTGCCTGATTGCGTTGAACGTGAGAAACGAGCATATCAGCGCAAGTATGATGAGAGAAATGATGAAATTTTTCATTTTGATTTTTCCTTTATTCTGGACTTTCCGCTGTCGTCGAGCGTCATGTACTGTATTTCGTCAAGCGCTGTTTTGCTTTTTGCTATCTTATCTGTCAGCCATTCCTTCGTGCGTCCCGCTGCGCTGAGCGCGTCTTCGTTTATTCGTCCGTCAAGCACGACCGCGTGAGCGATCCCCGTTTCTTCGGGTGATTTTCCTGCGTCAGCCGTCGAGAGAGGGCTGCTCGCAATATAGGGGATAACGCTGATCTTGCCGGATTGCTCCATTATTATATATTGTATTTCGCTTATGTCCCGGAAACCGTTACCGCGCACCGCCGCAAACAGGTCGTCGAGCGAAACTCGCGTGCGCGAGAGATTTTTCTCGTCAATCTTTCCCTTGCCGAGCAGAATGATCGGTCTTCCTTCGGCAAGACGACGCAACGCGGGGGATTTCAGACAAGCATACGCCGATATGACCTCAAGACATGAGAGGGCGACGAGCGGTATGATGCCGTGCAGGAGCGGTATGTCGCTGTCGGTTATCGGTATCACTGCCATATCAGACAGCATCATCGCGACAACAAACTCCGTCATCTGCAGCTCGCCGAGCTGCCGCTTGCCCATCAGGTGCATACACGCCGTCAGTATAATGTAGAATATAACCGTGCGTAAAAACAGTGTGACCATTGGTTTTCTACCGCCTTTGTGTGTTTTGCTCATTATTGACGTGCGTTTTCAGTGTTAGTCTTTTTTCGGGGCATTTTCCGGCCTCGATACAAAATTGCACATCTGAAAGAAAAAATATACGCTTAAACTTGTGCAAAAAAACCGAAAAAAGGTGTTGACAAAGCGAAGGTGATGTGATAGTATATAAAGGCTGTCCGCGA
>CAZFZL010000034.1:0-14836 GCA_964523005.1 uncultured Oscillospiraceae bacterium
ATGACATATTTCGGGAAGGATGTCTCAGAGCTTTCGCTCGTAGAATGCGCGGCTCTTGCATCACTCCCGAAATCGCCTACAAAATACGACCCGATACGAAACCCCGAAAACAACCTTACACGACGCAGAACAGTACTCAAGCTCATGTATGAGCAGGAATGTATAACGTGGGAACAGTACAGGGATGCGTATGCAGTAGAGGAACTGACTTTCGCCGAGGATGATAAGGAATACACGGAAACAATACACTCCTATTATATTGACGCTGTTATCGACGAGGTTATAGCAGACCTCATGGCAAAAAAAGGGTATTCAAAGGAAATAGCCTCCGCATATCTGTATTCGGGCGGACTGAAGATAGTCACGTGTATGGATCCATTCGTCCAGGAAAGCATGGAAAGTGTATACGAAAATTTCACCTTTGACGGCGAAGAGGATACGATAATCCCGCAGTCGGCGATGGTTGTCATGGACCCTGATACAGGTGATGTGCTCGGAATCGTCGGCGGACGCGGCGAAAAGAAGGAATCGCGCGGACTCAACAGGGCAACGCAAAGCACGCGTCAGTGCGGTTCATCAATAAAACCGCTTTCCGTATATTCGCTCGCACTTGAAAACGGATTTATAACCTACGGAGCGGTAATAGATGATACACCGCTCGTAACTGAAAAGAAAGACCCCGAGGACCCCACCACATCGAACAAGACCTGGCCTGTCAACTCGCCGGCTGGCTACCGTGGACTCACAACGATAAATTATGCAGTTTACCGTTCGCTCAACACCGTGTCTGCGAAGCTCGTAACCGAGATGACACCGCAGCGCAGCTTTGACTTTCTTACCCAAAAGCTTCATTTTTCCACACTTGTGAAATCGTATACAAGCTCCGCGGGAACGTATTATACCGATATAGCTGTTTCGCCTATGGCACACGGTGCTATGACCTTCGGTGTGACGGTTCGTGATATGTGTGCAGGCTACACTGTGCTTGCAAACGAAGGAACATACTCCGCTCCGAGACTATATTCGGTCATAACCGATTCGTCCGGTACGATAGTTCTTGAGCAGCAGGAGGAACACGAGAATGTACTCAAGATAAGTACGGCTTATATAATGACGAAGATGCTCGAAAATGTCGTCACGCAGCCTTCCGGTACCGGTTATAAGCTCACATTGAACAAAAAATCACACTTCCCGACGCTTCAGGTAGCGGGTAAGACCGGTACGACCGCCGAAGACCGCGACAGATATTTCTGCGGCTATACTCCCTATTATGTCGGAGCGACATGGTTTGGCTATGACAACAACAAGGTGCTGTCTAAATATACATCCAACCCTGCCATGCAGCTTTGGGACCAGGTGATGATACTGTTGCATGAAAGAATATACGAAGAAGAAGGCGGTGTCTTCGAGACCTTTGATGTGCCCGGTGATGTTATAGAGGTAACCTATTGCAAGGACAGCGGCATGCTTCTGAGCGACAGCTGTGCGCTTGATTTGCGCGGCGATCGCTCGGAAACGGGGTATTTCTTGATAGGCACTGAGCCGACAGAGGAATGTGACAAGCACATCGTCGTGAAATGGGACAGCGTGACACAAGCGGTCGCATGTGATTACTGCCCACAGGAAAATCTCGTCGATATTGCGCTCGTGCTTAATGAATCGAGGGATTTTGCCCTTCAGGTATATGTCACGGACGCACAGTATATGTATCGTCCGGTGGATGCAACAACGGTAATGCCTGAAGCATATTCAAGCGATGAATATCCGAACACGCTTCCGTTCTTCTATTCAACAGTGGGTATTGACAGATACTGCGGAATAACGCGTATCAAGGATGGCCACGCGGTAAACTGCTATTGCTGGGAACACGCAGCGCTCGCGCCTGAGACGAGCGAGGATGAATCAGTGAATGAAAGTACTGATGTCAGCGTCGACGAAAGCACTGACGAAAGCGCACAGGAGAGCACCGTTTCCATACCGAACCCGTGGGCGTAACAATAATAAGAGAAGCTGTCGTATCGTGATATGCACGGTACGGCAGCTTTAATAATATGCGTACTTATTTTTTTGTAAAAACGACAGTGACCCAGTCGTTTTTCTCGTATTCCTTTTCTCTTTTAAAACCGTGAGAAGCCAGCACAGAAATTACTGCATCTTTTTTCTCGGCTATTATACCTGAGCAGATGAGTGTCTTCCCGGCGGTGAGCGACGCCGCGAAAACGGGAGCCATCATTATAAGCACGTCGGCTACGATGTTCGCGAGTATCAGATCACACGAGAGAGAGGCGATACGCGCTGCAAGATAGCGGTTTTCATTCACATTTCCGCATATAGCCGTAAAACGCGGCGCGGCAAATCCGTTTTTCTTTGCGTTCTCCTGCGCGATGGCGACGGCGTTCTCGTCTATATCTACTGCCGCTACGCTTTTTGCACCGAGCTTGAGTGAAGCGATGCCGAGTATTCCGCTTCCGCAACCAATGTCTGCTATGACAGCGTTTTTATGCGTGTGAATAAACTGCTCAAGAGCAGTCAAGCAAAGCGCAGTTGTTTCGTGCTGACCGGTGCCGAATGAGCTGCCGGGATCAAGCTCAAGTATTGTTTTCCTGTTGCCTTCGTATTTTTCCCATGATGGCTGTATTACGATGTCTTCGCCTATTTCGAGCGGCTTGAAATATTGCTTCCAATTATTTGCCCAATCGTTATCGTCGATTTGTTTCTCGGTTATCTCAAGACTTCCGAAGCCTTTTTCCGTTTCTCTGAGCGCGGAAATACTGTTTTTGACGCTTTCAGCCAGCGCCTTATCCTGATTTGAATCGGAGAGGTACAGAATCTGAAGGCTTTCGCCTTCGGCAAGCTTCATAAGACTGTCGTCTACATAATCCCACGGAACACTTTTATCGTGTAGAAACTCCTTGAAATCCTCAGGATCCTGAGTGACGAAATATGTCACGCCAAGCGCGATAAGGCGGTCGGCTACCGGCTGCGCGCCGGCAGTATTCGTGTGTATTGTTAATTCATTGTATATCATCGTTCCGGCTTCCTTTTGGTTTATTCAATAGAAGATAACATAAAAAAGCTCTTTTGTCAATGTGCTTCGGCAATAATTGCGTTGACAAGAGCTTTGCGCAGTGATAAAATATTCGGTAGAATGAAAATGCGAAGGAAAAAATATATGAATGTATATAAAAAGCTTGAAGTTTCGGATATAGAAACACTATATCCGTTTTTTAATAAATACAAAAAGCACATCTGCGATTTCACCGTCGGCGGACTGCTTATGTGGCGCGATTGGTATGATACGTATTTTTATATTAAAGACGATATCCTTTATATCCGCGCAAAGCTTGACGGGAATACGGTCTTCACGTTTCTCGGAAACGACAACGTGAAGGCGGTCGGGAATATAATTAAGGCATGTGAGCAAAACAGCATTCCTTTTGAACTCTGCTCAGTCACTCAGCGCGTGCTTGACGATATAACACCGGTATACTGCCTTGATGCGCAGCCGCAGCGCGATCTGTTCGATTACATCTACGACGCGAATGACATCATTACACTTTCAGGCAGAAAATACAACGGACAGCGCAACCATATCAACCGTTTTAAAAAGACCTATCCCGACTGGAGCTTCGATGAGATCACCTGTGAAAACCGAACGCAGGCGCTCGAATTCTATACCGCCTACAAAGCGGAACGGCTGAAAGCGTTCGAAGCGGCGAGCGAGGAGAGCAATAAGGTGATAGAAGCGCTTCGTCATTTCTGCGAATACCACCTTTTCGGAGCGGTTCTCAGAGCCAAAGGCAAGATCGTCGGAATATCGCTCGGTGAGATTGTCGGCGATATGCTGTTCGTCCATATAGAAAAAGGACTCACTGAATACAGCGGTGTCTATCCGATGCTCGTCAACTGCTTTGCACAAAAATTCGTCACACCGGATGTGAAGTATATCAACAGGGAAGAGGATGAGGGCGACGAGGGGCTGCGGACGTCGAAGCTGTCATATCATCCGCTGCTGCTGAAGGAAAAATACAAGGTCACACTCAAAAAAGCGTAAGAGAGGAATTGCCATGAAGGATTTTTCGTCAACAGAAAGACTGATCGCAAATGCTATTGAAAAAAGAATGATACCCGGTTGCGTCTGTGCTGTGGGAGACAGGGACGGAGTGAAATATCTGAAGGCATTCGGCAAAAAAAGACTGTTTCACGACGATGCGCCCTGCTTTGAGCTCTTCCCTGAAACCGTCCCGTCTGACGCTCCGGACACCGATGAAAACACGATGTACGATATGGCGTCATGCACGAAGGTGCTGGCGACGACTGCCGTCACACTGAAGCTTATGTGTGCCGGAGAATTTTGCCTGAGCGACAAGGTATCGCGTTTTATCGACGTACCGTCCGACAAGCATGACATAGAGATATTCCATCTGCTCACTCATACGAGCGGGATAATAGGCTACGATATTCTTGAAAATCTTGCGCTGTCGCCTGATGAGGCGCTCAACGCCATTTTCAATTATCCGCTCAGACATAAGATCGGTGAAGAGGTCGAGTATTCGTGCGTCGGCTTCATGATGCTCACAAAAATCATTGAAGCGGTGACAGGCGAAAAGCTTGATGTCCTTGCAAAACGGATGGTTTTTGATCCCCTCGGAATGAAAGACACCTGTTTCAATCCGAAAAAATACGGTTATACGGATTTTGCGGCGACGGAATACAGCAAAAAGCTCAAAAGATATAAATGCGGTGAAGTGCACGATGAAAACGCGCTGTTTCTCGGCGGAGTATCGGGCAACGCCGGATTGTTCTCCACGGCAGGCGACACTGCAAAGTTTGCCCTCATGCTCGCTCGCGGCGGAGACGGGTTCTTGCCCGAATGCGTAGTCGAAGCGGCGCGCACCGACTGTACGCCCGGGCTGAGCGACGCGCGCGGCCTCGGATTCCTCGTAAGACGCAACAGATATTCGCCCGCCGGCGATTTTTTCTCGTCCGGCTCGTTCGGTCATTCCGGATATACCGGTACTGCCTTTTATATCGATCCGAAAACGAGTGTGTTCGGCGTGCTTCTTACGAACCGCGTACATTTCACGCGCGCCAACGAAGAGCTGCTGCGCTTCAGACATCTGTTCTACAACAATATCAGCGCTGTTATGAACTGATAGAAAGCCGGCAGAAGCAATACTTCTGCCGGCTGAATTTTTATGATTTTATGAATGAAGTCCGCTCAATATTGCCGGCAGATCGCTTTCGCTCACCGGCTTCGCGTACAGGAACCCCTGCGCATAGGTACAGCCGAGCGATTTGAGAAGCGCGTCTGCCTCTTCGCTCTCAACGCCCTGCGCGACGCATAAGCATCCGATACTCTTCGTCATGGAGATCATGCCGGAGAGTATTTCTTTTCCTCTTTCGCTGTCAAGCGCGGCTGCCGTTACGCTTTTGTCAAGCTTGACGTACTCTGCCGGTATCTCGCTGAGCAGCCTTATCGATGAGAGCATCTCGCCGAATTTGTCAATGGCAAGCCCGAATCCTGCGGAATGCAGACTCTGCGCGAGAGAAAGCAGCAGCAACGGATCTCTGGAGAACGTCTCCTCTGTCAGCTCGATGACGAACAGCTTCGGATCGAGCGCGTATTTGCGCACGGTCCCCGTTATGCGCGCCGTGAATCCCGTGTCGAACATATTGGACGCCGAGAAGTTCACTGACATCTTCATGCCGCCGAATGCGCCGTCGTTGAGGTTTGCGAGTGTTTTGCATACGCGTTCAAATATGTAAGTATCGAAGATGACCGACTGGCCGTTTTTCTCGAACACGGGAAGAAACGATAACGGCGATTCGGCTGTCCCGTCCGGCAGAATGTGACGCGCAAGCGCTTCGCACGCTACGAATTTGCCGCTTTCAAGCTCTTTGAGCGGCTGGAAGAATGGAATGTATTCGTTGCCGTTTATCGCGCGCGTGAGATCAGCCGAAAGCCTTGCCTGTGCTATGCGGCTCCCGTGGAGCGTCGCGTCGTAGAAAGCGTATTTGCGTTCGGCTGACGTCTTTGCCGCCTGTCTTGCGACCGATGCCCGGTCGCGCAGCGTGTCGGCAGGCAGAAACGGGTCAGATACGGGATAGATCCCGAAAACGAACGAAAGCGTATATCCCTGTTCAGTTTTTGAGAGGGCGTTTTTCAGCCGTTCGATCCGGGCAGTCATCTCCTGCTCGCTCCTGTATTGCAGCAACATCAGGAAACGCTCGCCCCCGGCGCGGCATATGAGCTCATTTTCGGAGCACTCGCTTTTCAGCAGCTGCGCGGCGTTCTTTATTGTTTTATCCCCGGCTTCATAGCCGTACAGCGCGTTGAACCGTTCGAATGAGTCTATGTCCGTGTCTACAACGGCGAACGTACCGGGCGGCGCCGAAACGACGCGCTGCGCCATGGGTACGCGCATACCCTGATAATTCAGCAGCCCTGTCAGTGCGTCGGTCTGTGAGACCTTCAGCTGTACGAGCTTGTCCTTGACGTTTCTGTTGTAGTAAGTGATGAATGCAAATATACTCACTCCGATAAGCAGCACGCCGATAGCCACTGCCATCAGCAGCAGTGTATTTGACGCGGCGTTTACCGACGCCGCAGGGAGCATATAGATTATATACCAGTCGTTGAAGCCGAGCGATGCAACCGCGTAACGCATATCGCCGAACGTACCGCTTGTCTTGTCCCGGTCGAGTGAAAGCGTGATAAGCTCACTGTATGCGTCCTTGTTCGTTTGGCTGTACGATGAGTCGGAGCCGATCGAGTCAACGACATATGAGCCGTCGGCAGTCGTTACGCAGAAATATCCGTTGTCAGACGTAGTTCCGAGCAGCTCACGCAGCACGGACGCTTCGATTATGCTGTAAACATAGCCGCTCGACAGCGCGCCGAGCTTTACGGGGACTGCAAAAAGATGTATTGCCGTCCCGTCGGTATCGGCGTAGCTTTCTGTAATTATTCCGGTAACGTCGCCGGTTATCGTCACCACGGAGGAAGCAAACAGCTCCATGCCGTTGAAGGTGTACGATTCGCCCTTCGTATCGTACGCTGTACCGTCCTGAGTGATGATGCCGAGACTGCGGCAGTATTCCTTCTGCGAAATACAGCCGAGCAGCTCCGCACAAAGGCTTGGGTCGGAATACGCGTTGCTTTCGATTATTTCGGCGACTGTCTCAAGCTCACGAAGCTCACCTGCAAACCGTTCTGCAAGCGTCTGTGAAGCCTGACGCGCCGAGCTGTTCATCGATGAATCGATCGAAGAAAGGGTTATCTGGCGCACGGCTGCCCAATATGCGCCGAAGAACGCAACAATCAGCACGATGCATAATATGCCGGCTGCGATCATTCCGCCGGTACGCTTTTTTTCGGTAATGTCAGTCACAGCGTGAGTCTCCTTCCTTCGACTTCCGATATTATACGATACTTATTTTCACATTTCAAGCTTTATATGATCTCCAGCGCGTTTTTGTCGGGCAACGGCGGAAATTTTGTGCAAGGGAGCGTCTGATACCAGTATGCCACCGACGAAATATCGTCCTGAAGCGGCAGATACCTGCCTTCACTCCTCCAGCCGAGTGCCTGTATGGTCACCTTCAGATCGCGTTCGAAATATATCGGATCGCATATGTGCCACCGGTAGAGCGAGAATCGCTGCTGTGAGGAATATGCTCCGTCAGGGCGTATAACCATCGGCATTCCGCTGTACGGCGAGGAAAATTCGCGGTACTGACCTCCGACATCAAAATTGTATGAGCCGCAGAAGTAATCCTCTGTTCCCGTACCGCATACCGTCGGCCATTCGTCGCCGTCCAAATAGAATTTGATCTCGCCTTCGCCCCACCAACCGTTGTTGTGTACTCCCCAAAACATATATGTACCGACATACTGACCCTTGCCTTCAACGCCGTCAAGCAGCGTGTGGACGTCCATGTATTTGAGTACGTTGCTGCGCCTGAACTGCGCGTGAAAATAGAGCGCGCCGTCAGGCAGAGCGCATTTTACGCCGTCGATCTGAAAAAAGACCGGCTGCGCCTGCGGTGTGAGGTTTTCAATAGTGATAAGCGCGCGCTTCGCGAACGGCATCTGCCAATAGCAGTTGAAGCCCTTCATCGGATTGCAGCATACCGCGAGCGAATTTATCTGTGCGTGCTTCGTTTCGAACGCGTGCGCAAAAAAATCGCCGAGCGGACATTCGACAGACGGGCTTTCGCTCCCGTCCCAATACATCCGTATCACAAATCCTCTGTTTACCTGTGCGCCTTCGGTGAGCCAGATATGATTAATCATTCCCGGCCCTTCTACATCAGCAAGGATTTTGACCTCTCCCGGTTCAATGATATAATACGGGTTTACCTTCCAACCTCTGCCGAGCTCACGCGCGCAGCTTGCACCGGTTCCGGACTCCGCCATACCGCCCGCGCCCGTTCTTCCTTCGGGGTTCTCCGCACATACGGAAAAGGTCTTCGCGTCCGATGCGAACGCGAGCGAACCAAGATCACCGTGAAAGGCTGACATGACCGTTCTCTCCTGTTTCTATCATTCCCGCAAAGCTCAGCGGGACGAGTGATAAGTTGTGTGAGGCAATTATTACGAGCTTTGCTTTGCTTTTGCTTATGGCATCGCACGCAGCGATTATGTTTTCTTTGTCAAGTCCGGTGAAGGGCTCGTCGAGCAGCAGCACGTCTCTTTCAGCATAAAGCGTGCGCGCGAGTGCGGTACGCCGCTTCATTCCGCCTGAAAGCTCACCGGGATATGCGTTGAGCGATTCGGCTAATCCGAGCGACGACAGAAGCTCATCGGCTTTTGCCTTGTCTGTGGCGTGATTGTTTTGCGCTGCCTGTACGTTTTCTGACGCACTCAGCCATGGAAACAGGCGGTCGTCCTGAAACATCATTGCGACAGAGCCTTCAGCATTGGCGCTTCCGGTGTCGGGCGCGCACAGCCCGGCTATAATACGCAGCAGCGTCGTTTTGCCGCTGCCGGAGTCGCCGGTGAGCGCGTATATCCCACTATCGAGCGACAGGCTGACGTGTGAGAGGACGGTTTTATCGCCAAACACTTTACTGAGGTCTTTGATTTGCATACCGCACCCCTCTCTTTATAACGCCCTTTTCGAGTATTATGCTTATGATGATCACCACGGCAGTCCATGCGAGCATATCACTGCTTTCAAGATACATTTTTGCATCATACAGCTGTTTTCCTATTGAAGCCTTCGGCGTACACAGCACCTCGGCAGCTATCCCTGCCTTCCAGGCAAGTCCGAACGACGTCATAAACGAAGAGAACATCTGTCGCCGGACTGACGGAAAATAAAGCAGCCTGAGCTTTTTCATGCCGCTCCATGAAAACACATCAGTCACCTCAAGCAGCCCCTTGTCGGTCCCATCGAGCGCGGATAGGACAGTGTCATATACGATGGGAAACACGATGATCGCCGAAGCGAGTGTCGGTATTATTCCGACTGTGAACCATACTATCGCTATTATAATAAAGGACGCGACAGGAGTGGCGCGGATGACATATATGACGGGAGTGAGCAGCACGCGTATTGCGTTGACAAAGTGGGAAACGAACGCTAACAGTACGCCGCATACCGCGCCTGCCGCAAATCCGCCAAGCACACGCAGTATTGACATGAGCACTGAATGCCAGAATCCGGAAGTTGAGCCGAGCCGAATCAGCGAGTTGAAAACGTCGTACGGAGAGGGTAAAACGACCTGCTTATCGGTAAAAAAGGCAGCGACCCACCATACCGCGAGCCAAAAGACGGCTGCGGTAAGGAAGGCCACTGTTTTCTTAAGTTTTTTATTTGCGGTAAATTCCTTCATCGGGAACTTCTCCTCCGACTGATGCGGGAGCTTTTTCATAGAGGAACGTGAAGAACGCGTTTGCGAGCGTCTTCATTTCCTCGCCGTCGATATAAACGATGTTGCAGTTCGGGATAGCCTGTTTTGCTATCGCTGCCTTGGCGATGATTTCATGAGTCTCGCAGAGCGCCGCGGCGCCGGCAAGATTGGAAACGACGTATTCTGTGCTTGCCTTGTAGTCGGCGAGAAACTCTTTGAGAAGCTCAGGATGCTCTTCGGCAAATCCGTTGCGCACGATTATACAGCCTTGAATTATTTCGGTGTCGGGAAAATATTTTTCCCACTCTTCGGCTATGTCGAGAGCTATCGTTGCGCCGGAGCTGATTTTTGCGACTGTTGCGGCAGGTTCCGGGAGCAGGCATATCTGAATGTCGTCGGTACCTATCGTTGTTGCAAGCGCTGTGCCGTCGGTGCTGTATTCAACATTACACGTCACTCCGGCAGCGCTGAGAAGGGAAGTGATTATATATTCGGGCGTAGAGCCCTGACCGGTCGCGTAGATGGTCTTGCCTTCGAGATCTGCAAGGCTCGTGACGCTTACGTCCTTGGTAACAATATAAAGAACCGATAGAGTATTTATTGCGGCTATCTGAAAGCTCTTGTCAGTTTTCTGATAGAGGTTTGCAGCGACATTTATCGGAAGGGCAGCTACGTCGTAGTTGCCTTTTATAATTTCTGCGGACACTACTGTCGGCGACGCAACGAGCGTTATGCTGTAGTTGTCATGATTTTCGAAGAGCTGTACTGCGCCGACTCCTGTCGGACCCTTGAGCATATATATGCTCATAACCGTGTCATCCTTCGCACAGGAAAACAGCGGTAATATCATTGCGCAAACGATAAGCACGGATGCGATGATTTTGATATTCTTTTTCATTTTTTTCCTTTCTTCAAACACCATGCTCTGCGGCACGGTGCATTTATCCTCTGTATAATTATACACTCATAATGAACTTTTGGCAAGTATGGGATGCTGTTTTTTTAACAAAATTTCTTTAACACCATACAATGATTATGTAGGAGCATCATCATTATATTGAAAGGTACAAACTCATGAATAAGTATTACGCTTCAGTCATCTCCGACGACGGCTTTGAATCTCATTTCAGGGATGTCTTTTCTCCCGATAAGCTTGAAAGGCTATTTATCATAAAAGGTGCATCGGGTACAGGTAAATCAACCCTGATGCGCAAAGCAGCACACGCTGCTCAAAAAAACGGCTTCGCTGTCGATTATATTCTCTGTTCGTCCGACCCGCTTTCGCTCGACGGTATCATAGTAGACGGACGTATCGGTGTCGTCGACGGAACGGCACCGCATACTATGGATACCGTGTGCGCCGGTGCGTTTGACGAGCTCGTCGATCTCGGTGAATTTTGGGATACGGAAAAACTCGTGCATCAAAAAGAAAAGCTGCTTGAGATAACCGAAGAAAAGACAGAGCATTACGCAAAAATGTATAAGCTGCTTTCTGTGTGCTCGATGCTCCGAAAAATGCGCCGTGAGCTTGTGCTGCCGGCTCTGTACTGCAAAAAGCTCGAAGGTAAACTCAACAGGCTTTTTGCCGGAAAGCTTCGCGGCTTCAAGAAAGGGAAGCAAGTATTGCGTCAGACTTCAGCGCTGTGCGCACAGGGACAGTGCGAAAACACGATCCCGGCGATTCGCGTTTTGGGGAAAAAAGACGAAAGGGACATATTCATGCGCCGCCTGCTCGAACGGGCAGCCGATGAAAACGCCGAGTGCTTTTATTCCGTATGCGTTCCCGACAGCGACAACATCAGCAGGATCGATTTTCCGTCATGCAATATCGGCTTTTCGCAGAGCGAAGAAGCGTTGGACGGAAAGATCAGCACTTCACCTCTGTTCGACCGGTAGAAGCTGCGTACCGTCAGAGCGGCAAGGCGGATGCTCACGGGCATGACCGATGAGCTGCTTGAAGCTGCGAGGGAAGAATTCGGCTTTGCGCGCGCGCTGCATCTGCAGACCGAAAAAATATACATTCCGGCGATGAATTTCACCGCGCTCAATGCGTTCGCCGGAGAATTTTCAAAAAAGCTTATCGCTTATGCAAATAAATAACGGTCATATATTTTCAGCGTTCGGAATATAAATCTGTGAAGAAAGCTGAAAGGAAGTTTGGCCAAATGGAAAAAAGGCTCGATATACGTCTGATACTCAAGGCGTCCGGTATCGGGGCAGGTGTCATGCTTGCGGTCTGCTGTGTGTTCGCCGCGGTCGGTATCAAGACGCCAGACAACAGTTTCATACCGGCTGCCGGTGCGATCGCAGCATCAGCCGCGGCAGGAATAAGCAGCGGTGCGATATGCGGAAGATACGCTGATAACAGACCGATTCTGCACGGGCTTATGTGTTCGCTGCTGCTTGGAGGTCTTGTCGCGCTTTTGTCAATACCGCAGGAGCATTACGGTACGTTGCTTTCGCGTTATGCCGTACCGGTGCTTATCGTTGCCGCGCCCCCCGTTTTTTCCTGTGTTGTGAAGCCGGTATCAAACGCAAAACGAACGCTGAAAAAGCTCCGCCGACCGAGATGATCAGCGGAGCGATGCAGACTTGGTTCACGCGATCGGTGCTTCAAACACACCGAGCTTCTGTAAATCCGGCGTTCCCTGTACAAGCGCGCGGGCGAGTGAAATAAGCGCTTCTTCTTTTGAATGCGGCACGGAAACGGTCAGTGTGATGTCCCCGGCGAACGCTGTTGCTTCTATCAACACACCTGCTTTTTTAAGCTCGTATTGGACCTTGTCGTTTTGCCGATAGCTTATCTTGAATGCAAATCGTACCCACACTACGGCTATGCCGCGATGCGCGTTGTCGAGCGCCGCTTTTGCTGCGGCGGTGTAAGCACGCACAAGACCGCCCGCGCCGAGCAGCGTACCGCCGAAATAGCGCGTCACGGTGATCGCTGCGTCAAAAATGTTTTCTTTTCTGAGCACCTCAAGCACGGGAACTCCTGCCGTCCCGTGCGGCTCGCCGTCGTCAAAAAAGCGCGCCGTGTTGTTTTCCCGAAGCACATACGCATACACCGTATGCGTCGCGTCGGGGTATTTTTCGCGCACCGATGATATAAATCCGAGTGCGTCGTTTTCGCTTTTTGCCGGTATGGCAGAGGATATGAAGATCGATCGCTTTACTTCCGTTTGCGCTGTTCCGGCACCGAACAGCGTCATGATCCCGTTATTCTCCATCACGTCTGACCACTTTGTCGGATGTGGGCTGTATAGTATTGTCATCCGGGATATATCTGCTTGCCTGAGCGGAGAAAAGCGTATAATAGTGACCCCTAAGCTTCATAAGCTCTTTATGCGTGCCCGTCTCAATGACCCTTCCGTTTTCAAGCACGATGATCTTTGTAGCCGTCGTGGCGCTCGAAAGACGGTGCGATACGAATACGGTCGTCTTGTCGCGGCGCAGCTCGTCAAACTGACGGTATATCTCCTGCTCCGCAAGCGCGTCGAGCGAAGCGGTCGGTTCGTCGAGAATGACTATATCCGAATCACCGTAGAACGCGCGCGCTATCGACAGCTTTTGCCACTGACCTATCGAAAGCTCCGTGGCGGTTTCCTCGAAATACCTCATCAGCGGCGTATCGTATCCGTCTGGCAGGTTTTCGATAAAATCGTCTGCTCCGCTCTTCACTGCGGCGTCACGTATTGCTTTGGCATCCGGCTCTGTCGAAATGTCACCGAAAGCAATGTTTTCTCCGGCACTGACGGCATATTTTCCGAAATCCTGAAAGATTATGCCGAATGTGTCGTAAAGCTGACCGACGTCATATTCGCGTATGTCGCGCCCGTCGAGCAGTATCGTACCTTCCGTCGGATCGTACAGTCTGGTGAGCAGCTTTATGAGCGTCGTTTTTCCGGCGCCGTTTAGTCCGACAAGCACAACGGTGTCGCCGCCGCCGAACGAAATATTGATGTTTTCAAGCACATTTTTGTCCGTGCCGGGGTATTTGAACGAGACGTTTATGAACTCGACCGTGTGCGCACAGTGGCGCTTGACTTCAGCCGCCGGAGCTATGGACGGGACAACCGTCTTTTTTTCGTTCATAAAGCAGATCATGTTGTCGATGAAAAGCGTACCTTCGTATACTGTCGCAGTTGTCGATATAAGTGTGCTCACGCCTGCTGCAATGCTTGTGAGGGCGTTCGTGTAGAGTGTGTAATCGCCTATGTTTATCGTTCCTTCGCATACCTTGTACGCTATGAACAGGAACAGTCCGCAGTTGACGGCGGTCGAGACTATCGCTATCCCGACGTGCCAGAAATTCTCGCGCATGATCAGGCGCTTGAGCCCGGTGTAATAGTTTTTGAAAACATCGACGAACTTACCTATAAACGTGTCGGCAAGATCGAACATCCGTATTTCCTTTGCAAGATCCTTGTTGACCATTACTGAGCTGTAATAATCCATCTTACGGCGGTCTTTTGAGCGGTGACGCCTGTATGAGACGTTCTTTTTGCGGTATTTGAAGTTGATTATCGCCGACGGGACCGACAGCACGATGATCACAAACGGCGCCGCAGGACTTATCGCCCACAGTACCGCAATAAAGCTTATCATGCTGATAAGCGTACTGATGACAGTGAAGGTCGAGTTAAGTATTTGCATCGGCCGTCCGCCTGCTTCGCGGTTCGCGTTTTCAAGCTTTTCGTAGAAATCCGGAAGGTCGAACGAGGCGAGATCAATGTGCTTTGCCTTAGTTATAATTTTTACCTTGATGTGCGCGACTACAAGTTCGCTGGCTATACGCGAAACAGTGTTGCTTATTATGCCCACGATGTTCTTCAGAAACAGGATGCCCGCCTGTATCAGCAGCAGCACCAGCACTCCGTTAAACGCTTCTGTCGTGTTGAAAGCGCCGACCAGCTCGTTGAGCAGCAGCGAAAGCACATATGCGCTTATTACAGGTATAATACCATTGAATACAGCA
>CAZFZL010000035.1:0-14023 GCA_964523005.1 uncultured Oscillospiraceae bacterium
GATCGCTCTCGCAGTTCTCGCAGCAGCAGGCATCGTTACCTACAAGAAGGTCAGAGGATAATCGACTGACCAAACGCTAAAAAACAAACTATGTTGAAAAAGGAACGCTGGAAAGCGTTCCTTTTTATCCTTGTATGTGCACATGCAAACATCAATTGTTGATATATTTCTGTTTTGCGTATTGACAAAATGTGAAAAGAGTGTTAACATAGCAATATCATAAAACCGAAAGGACATAACAATGAAAAAGTTTTCCAAAGTATTTCTTTGCCTTGCTACGCTCGCTATGATAATATCTCTGGCAGTGATACCGGCAAGTGCAGACAACACCTCCGCTTATATCCAGATACAGAGCGGCTCCGTGCAGGTTCGTTTCACAAACTTTACCGCAGGTGAGACCTATACGATCTCCGCAAAAATGAAGACATCGGACATGGAAGCAAACGGCGGCTTTGCTTATATGAGCTGGTATGAATTCGTCAGCACAGACACCGACAGAGACGTAAATGCCGATTTCGAAGGATACGGCGCAAACCTCGGTCAGTGGATGGACTGGGCGACCTGCAGCACGGACTCTGATTGGACTGAATACTCCCATTCATTCACGTTCGGCGCAAATTGCGGCCACCTCAGAGTACAGCTTGGCTTCTATCTTGCTACCGGCACTGTTAGTGTTGACGATATCGTAATCAAGGATGCTGCCGGAAACGTTGTTTTCTCCGAAGATTGGGAAGACGGCTACGATTCTGACATTTGGGATAACGTCGACGACAACGGCGGCACGACCGAATATGTTATTCAGAATTACACGGCTCCCGTTACCTCTGAAGATGAGTCCGGCACCGGCACTCCCGAGACCGGCGACGAAGCTGCTGTTTACGCAGTGATCGCTCTCGCAGTTCTCGCAGCAGCAGGCATCGTTACCTACAAGAAGGTCAGACAGTAAATAAGTGAAATTTCCGTAACGAACCGGACGGTAAAATACCGGTCTGATGTTCAAGCGCGGTTATATTCAAAGCACCCCACGGCGGTTTACTTTCCTTCCGCCGTGGGGTGCTTTATATTATTTTCCGTCATTGACGGACGTGCCGCCGTGTGTTATACTTGTCGTGAGTTAATATTACAGCAGTGTCTGCCGGTTTGTTCCGTAAAAAATATCATTCTTTCCGCTTATAAGCTTACAAAAATCCTCGAACTGCTTCCATGTGCCGGCAATGTCGAATTCGTAGCTGTGTCCCCATATATAGAACAGCTTCGGCTCATCCGGCTCAAGACGGACGAATTCTTCACCCAGCGCGAAAAGCTGTTGAGATTCCATGATGTGATAAACAGTCGGATTGAAGCAGAGCAGATCGGATTGTCTGTCGAAGCTGTAAGTCGAAGTGATCGTACGGGCGTATTTTATCTTCGTGTTTTCTTTGATGATCTTTTGCACTCGCGCATCGTGGTTAACACCGCCGCCCGGATAAGCCATACCGACGATATCGTAACCGACGAGACTTTCGAGCGCAAGTACATCACCGTTGACCTGACGGATTATCTCCTCTTCGGGAAGCTCAGGCAGCATCGGGTGAGTGAGAGTGTGCGCCGCAACCTCGTGATTGCAGTATATACGGGCAACCTGATCGGGCTTTATTTTGCGGTGTGTGACCTCGACGCCGCCGCGTTCGAGATAACCGTCCGTTCCGAGCAGTCCCGAATTGATGTTGAAGGTCGCTTTAAGACCGTAATAATCGAGTATTTCGACGAGCCTGATGTCCTGCGTCACGCCGTCGTCGTAGCTGAAGGTCACTGCCTTCATTTTTCCGTTCCTGAACATTCCTATTCCTCCGTAATTTGTTGTTAATTGAGATTATAGTACTTTTTTTATTCCTTTGCAATATAAAAATGAAAGGTTTGGTTTTCAATGTGGCAAGCTTGGACGAACAGACAAAACGTGCAATAAAGACGCTTTCGGATAGTGACGCGCCGGAGGTTTCCGGCGCGACATCAGAAAGCGTTCCGGCTAAGCAGCAAAAAAGCAGCGGTGAAATAATCGGGAAGAAAGAAGAAGAGAAACCGGTGCGTACAAAAAAAACACGGTATATCGTGCTTGCCTGTGCGCTTGCGGCGCTCCTTGCTGCGGCGATATTGTTTTTGATGCTTTCAAACGGCGATAATGAGCAACAGCGAACCGGTATGCTCGCGAACTACGGTGAAATTACATCGCATCGCGTTTATCCGTATTATGACGATGCGGTGTATTGTGCAGACGCGTTTGCCGTGAGGGTGACAGACAGTGACAAAAGCCACTATGTCAAATACGACCCTGAAAACGGCGTCACGGACGAACCCGTCGACTATATCCCGAGTGGTATGGAATTTACTGTTACGATCGACGAAGACGCGAGAGTGCGAAGCAATATCAGCGGCGAGGTGCTGTGTGCCCTTGACGGCGCATCCACACCCACATCCACATTCACCTACACATACACTGTCGTTGACGAACGCGACGGCGCAGCCGTTATACGCGGCGGTGATGAAGCTTATTATTGTGTTTCACTTACGGGTAAAAGCAGAGAGTTTATAACAATCGGCGAAGAGTATGGCTTTCTTTATACGCTCGGCGGAGAAATGTATTTCGGCCATATCACTCAGGAGGGCGGCTATGACGGTTTGTTCAGGGTGGAAAGCGGTGAACTGAGACTCGTTTTCAGCGGAAGCAGATTCATATCGTTTGTTCTCGGCGACGGGATAGCCGCGCTTTTCCCGGAAGCGGGCAAGGCGGTGATCGTTGAGGATTACACCATAAGGCTTATTGATCTCGGGGCCGATGAAAGCAATAAAAAATATCTGCCGTTCGCATTTTTTGAAGAAAAGCTGTACTATGCGGTCAATACCGCTCAGGGCGGTATGCTATGGTGCTTTGATGCCGACAGCGGCGAAGCATTGCTGCTTGCAAAAACAGAATACACCGTTTCGTCCGTCGCGGTGCATAATGGTGCGGCAGTGTATACAACATGCTGCGTCGAAGTCACCGACGCGCATTATACCGCGTGGGAGAGCGCGGTGGGGTATTGCAGCAGATAAAATAATATCGATTGTGTCATATCTTTTTCTGGCGATTTTTAAAACGCGGCATATTATGTAATAAGTCGACAGACCGGATGGCGCGGCTCTTCATCGCGGTGGAGAGCGATCGTGCCGTTCTGAATAAAAACGGAGGTATGACTATGGTAGATAAACTTTTCCCCGGCGGCAAGGGCTGCGGCGACATGTGCTGCATAAATGTCAACAAAATATTCGACTCAGCCCGCGACAAAGACTGCCTTGAGGATCTGAGAGTGTTTCTGTGCGGAGAAGCACAGGAGACGCTTGACCGCGCCTCGAATATCCGCTGTAAGAGCGTTGAGATAATATCGGCGAACATCAATCTCGAAACGGTTCCGTTCAACAGAGGATTTTTCCAGGTAAACATCCGCTTCTATTTCTGCTGCACGTTTGAATGCTGCGTGTTCAACGGTACGGTGGCGGAGATAAGAGGCATTGCCGTATGCGATAAGCGAATAATTCTGTTCGGCGGTGAGAAAAACGTGAGCATATTTACTTCTGACCCCGATCGCAACACCTTCTGTCCGCACATTGAGGAAATCGATTGCTCGGCGCAGTCGACGCTGCCTGTTGCAGTGATCGAGGCGGCGGCGCCGATTTGTCTTGATGCGAAGATCATCGAGCGGTCAAGACCCTTCGGAACATGCTGCTGCGCGCCTGACGCGATCCCCGAAACAGTTTCGGCGCGCTTCGGAGGTCAATTCGTTGATGGACACGGAACGAACAGGCTGTTTGTAACGATAGGTATGTTCACTGTCGTCAGACTCGAACGACCCGTTCAGCTGCTCATCCCCTCGTGCTCGTACTGCCTGCCGGATAAGGACAGCAAGCCTGCGGGCTGCGGCAACGACCCGTGCAGTGTGTTCTCGCAGCTTGGATTCCCGATGAATGAATTTTTCCCCTTTTCAGAGCCCGGAGGGCCTGAGATACCGCCTCAGCCGCACAGCACACCCAACAGATAGCATAAAGAAGCCGCGGCGGCAGCCGCGGCTTGTTTTTTGCCCGTTAAGTGCTTTGTGAGAGCGCTGATTTTGTAAAGAATTGATATTGTATTTTTTCGAAAAGAGTGGTATTATTGTAAACGGGTTATTTCGGAGAAAATCCGAAGCTCTGACGAGAAACGGAGACGTTCTGACGGTGAAAGACAAGCTTTGGAAAAACACGACAGTATATCTTGTCGCCGCCGCGCTGCTCGTTGTAAGCGCGTGCGTTATCTTTTTGCGCTCGAAGACGAACACAGCTGATGAAGGCTCGTTCTTCGCGATGGGTACATATGTATTCGTAACAGCATACAAAAACGATTGCACTGCCGAAGTAAAAAGCACTGTCGAAAAATGTGAGAGCGAGATCTCACACCGCATCGAAAGCTCGTATATTGCGCGTCTGAACGACAAAAAAGCGCTCGCGCTTCCGGATTACCTGTCGGATATACTCGATATGTCACTTGAGCTGTGCGAAGCTACAGACGGTAAATACACCGCCTGCATACTGCCCCTTACATCGCTTTGGAATTTCGACGCGGATAAAAAGACGATACCGGAAGCCTCTGCGCTCGAAGAAGCGTTGGTCAGGATGGATGAATGCTTCCTCGCGTGCAACGACGGATTATGGACGGGCATGGGAATAGACCTCGGCTCAGTCGGCAAGGGCGCGGCGTGTGACGCGGCGGCGGAAGTGTTTAAGAAAAATGGCGCGTCAGGCGTTATCGCCGTAGGCGGAAGCCTTGCGCTCGTCGGCGACAAGAACAAAAAAGCATGGACAGTCGCGGTGCGCGATCCGTTTTCCGACAGCGCCTCAAGCGTGTTTTTGACGCTCTCGCTCGGAGAGTGCTTTGTTTCGACGTCGGGAAGCTATGAAAAATGTTTTATCGAAAACCAAAAACTGTATCATCATATATTGGATTCGAAGACGGGAATGCCTGCCGAAAGCGAGCTTGTCTCGGTGACGGTTATAACGGACAGCGGCGCGCTGTCCGACGCGCTTTCAACGGCGTTTTTCCTCGTGGGGAAGGAACGCTCGCTTACGCTTGCGGCGCAATACGGCGCGCAGGTAGTATTTGTGTATGCTGACAAAACGGTGATCGCGACAGAGGGACTCAGCGGAAAGATAACATCACAGTCCGGTACGGAGATAACGTATGAAGCTGTCGGGTAAAGTCGATATTATCATAATACTCGTGTCGCTTGCCGCGGTGCTGCTCGTAATGTCGTTTACCTCGTCAGCCGGAGAGACGGCAGTTATAACGTGCGGCGGTGAAGAGCTGTTTGTCAATTTTCGTGAATTGACTCAGGAAATGCACTATACCTTTGAAACGGGCGGCGGTACCGTCGTT
Organism: uncultured Oscillospiraceae bacterium; assembly: GCA_964523005.1. GTDB lineage: Bacteria > Bacillota > Clostridia > Oscillospirales > CAG-382 > UMGS1307. Next base: position 5,423 of record CAZFZL010000035.1, read on the forward strand.
ATAGCGGCAGATGGCACGGGCGTATGGTTCGAAAGCTCACCGTGCAGCGACAAAATATGCGTGAATACCGGGAAAATATCGAACGCCGGCGAATGCGCTGTCTGCGTGCCGTGCGGCATAAGCATATATATTGAAGGTAAAAAAAGCACGGACGGTATGACGGGATGAAGAAAACGATGCGAATCGCCCTCACGGGCATCCTTACCGCTCTCGCGATAGCGCTCTCTGTGCTTGAATCGCTCTTCACGCCGCTGCTCCCGGTAGGCGCGAAGCCCGGGCTTTCGAATATAGTGACAATGTACACCGCGAAAACGCTCGGCGCCGGGTATGCGCTGTCGGTTGCGGTCGTAAAATCGCTCTTCGTGCTGATAACGCGCGGAACGACGGCGTTCGCGATGAGTCTTGCAGGCGGCGTGGCGAGCGTGGGCGTAATGGTGCTGCTGATAAAATTCGGAAAGACGAAGATAGGCTGTATAGGAATAGGCGTCGCCGGCGCGCTGACGCATAATTTGATGCAGCTGCTCGTTTCGTACCTGATCATGAACGTCAACGTGCTTTATTATGCACCGGCACTTATTGTGTTCGCGCTCGTAAGCGGAAGCATCACGGGCGTTCTGCTTCACGTTACCGTGCGCACGCTTGAAAAGCGTACGGCGGACGCCGGGATAAACATAGACGAAAAGGACGAGCAGTAATTGTCGCAATCGGCGAATGCCGTTGAAAACTTATAAAACAAAAAATCATAAACGAAAAGGAAAAGAAATGAAGGACGAATTAATCTTTCCTGAAAAACCGTTCAGAACGAACGGCGGGGTACATCCGAAGCACAGGAAGAACACAGCGGCGACTCAAAGCGTGATAATGCCGCCGCCGTCTCATGTGACGATTCCGATGTCACAGCATATCGGAGCACCGTGTACGCCGTGCGTCAAGCCAGGCGAGCATGTACTGTGCGGACAGCTTATAGGTGACTCGCAGGCTTTCGTAAGCTCACCGATCCATGCGTCTGTTTCCGGTACGGTAAAGGAAATACGCGATATGCTCATGCCGAACGGAACGAGATGCGCAGCCGTCGTGATAGAATCAGACGGACTTATGCAGCCGGTAGAAACACAGCCGCCCGAAATCACCAACCCGGCTCAGCTCAGCGCAGCGGTACGTGCGAGCGGACTTGTAGGCCTCGGAGGCGCGGGCTTCCCGGCGGCAGTCAAGCTGACAGTACCGGAGGGGCGTGAGATCGATACGCTGATAGTGAACGTCGCGGAGTGTGAACCGTTCCTGACCGCCGACCACCGTGAGGTCGTGGAAAACTCATGGAACGTGATGAGCGGCGTGTATGCTGTCAAGGAAATACTCGGAATAAAGCGCGTGATAATCGGTGTTGAAGGCAACAAGCCGGACGCGATAGAGCAGCTGCACAATATTGCCGAAAGCGAAACTAACGACCCGAACGACGAAGTGCGCATACTCAAGCTGAAGCCTTCGTACCCGCAGGGCGCGGAAAAAATACTCATACAGGCGTGCACCGGCAGGCGCGTACCGCCCGGAAAGCTTCCGAGCGACGTAGGCTGTATTGTGATGAACGTCACGAGCATCGCTTTCCTTTCACAGTATATGAAAACGGGTATGCCGCTCGTATCGAAGCGTATAACCGTCGACGGCAGCGCCGTCAAAGAGCCGAAAAACGTGATCGTACCGATAGGTACGTCCGTCAGCGATGTGATAGAGTTCTGCGGCGGCCTTGCAAAGGACGCGCATAAGTATCTGTACGGCGGCCCGATGATGGGTACGACGATCATCGATCCGGAAATGGTCGTGATGAAAAACACGAACGGGCTGCTTGCGCTCGACGAAAAGGACGCAGTCCCCGAACACGAAACGGAATGTATCCGCTGCGGCAGATGTATAGACGCCTGCCCGATGTCGCTCTCACCGCTTTTGATAGCGAAGGCAGTCAAACGGCACGATACACAGGCGATGGCAAAATACGATTTGATGTCGTGCATGGAATGCGGCTGCTGCGCGTACACCTGCCCGGCAAAACGAAACCTCGTCCAGACGATGAGGTACGGCAAGATGCTTCTCAAAGAAGCGTCGAAGAGATCGTGAGGTGACGCGATAATGGAAAATAAACTCATCGTATCATCATCCCCGCATATAAGATCAAACAGAACGACGCAGAAGATCATGCTTGATGTGATCATCTCGCTCGTGCCGTGTATCGTCGCCGGAGCGGTGATATTCGGTGTTCGCGCACTCACCGTCGTGGCGTTCTGCACCGGTGCGTGTGTGCTGCTTGAATACCTTTGCCGCCTCGTAATGAAGCGTGAGCAGACAGTCACCGACCTCTCAGCGGCAGTGACCGGAATTCTTCTCGGTCTGACGCTGCCGCCTACAATAAATCTGTTTCTTGCGTTCGCCGGCTGCGTCGTCGCGATAGTGATTGTCAAGCAGATGTTCGGCGGCATAGGCAATAACTTCGTCAACCCGGCGCTCACCGGACGAATCGTGATGCTGCTGTCGTTCCCGACGCAGATGACCACATGGACGCTTGCGGACGGTACGACTTGCGCGACACCGCTCGGCGGCACAACGGCAGGCTACAAGGAGCTGTTCTTCGGTACGACGGGCGGCTGTATTGGCGAAACGTGCGCGATAGCAATATTGCTCGGACTCGCTTATCTGCTCGTCAGGCGTGTGATAAAGCCGATCATACCGCTTTGCTATCTCGGTACCGCGGCGCTGCTGTCGCTTATACTTGGTCAGAATGTACTGTTCCAGCTTCTCAGCGGCGGACTGCTCTTTGGCGCTGTTTTCATGGCGACCGACTATACTACCTCACCCGTTACCGATAAGGGCAAGATCATATTCGCCGTCGGCTGCGGTATACTTACGGTGCTCATCAGGCTTTACGCGTCGCTGCCGGAAGGCGTTTCATACGCGATCGTGCTTATGAACATCATGGTGCCGCTCATCGAGCGTGTCACCGTACCGAAGACCTTCGGCATAGTGAAGGAGGCAAAAAAGTCATGAACGTAAAAAAAATGATTTTTCCCGTGCTTTCGCTTTTCCTCATATGCCTCACGGTCAGCGTGCTTTTGGCGCTGACAAACGATCTGACGGCCGATAAGATCGCCCAACAGGAAGCTGACGCGCTTCGCGAGAGCATGCAGAGCGTCATACCCGACGCGGATTCATTCAGCGAATCAAACACCGAAGGCATATATGCCGCCTACAAGAGTGGCAAAAACATAGGCTGGGCGATAAAGGTGACCGTCAAGGGCTACGGCGGAGATATGACCGTGCTCGTGGGTATCGGAAACGACGACGTGATCAAGGGCGTCTCGATACTTTCGCACAGTGAAACGCCCGGTATGGGCGCAAAAGCTGATGATGACGATTATCTCTCACAGTATACCGGCAAAAACGCCGAAACGCTCACGCTTGGCGCTGATATAGACGCCGTGACAGGCGCTACCGTTACGTCCTCGGCGCTAATCGGCGCCGTCAACGAAGCGATAGAAATATACGATACGGTAAAGGTTGGTGAGTAGATTGAAAAAAGGGAACAAAAACCTTGGACGGGAATTCACCAAAGGTATCATAAAAGAAAACCCCGTGCTGTGCCTGCTGCTCGGAACATGTCCGACGCTTGCCGTTACGACGGCTGCCGTCAACGCGATAGGCATGGGCGTGGCGGCGACGATAGTGCTCGTGTTGTCGAATGTCGTCATCTCACTGCTGCGCAAGGTCATACCGGATACGGTACGTATTCCGGCGTACATTACCGTTATCGCAGGCTTCGTAAGCATAGTTCAGATGCTCGTCAAGGCTTACGCGCCGTCGATCGACGAATCGCTCGGCATATACCTGCCGCTCATCGTCGTCAACTGCATCATCCTCGGACGCGCCGAGATGTACGCTTCTAAAAATTCCGTTCTGCCGTCGGCGCTCGACGGGCTCGGAATGGGTGTTGGATTCACTGCGGCGATGCTGCTGATGGGCATGATAAGAGAGCTGCTCGGAGCGGGGACGCTGTTCGGCGTCACGGTGCTTCCGGAAAGCATATTCACGCCGATAACGATAATGATCCTTCCCGCGGGCGGCTTCTTCGTGTTCGGACTGCTCGTCGCGCTTGCACAGAAGCTGCGCAGGATCACCCCGAAGGAGAAGGAACAAAGCGGCTGCGGCGGCTGTCCTCTCGCTGGGAAATGCTCGGCTGTAAAGGGAAAGGAGGACTGCGGCAATGCTTAGATCGTTCATATACGTTTTTCTTGCGGCTATCCTCACGGAAAACTACATCCTTACGAAATTCCTCGGCATCTGTCCGTTCCTGGGCGTGTCGAAAAAGCTCAACACCGCCGTCGGTATGTCTGCTGCCGTGACGTTCGTCATGCTGCTTGCGACCGCGGTGACATATCCGATATATATGAAGCTGCTTGTGCCGAAAGGGTTGGAATACCTTCAGACAATAGTATTTATCCTCGTCATAGCGGCGCTCGTACAGCTCGTTGAGATTGTACTGAAAAAATACATTCCGGCGCTCTACAAGGCACTCGGCATATATCTGCCGCTGATAACGACGAACTGCGCCGTGCTCGGCGTTACGATGCTCGTGATAGAAAAAAGCGGTACCGATTACGGTTACGCGCACGCGCTCGTAAACGCGCTCGGTACGGGCGTTGGATATCTTGTGGCGATGGTGCTGTTCGCCGGTGTACGTGAGCGCCTTGAAGACGCTGACGTTCCCGACTTTCTCAAGGGACTGCCCATCACACTCATCGCCGCAGCCATACTTGCCGTTTCCTTCAACGCCTTCGCAGGCATTGTGGACGGTCTCGTAGGCACGGTTTGACGGAAAGGCGGTATTGATTTTATGAATCCGATCCTCTTGGCGGTGATCATAGTTTCGGCGATAGGACTTGTCGCCGGCATAGGACTGACCGTGGCTAATAAGCTCATGGCAGTCAAAAAAGACGAAAAAGCCGAAGCAATACTCAAGGTGCTTCCGGGCGCGAACTGCGGCGCGTGCTCGTTCTCAGGCTGCTCGGGCTACGCGGCGGCGCTCGCGACGGGAAAGGTGAAAACCAACCTGTGCAGCGTCGGCGGCGAGGCGGTCGCGGCTGAAGTGTGCGCGATATTGGGCATGAAGCCGTCGGCTCCGGGCGAAAAGAAAACGGCGGCGGTGATGTGCCGCGGAACGTGCAGCGCGACCGAAAAGCGCGGCGACTACCGCGGAATGCCTTCGTGCAAGGCGGCGATGCTGATATACGGCGGCGCCGGAAGCTGCGTGTTCGGCTGTATAGGGCTTGGCGACTGCGTGAAGGCGTGCGAATACGGTGCGATCCGTGTGTGCGACGGCGCGGCGGCGGTCGATGTCGATAAGTGCCGCGCGTGCGGAAAATGTGTGAGCGAATGCCCTAAAAAGATCATCTCGCTCGTAAGCGTCACTTCAAGACCCACTGTGTTGTGCTCGAACAGCGACAACGGCGCCAAGACGCGCAAGGTATGCACGAACGGCTGCATCGGTTGCCGGATGTGCGCGAAGGTTTGCGAAAACGACGCGATAACCTTTGACGGCGGCAGGGCGGTGATAGACAGAAATAAATGCATCGGCTGCGGCAAATGCGAGGAAGCCTGCAAGATGCACTGCATCGTCAGAATATAGTTAAACATTCATGAGCCGCTGTGCTTGTAATAACGAAGCGTCAAAAGCTTCATTTGGCTATTGCCGGGAACGTCATAATGCATATACTCGACAATGCCCCGTGCTTTTACCGGGCTGCACCGAACACTGAGCAAAAAAAGAAAGTGCCTGCAATGCAGGCACTTTTATTATTTATGTTCGTACACGCGTACATAGTCGATCTTCCAATCAGCCGGAAGACTGTCGGGATCGACTGAGCCTCCCCATTCACCGACCTCGGTCGTGAGCTTCATATATCCAGGTGAGGTACATACACCGTCCGCTTTTGTATTCCAAACCTTGACGGAATCGATATAAAAAGTGTATCCGTCGCTGTCCCACATCATACCGAAGGTGTGATAGCCGTCCGCAAAAACAGCGTCCTCAATAAAGCTGTTGTCGGATTTATGAGCGCTGCCGTATCCGTCCCAGTGCACGGCGAGATTGACGCCACCGAGCGCCGGCAGGTATTCCATAATGTCTATCTCTATGCCGTCGGTGCTTCCGTTCTCTTCCGAAAGCACGCTACCGCACATGAGCCAGAAAGCGTGCCACATGCCTTCCTGAGAGGGAAACACACAGCGTATTTCAAAATAACCGCCTGCCTGCAAGAATTTTCTGTATGTTCGTATTGCTCCCGACCAAGGCTTTCCGTCGCGCATCTCGGTGCGTATTATAAGCTCCCGTCTCCGCTTGGGAAAGCAAGCTCCTCACACCATACGCCGTCGCGTCGTGCGCCCTCCGGAGCGGCGCACCATTTGCTTGAATCGAGCACTGTACCGTTGAACTCATCCTGAAACGTCAGCGCCCACTCTCCCGTTCCATCGGGAAGGCAGGGTTGATACTGTGAAGCGTCGTCTGAAACGGTAACAGAATTGCCGTTGCCGGAGGCTTCTTTTGAACCGATATCGGAAATATCATGATCCGGTGTGCATGACGCGAGAACGAGCGGAAGCGACAGACACGCCGTAAGAACAGAACGTATAAAGCATTTTTTCATTGGTTGGACCTTTCATGAACTTTATGCTTAAGTATAACATAAGAATGTTTTTTTCACAAGATGTTATTTGAAAAGATGCATAAAGAAGCACTCATCGGACGATCGCCCGGCGAGTGCTTCTTTATATATAACAATGTGATAATTTTTCAGGCTTTGCTGTACTGACGCTTGATCTTCGCGGAGGTGGTCTTGTCGAATTCTACCGTCCGGAGCAGGACTTTCGTGATCTGCTTGTGGGTCGGGAGCTTTTCGGTGAGCTTATTTATCGCGTCGGTGACTGTCTGCTGAATATTGGTGATGTGGTTTTCCTTGACGACCTCTTCATTCGGAAATACCTCGGCACACAAGCCGTATTCAGCGCCGCTTTCATTGACGAGAGCGGAGACGATAACTTCCTTGACAAGCGGAAGCGAGAGAATGTAGTTTTCGATTTCTTCGGGGTAAATGTTCTCACCGTTGTTGAGCACTATGAGGTTTTTCTTTCTGCCTCGTATTGCAAGACGCTTTTCGTCGTCAAGGCAGCCATAGTCGCCGGTGTGAAACCAGCCGCTCGGCTCGAGCACCTCGGCGGTGAGCGCAGGGTTTTTATAATAGCCGAGCATCACGTTGTCGCCCTTGACGCATATTTCTCCGGTGCCTTCGTCGTCGGGTGCATCGATCTTCACTTCACAGCAGGGAAGCTTTACCCCGACCGTTGAGCAGTCGTTATAATAATCGCGGTTCGCGCTCACGAGCGGTGAGCATTCCGTTATTCCATAGCCGTTGACGAGCGTGACGCCGATGTCGTCAAAGAATTTCCCCAGCTCAGCGCGGATAGGTGCGCCGCCGCTGACGAGCTTTTTAATGTTGCCGCCGAACGCTTCGCGTATCTGAGCAAAAAACACATCGCGCTTGTCAATGCCTATTGTGCGAAGCATATTACTCACGACGATGAGAAATTTGACAGCTCCGGTTTTTTTCTTATCATCGATCTCGCGCCAGATTTTTTTATAGAATGATTCGACGAACAGCGGCACGAGAAGGATGTAATCCGGCTTGTAAAGCTTCAGGTTTCCTGCGACGCTGCGGAGACTTTCATTTATGCATATCGTAACGTGCTTATGCAGTCCGACAAGCAAGCCGCAGACTGCTTCGTAGGTATGATGGAAGGGGAGCACGGAAAGGCAGGTCCCGAAAACGGTTGAGACCTGAAGTCCGTAATACACATCGGAGACGAGGTTGCGCTCTGAAAGCATAACGCCCTTGGCAACGCCCGTTGTGCCGGACGTGTAAACGAGCATTTTCATATCGTCTTGGTCGTTGAATTTCGTATAAAGCGGCTTCTCGCCGAGCGTCTTGAGATACTCTCGTCCGATCTCAAACATGCGGCGCATTGAGGTGAGCTTTCCGAGCTCTCCTGTTTCACCTGACGCTTCCATGTCCTCAGTGCCGTCGAATTCGACAAACAGCTTGACTTTGGGCATGCTGTCGAGCGCGCCTTCAATTGCTTTGGCAAAGCCGGTGCCGTAGAAAAGCACCTCGCTGTCACTGTCGTTGACTATATGGATTATCTCATCTGCAAGCAGCTTTGCATCGATCGGTACGAACACGCCGCTGCAGCACAGCATGCTTAGATATATGTTTGCCCAGCGGTATGAGTTCGGGCCTACACACGCTACGTGCTTCGTATCAAACCCGAGCGAACAAAGCGCACCGCTGAGCGTGTCAACGTCACTCTTCAGCTCGTTATAGCTGACGCTTCTGATGTTTTTGCCCTGCTTGAATTTAAAAGCAGCCTGTTCGCCCGCGTCCGCCTGCGCTTGCGTGAGCATATCGCGAAAATCGCTAAAGGTTTTCACTTCATAAAGGGGATAATTCTTCTGTTTCAATCTTTGTTTCCTCCGAAAATCATGTTTTGTTTCTTGAACGCGTTGCT
>CAZFZL010000036.1:0-13862 GCA_964523005.1 uncultured Oscillospiraceae bacterium
CTTCCCGAAATATGTCATTGCCGCAGCCTGTACACCATAGCTGTTTTGTGAGAGGTAAATGGTATTGAGATACATTTCAAGTATCTCTTCCTTTGATTTCTTTGATTCAAGGTTCCATGCACGAAGCATCTCCTGTATCTTGCGCTGAATTCGTACATCGTCCTCACTCGTGAAATTTTTAATAAGCTGCTGTGTTATCGTGGAACCGCCGCCATAGCTGCTGCTTATAGGTATGAAGAAGTTGACCATGGCAGAGAAGGTCCTGACATAGTCGACACCGTTATGAGTCCAAAAGCGCTTGTCCTCGACAGCGACGAAAGCGTTCAGCAGGTCTTTGGGCATAGTTGAATATGAAGCCCATGTTCTGTTTTCACTCGCAAGCAGCTTTTCGTCTTCCAGCTCGACAACGTTGCCGTTTTCATCAATATACCAAAGAGTCGTCGTTTGAGAAAGATCGAATTCAAGACCTTCAATATCGAATTCGGGGTCGAAATTGTCCTTAACATACATAAAGAAGACACAACCGATGACAATTCCGCTGATAATTCCGACAAGCAGCATCGTCAGCAAAACACCGACGAGTGTACGAAGTATCTGTCTTATCACGAGGAAAATGCCTTTCACAGTACCGCCTATGACCTTTGTTGAGGTCACGAGCGCTTTTTCCCCTTTGTGTTTTTTCTTCTTTTTTTTCACCGGGCGTTCAAGCTCTTCCGGAGTTTCTTTATCGATATCAGCCTGAGTCTCTCCGGTGACGCTGTCATCGGGCTGTATTTTTGGTGTATCGTTTTTGTTGAATTCGTCTGCCATTATTTCTGACCGTGCCTTTCCTGATCGACCGATATTTATTTTTTGCCGCCGCTGGTGTCTTCACCGTCTGCGGCGACCACTGCGGTCGGATTCGCTACGTTGTGAAGAGCACAGGCATATCCGTATATATAACCTATCAGAAGTATGAAAACTCCTATGATTATTCCGTAAAAATCAACGCTTACGCTCAGCGATACATCTTCCACTGTCGTGACGAAAAGGCGGAATATCATGTAATTGAAAAGATGCGACATGATTCCGGTGACCACGGACGCTATGATCGCGGTAAGACCTATATAATTGATGCACCTTGCGTTCTCCGGCTCAAACACCTTCCCTGCTCCGACATTCACGAGCAGTTTTGAAAGGAAGCGAAGGACGGGGATAAGTGCGGCAAGCGTGACGACCGACATGCAGATAAAGCCGTAGATAACCGTCTTTATGTCGCTGAGCGTCACCGCCGCTGCAGCGCGCGTTACCTTTACGCCGTTGCCGAGATTTATCGAAAAAGCCTGTATCGTTCCATCCGATGCGAATATTTTCTGCATATACGGCGGAAGCAGCATTTCCTCCGTCTTGACGTTTACTATAAGTACTATCACCGCAATGATAATCAACAACGCCGCGAGCGCAAGCGCCACATAGAACAGTACCGAGAAGGCGGGCGCAAGATATCTTGCGAGCGTCTCGACGGAGCAGTATTTTATTTTAGCGACGTTTTTTCTGATGCCTGATGTTTTTTTCAACTTATGAAATTCCTTTCTGCAAATCCTATCCGTTCCGGTCTTTTTTTTCGGTTCGTTGCTGCAGCTTTACGTTTTCGCGTCCCATAAGCGTGTACAACGTACCGAGCAGCTGATCGCTTATCTCACATCTGACATCCCTGACTCTCGTGAGCCTTCCTTCCTCCTGAAAATATACGATCAGGAACGAGTTTCCAACTGTCGCCTTCGCGGCTTTTACGCAACCGTCAAGTCCCGGGCGGTTGTCTTGCGTAACTTTTATATATATGTCGGTGTCATGTTGTGGGAGATTGTGTACTGCGGGGCGTATGAGCGAGGCGATGATGCGCACTGCCGCTTCTTCGCCGGCTCCAGTATCGGTTTTTCCGGTCACAAGCAGTATTTTCCCCTGTTCAAGCAACGGCGCATATTGCGCGTACTGCTTCGGGAATACCGTTATCTCACATTCTGCGACTTCGCTCTCCGCCTTCACAAAAGCCATAACGTCGTTTTTTTTCGTTGTTTTATTACGCACGCCTGAAACAATACACAACAGTGTAACGCTCATACCGTCCGGAACGGTGCCGTCTCTCACGCCAAGGGCAAACGCTTCGACGCTCATTGCGCCGTTTTTCAGGCAGTCGGAAAACTCGTTAAGCGGATGACCTGATATGTACATCCCTGTCAAAGATTTTTCCAGCGCCAAAATATCGCTTTTCGTATATTCCGGAATGTTCGGGTACTGTATTCTGAAAAGCTTCTCATTGTCAGGCGTTCCTGCTACGTCGAATATGCTGATCTGTCCGGTGCTGTTGTTTCTGTCAGCCGTCGAGAGTGATTCGAGTGCTGCCGGGAACGAGGCGAAAAGCCTGCTTCTGTATACGCCGAACGAATCGAAGGCACCGCACTGCACAAGCGATTCCGCAAAGCGGATATTCGGTATGCCGTGCGTTCTTTGAAGGAAATCCTCGACCGACGTGAACGCGCCGTTCTCTCTTTCCCTTATTATATCTTTCGCAAGGCTCGTGCCGATGTTTTTCACTCCGAGCAGTCCGAAACGGATATTGTCGCCGTCGACTGAAAAGCCTTCCTCACTTTTATTTATATCGGGCCCGAGTATTCTGATCCCGAAGGAAGCGGCGTCTGCGACGTATTCGCCGAGCTTGACGTTCTCGCCTGCGACAGTTGACATTATAGCACAAATATACTGTTTTGTATAGTGGGCTTTCAGATACGCCGTTCTATAAGAAGTGACAGCATACGCCGCCGCGTGCGACTTGTTGAAGGCGTAACGCGCGAAGGTACTCATATCGTCATAAAGCTTTACCGCGGTCTGCTCTGCGATGCCGTTTTTGACGGCACCGTCAACGAAAGCTTTGCGTTCGCGTTCCATCTGCGCCGTTTTTTTCTTTGCCATCGCGCGTCTGATTATATCTGCGCGTCCGTAGGAAAAGCCCGCCGCAAGCCGGCATATCTGCATGACCTGTTCCTGATATATTATGCAGCCGTAGGTATCGGCGAGGATTCCCGCGAGCTGAGGGATCGGATATTTTATGTTCTCCGGGTGCTTTCTGTTTTCAAGACAGGTCGGAATGGAATCCATCGGTCCGGGGCGGTAGATCGATATTGCAAGAGTAACGTCCGCGAGCGATTCAGGTCTGAGCTGGGTAAGCAGCTTTTTCATGCCCTCACTCTCAAGCTGGAACACGCCTGCCGTACGCGCCTGAGAAAGAAGCTCAAAGGTCGCTTTATCGTCGAATGGTATCATATCTGCCGAGAAGCCGGGTACTGTCTTCTTTATTTCGTTTTCGGCATTTCTGATGACGGTCAGATACCGCAGTCCGAGAAAATCTATTTTCAGGTATCCCAGCTCGGCAACGGTGTTCATAGTATATTGCGTAACAACGACATCGCCGTTGACGGCAAGCGGAATATACTCGGCGAGCGGTCTGTCGGCTATGACGACTCCGGTTGCATGTGTCGAGCAGTTGCGCGGTCTGCCCTCAAGCTGTTTTGCGCAACTGAGCATTTTTTTCACGTCCGTATCGTTTTCGGCGGCGTGAAAAAGCGTTTTGCTTTCGCTTACCGCTTCGTCAACAGTCCTTGCGCGTCCGGCGAGCTTTGCGACAGTATCTATGAGCTGATACGACAGTCCGAGTGCGCGCCCGGCGTCGTGAATAGCTGCGCGGCAAGCAAGCGTTCCGAAGGTCATTATCTGTGCAACGCGGTCTGCTCCGTATTTTTCTATGACGTACGATATGACCTCCCCACGTCGTTCATAGCAGAAATCTATATCGAAATCCGGCATCGAAACGCGTTCCGGGTTGAGAAACCGTTCGAACAGCAGCCCGTTTCTGACCGGGTCGACGTCGGTTATGCCCATGCAGTATGCGGCAAGGCTGCCTACGCCGCTGCCCCTGCCGGGCCCGACGGGAATGTTTTTCGAGCGTGCGTAGCGCACGAAGTCGTCGACTATAAGGTAGTAATCGATAAACCCGGTCTTTTCGATTATTCCCAATTCGTATTCAAGTCTTTCGTTGTATTGTGAAAGCTTTATCGAAGGGTCGCTTTTTTTGCGTTCTATGAGCCCTTCTCCGCAGCGCGAGCGCAGATATGTTCTGTTATCCCAGCTTTTAACCTTAAACGCCGGCAGGTGGACTGCGTTGAAATCGAATTCGAAATCCACGCCGTCTGCGATGGCGCATGTATTGGCTATCGCTTCGGGAAGATCGGAGAACAGCGTTTCCATCTCCTGAGCGCTTTTGAGATAATAAGCGTCATTTTCAAGCGCGTTGTCAGCGCCGTCGCGGACGGTCGAGCCGTTTGCGACAATGGTGAGAAGCTGTTGTGTTGAAGCTCCTGAACGGTCGGTAAAATATACGTCGTTGGTCGCGACGAGCGGTATTTCAAAGTCATGCGCAATATTTATGAGCGACTGCTCGATCTGTTTTTCTCTCTGCGTACCGTGACGCTCAAGCTCGATATAAAAGCTGCCGCCGTATATTCTTTTGTACAGCGATGCGGCGCGGCGTGCTGCCGATATATCGCGCGCGATGAGATGGCGTGACACAACGCCGTCGATGCCGCCCGAAAGAGCCGTTATGCCCTCACTGTATGCGCCGAGAACATCGGCGTCCACGCGCGGAATGCCGTACATTCCCTCGGTGTACGAAAGCGAAACGAGCTTTGAAAGGTTTTTATAACCGGCGGCGTTATTTGCTATAAGGACTATTTTTGAATAGCTGTCAGGGGAAGTATAGGTACGGTCAAAGCGTGAGCGAGGCGCGACGGTACATTCGCAGCCGATGATGGGCTTGATCGAGTATTTCCGGCATTCGGTAAAAAAATCCACGGCTCCGAAAAGCGCGCCGCTGTCAGTTATTGTGAGCGCTTCCATCTTCAGCTCCGACGCACGAACGACGACTTCGGATATGCGGCACTCTCCCTGAAGAAGCGAATATTCAGTATGTAAATGAAGATGAACGAAACTCATTTTCACTTATTCCCTTCTTCAATTAAGCCGGACTTACACCAATACAAGCTATATTATATATCAACTGTGTATAAAAATCAAGTGAAATAATCACGCTATTGACTTAAACGAAAAACGGTGGTATACTTTCTTCAACGCATTACACGCAAAAAACGCAGAAGGAGTGGATGAAAATTAAAAAGATCATCGCTTTTGCCAAAAGAATATACGACAACTCGTCGTTCATCAGATATTTTTTCGTAGGCGGTATAAGCTGGGTCGTTGATGCGCTCGTCCTTCTTGCAATCAACCGTTTTACTGGAGGTATCATACCGGACGAAACGACACGGCTCGCCGTAGCGACTTATGCCGGCGGCGTCGTCGGGTTTATAGTTAATTATATCCTGACTCTTATAATGGCGTTCTCAACACCGGAGAACAAGCGTCAGGGCAAGAGTCTGAAAGCTTTTGTAATCATACTCATCGTGAGCGTTGCCGGCTGGTTTCTGAAGGAATATCTCATGCAGCTCGGCGTTAATATACTGAAGATAGGCGAAGACTGGCTCGTCAACATTCCGGCATCGGCAATAGTGCTGTTCTGGAACTATCTCGGAAGACGATTTTTCGTATTCACAAGCAAAAAGCCGGCTGACACAAACGCAGAAGACGCCGAATTAGACAAAGGAGCAAAGAGATGACGGGGAAAAATATAATTATCATAGGCGGCGGCCCTGCCGGACTGTCGGCAGCATACAGACTGCTCAAAGCAGATCCGAACCTGAATGTGACTGTTGTCGAAGCGACCGACAAGCTCGGCGGTATTTCGCGCACGGATGAGCATAACGGAAACAGAATGGACATCGGCGGTCATCGGTTTTTCACGAAGAACGACGAGGTAAGGGAGTTCTGGAACACAATCATGCCGCTTCAGGGAAGCCCTGCATATGACGATCTGAAGCTCAAAAGCCAAAAAGCGCTCAATCCCGACGGACCCGATCCGGAAAAGGAAGACAGGGTGATGCTTCTGCGCAGGCGCGTGTCGCGCATATATTTTCTGCGTAAATTCTTCGATTATCCGATCAGCCTGAGCGGAAAGACGATCAAGGCGATGGGCTTCTCCAATACGATGAAGGTCGGTTTCGGATATCTGAAGGCATGCGTTTTCAAGCGTCCCGAAGTCTCTCTTGAGGATTTTTATATAAACCGCTTCGGTAAACCGCTGTATGAGATGTTTTTTGAGGATTACACCGAAAAGGTCTGGGGTGTACATCCGAGTAAGATATCAAAGGAGTGGGGGGCGCAGCGCGTCAAGGGGCTTTCGCTGATGAAGGCGCTGGGCTCTATGATAAAGAAGGCGTTCGGGAAGAAGGACACCAAAGTCGAAACTTCGCTCATTGAGGAGTATTTCTATCCCAAAAAAGGCCCCGGTCAGCTTTGGGAGGCCGTCGCGGACGATGTGAGGGCGATGGGCGGTCACATAATGATGAATACGGAATGTATACGCTTTTCACATTCAGACGGAAGGCTTTGCGGCGCCACACTGAAAACGGGCAGTTCGGTGTACGACGTAAAAGCTGACACGGTTTTTTCGTCCATGCCGGTAAAAGAGCTTGTCCGAGCGATCCCGGACGCACCGGACGACGTGCGCACGATCGCAGAGGGACTGCCTTACCGCGATTTCATCACCGTCGGACTGCTGGTGAAAAAACTTGCGATAAAGAACGAAACCGATATGAAAACGCTCGGGAACATCGTCCCGGACTGCTGGATATACGTGCAGGAGCGCGATGTGAAGCTCGGACGCATACAGATATTCAACAACTGGTCACCTTATATGGTAAAACAGCCGGATGACACCGTATGGATGGGACTTGAATACTTCTGCACCGAGGGCGACGCGATGTGGTGTGAGGATGAGAATGAATTCATACACAAGGCGACAGGCGAAGTCGCGAAGATCGGTATCATAGACGAATCAGACGTTCTCGATTCCACCTGCGTCAAAATCAAAAAGGCATATCCCGCGTATTTCGGAACATATGCAGAATTCGGCAAGGTCCGCAAATACCTCGATACCTTTGAAAATCTCTACTGCATAGGCAGGAACGGACAGCACCGCTACAACAACATGGATCACTCGATGCTCACCGCCTTTACGGCAGTGCGCGCGTACTTCGGTCAGGGGACGAAGGAAGACGTTTGGCGCGTCAACACGGAAGAGGAATTTCATGAAGAAAAAAAGAGCAATTGAATTTGCGATAATCTGCGCCGTGGCACTCGTCACTGCGCTTTTTATCGAATGCGTTATTTTACACATACCCGATTTCATTACGGCTTCTAAGCTGCCGGAGCAGCAGACGCTGACGATCGGCAACGCATATCTCAGCGGCGGCGCGCGCTTTGACGCAAACGGCAATATATTCATCAGCAGCAATGCCGACTGTGCGATAACCTTTCACGGCATAACCGGAGGGTTCTCTTCCGTATATCTTGCAGCGACGGGCGAAGAGGGCTATAAAACCATAACCATAACCGTACGCGATCCGGAAAGTGACTATGAAGTGCAGCTTACGGAGAATTTTTCTCCGTCCTCTCGCGAATCGATGTACTTTGAAACACCGTCAGGCGCAACGACGCTCATCCTAGAGATCAAGGAATGCGAAGGCATGACGATCGGCGCCGTCATCATCAATTCACCGCCGCCGTACGAATTCTTTTTGCTGCGGTTCGCTCTGATATGGGGCGTACTGATACTCATCGGCGCGGCTGTCAGATTCAAGCTGTACAGGATCGTTTTTGACCCGACCGTGCGCACTCACAACGGTGCGCTTGCGCTTACGGCGCTGATACTTTGCGCCGCGGCGACGTTTATATCGACTTTCTATTCGGCTCTGACAGTCGAATACCCACTCACCGACGATTCACTCGCATACGGCAACTATGTGGTTCAGACCGACGCGTTCATCAAAGGACAGGTCGAGCTTGATATTGAAGTACCGAAAAAGCTTTTCGATTGTGAAAACCCGTATTCGCCGTCCGACAGGAGGGCTCACGGCGTTTCATCCGCCAACATATGGGACAAGGCTTTCTACAACGGCAAGCTGTATTCGTATTTCGGGGTCGCGCCGGTTGTGCTTGTCTATATGCCTGTGTATTGGCTGACAGGACGAATGGCAACGGACATGATGCCGTGCTTCATCTTTGCGCTTATATCGATAATTTTCATCACTCTCCTGATGAGAGAGCTTACGATACGGTATCTGAAAAACGTCAGGCTGCTGCTGCTTTGCTGCGGCATCGCGACGGTTTGCTGCGGCGGTCTCGTGTTTGCGATGGAAGCGAGCGCTAACTTCTACACCGTCGCCGTAATGGGCGGAATGGCGTTTCTGCCGGCGTACCTTTACTTTGCGCTTCGCGGAGCACGTGCCGCCTCGACACTGCACCGCTGTCTGCTCTTTGCCGCTTCCGGTGTATGCTTCGCGCTGATTGTCGGATGCAGACCGAATGCCGCGCTCTATGGGATTGTCGTATTTCCGACGCTTTTTTCCGTGCTCGGAGAAAAGCAGACGAAGCTTTCGGCGAAGCTCTCATACGTCGCATCGTTCGCCGTGCCGATACTGCTCGGGCTCGGCGCACTGATGTGGTATAATTCGATACGCTTTTCGGGCCCGTTTGACTTTGGCAATAACTATCAGATCACCGTCTCCGATGTATCCGAAAACACTATTCGCTTCGTGCTGCTGCCCACGGCGCTGTTCCACTATTTTTTACAGCCGCCCGATATCACGCGCTTCCCGTTCGTATCGCTCAGCAGGATAAAGCTACCGAGCTATCCTGTCGACTATATTTATGTCGGCGAAAACCTCGGCTCGTTCTCGTTTTTGAACAATCTCTGGCTGCTGCCCGGCGTTGCGGGCGGTATGCGAAAAGAGAAGCTTGAAAAGAATCTGTTCGTTATACTGACACTCATGACGGCAGTACTGCTGGCTTTTCTCGACACGTGTCTTGCCGGAGTACACATCAGGTATACGACGGATATGATGATGATGGTCTCAATAGCGGCAGTCATTCTGATGCTTACAGTCACATCAAAACGCCGTTTCGGTATCATACACGCACTCGCGTACGGAACGATGCTCGCGAGCATCTTGCTCGGCTTCATGCTCACGATAAACAACGAAGTCGACCTGATAATGCACAACAGCGCTGACCTTCTGCTCGAACTGATGCGGATGATGCTCGTAAAATAACACCATAAATAAAAAGGCTCCCGAAGGGAGCCTTTTCAAATTGACATGGCATCAGAGTTTTTCGTAATCCTCGACACCGAGTATAAAGATCGTCGCGCCGCTGACGGTGGTCTCTTCGCCCATGCCGTGGTTTTTCATCCCTCTTCCGAAGCTGTTCTGAGAAGGATTGAGCTGTGTTCGCGATGAGCAGTGCTTCTTGAGCAGTCCCTTCAGTTCAGTGATGCGTTCATCCTCCGTACCGATAAGCAGCGTGGTATTACCTACCATGAGAAATCCGCCGGTAGTTGAAAGCTTCGTTACAAAAAATCCCGCATTAGTAAGCGCAGAAGTGGCTATCATGCTGTCATCGTTCGGGATTACCGCAAGAATCAATTTCATCGTTATATATCCTCTCAAATTATTTTTTATCAGAGGTCGCGTCCGAGCAGGACGCGGCTTTTTGCGTCGAGCTTGGTGAAGTCCGGTATTTCGTAGCGGTTGTCGTTCGTGTCGCGCACGAGCACACGGTTATCGTAGAGCACCTTGATGTTGCTGTAAATGTTGCGTATATCGAAGCTTCTGATACCCTTGTCGGTATCGACCTTCCATTTCAGTATACCATACTTTTCTTTTCTGTCAAGTATCGCCTTTATCTTCGGGATAAGGTAGTATTCGTCGAGGCATTGCTCTATCGCTTCCCTTGATTCGCCGGTGAACAGATCAAGATCGCGGATGATCGCTTTTTCGTGTCCGTCATCATCAAGCAGCGATATGTATTTTGTAAGACCGCTGAGCGGAAAGAGTCTGCGCGGTTCGATGTTTTCAAACACTTCCCCACCGTACAGCTCCATTTTTACGCATGTAGCGTCAGTGCGCGTAAATCTCGCTTTATCGGCATCAACATATAATCTTGCCATATTATCAGCCTCCTTATCACGCCTTGACGGCAGCATCAGCGTTGATGCTGTCCGCGTCAGCAAGCGACTGTATCTGGATGAGCTTATAGAATTTGCCCTTGAGCTCCATAAGTTCTTCACGCGTGCCGGCTTCTATTATACTGCCCTTATCGACGACGACTATCTTGTTTGCCTTGCGCAGAGTCGACAGTCGATGCGCTATCATGAGAGTGGTGCGCCCGCTTATGAGCCGGTCTATTGCCTCTTGTATGAGGCTTTCCGTCTCGGAGTCGACCGACGCGGTCGCTTCATCAAAGACGAGTATGCTCGGATTTTTAAGGACGGCGCGTGCTATCGACAGTCTCTGTTTTTCGCCGCCGGATATACCGACGCCGCGTTCGCCGAGCATCGTATCGTAGCCGTCCGGCAGGTTGGCGACAAATTCGTGCGCGTTGGCGATCTCCGCTGCGTTAATGACCGCTTCAACGTGCGCATCAGGTACGCCGTACGCCACGTTTTTGAAGATCGTGTCGGAGAACATCATAGGCTCCTGCTGAACGTAACCTATCATCGAACGATAATACTCGATATCTATATCGCGGATATTCGTTCCGTCAATGAGTATTTCTCCTTCGTAATTGTCGTAGAAGCGTAAAAGCAGGTTTATGAGCGTAGATTTTCCTGAGCCGGTCGTTCCGACAATACCGACGATATCGCCGGAGTCTATGGACAGGTTTATGTTGGTGAGCGTCTTTTTCGTACGGTCAAACGAGAAGTTGACGTTTTTGAATTCTATTGCGCCCTTTATGTTCTCCGGTCTGTTGCCCTTGCCGAAATCGGCTTCCGGCTCGGCGTCGAGAATATCGAGTACCCTCTCGGCTGATGCAAGTGCGCCCTGATATGAATCGCTCAGATACGCGAAGAAGTTTATAGGACCGTAGAACATCGAAGTATAGCTCAGGAACGAGACAAGAAGACCAAGCGAAAGAGTCATTCCGCCGGAATCGATGACCCACGAGCCGCCGATGCTCCATATCAGGAGCGAGCCGCAGGTGACGACGAATGAAACGATTGCCGGGAACGCGTTGGTTATCTTCGCCGACTTGATGTCGACCTTATACCATTCTTCGTTGTATTTTTCAAATCTGTCTACGGCGCGTTTTTCGCCTGCGAAGGATTTGATTATTCTCACACACGGAATCGTATCCGTAAGCACAGACGACACGCCTGCCCAGCGACGCCATATACGCCGGTAAAACGGAGCGATCTTGCGCCCGAATATCTTCGCTCCGACCACGACGAGCGGCACAGGAAGCAACGATATCAGGGAGAGCTTCCAGTTGAGAGTGAGCATTATTATCATGATGCCGATAAGCAGGAAGAACTGTACGACGACCTCCTGGGAGATACGCAGAATGAACGCCTGAAGCGTAGCGGTGTCGCCGCTTATCCTGTTGATGACGGAACCGGTCGAAGTGCGGTCGTAGAAGCGCATAGGGAGCTTCTGCGCTTTGGCATATACGTCGTTACGCAGCTCCTTGACTATTCTGTCGCCGCTGCGTCTGAGATAATAACCGCGTATACCTCCGATGAGATACTGGAGGATATACGAGCAAAACAGCAGGACGACGACCGACGCAAGCATTTTCTTGTCGGAATTCGGGATGATATCATCAACCAGACGTGCCGTGATATATGGCGGCAAAAGCGCCATCGCCGTCGTTATACATGAAAGGAACAGACAGACGATCAGAGTTTTTTTCTCCGGCATCACATATTTCACCAGTTTGCCGACTATTTTCGATTTTGACTGGCACTGTATGCACTCGGCGCCCGGATGGAGCAGTGCGCGTCCGCATTTCGGGCACACGCTCATAAGACGCTCGTATGTTGCATTGATGACGTCGAGCTCTTCCGCCCTGTCGCCGCCGCCGGCGATGTTGGTTATGTACTGCGCGGCAGCTTCAAAAAGCGAAGCGGCGGCGTAAGTGAAGCGCAGAAGCTTTTCATGTGTGCCATCCTTATAGTATACATACAGGCACGCATTACCGTACATTCTCTTGACATCTGCTTTTTCCACATCGGAAAAACAGATCGTCCTGATGATACCTTCATATCCGTCATCAAGGACGGCAAAGGAATCGCTTCCGGCGGCAAACGCACATTCACCGTATTGCCCGTCAAGTTTCATATCGCCTACGATATAAAAGGCTGCATCCGGAAAACGGCTGTCAAGCTTTTCCGAATATCGTAAAGGAATTTCCTTGTTCGCGAGCTTTTTTTCACCCATAACGGCACCTCACGGCATACCTCTGTCTTTTTTGCCTCAATGAGGCAGCAGATATGCTGTAACATGGACAATATACAGTAGTTTGACTTTTTAGTCAATACCATTTTTCACACTAATAACACCATCGCAAAAACAATATTTTGGTTATTTTGGACAGCAAACATCACGGAACGTATTGATTTATCCTGATATTGGTGATAAAATAATTTTACTGTCATGTATATATAAATTGAAAGGAGCGACTTATATGAAAAAGAACTTTTTACGCACTGTTGCCACAACGCTTTTTGCTGTATTGCTGGTCAGTACTCTTTTTGCGTGCGACAGCTCAGGCACAAGCTATGATGAAAGTACATCTGCCATATCCTCAGAAGTATCCGAAGAAAGCATGTATACCGATTTGCTTTCACATATGGACGATGCAGACTATGACAGGACGGTCACGTTTCTCGTCGAAGGCGATTACCGCGACCGCTACCGCTCGGTCGAGATCATGCCGAACGAAAGCAGCTCGGAGCTGATATCGTCTTCCATATTTGAGCGCAACGCACGCGTTGAGGAGAAGCTCGGCGTGACAATAGCCGAAATACGGACATCTTCAAGCAGTGAGCTGCCGACGAAGGTGAGGGCTGAAAACCTCGCTTCGACGGGTGCATTCGACATAGCAATGCCGTATCTTGTCGACGCGGCTTCACTTTCACTCGGAAACTGCTTTCTCGATCTGTCCGAATATCAGGTACTCTCGTTCAACGAAAATTACTGGAATCAGCCGGCGCTTCGCGATCTGACGATAGCCGGTAAGATATACTTTGCGTCCGGCGATTTTGCACTGCTCTCATTCGAATGCGTTCACGGCATAGTCTTCAACAAGACGCTCATGACTCAGTACGGGATCGATTCACCTTACACAGCCGTTGAAAACGGTACTTGGACGCTCGACACACTCTCGCAGATGGCAAAAACGGCTACCGGCGAATATGACGGTGAAGACGGTATCACCTACAAGGACAACATAGGCTTTTGGGTCGACAGCGACTATATGCTCACGCTGTTTCTCGGCTCAGGCGAGAAAATGACGAGCAAGGACGACGACGATCTTCCCTATATCGCCATAGACACGAAACGCGCCGCTGAAGTCACGGCAGCACTCGTTGAGCTTGTCGCCGATAAAACCTCTACAATACATATTGAATCGTTCCACGACCTTACCGTCGCAGCAGGCTACAAAGACTGCTATTATTACGCGACAGAGGCGTTTGCGGACAAACACGCGCTGTTCCGGTCGCTCTCTCTCGTTGATCTTGAGGAGCTGAGCGAATTTACAGTCGATTACGGCATACTCCCGACACCGAAATACGATGACACACAGACTGATTACTACTGCTACGGCTCGGCTCAGACCGTCACCGCAGCAGCGATCCCCACGACGGCAAGCGAACCTGA
>CAZFZL010000037.1:0-13743 GCA_964523005.1 uncultured Oscillospiraceae bacterium
GTGAATGCGTATTTTGCCAGTACGAGGTATGCGCCGAGTATAAGGCAGCAAACGGCGCAAGGTAATACAGTGAGAAATAATTTGTGTTTCATGGTATTATCATGCGCCGAACATCATTGTTTATTCATAAAAATCGGTCATTTCCGGGAAATAACGATTCTTTCCGAAAGCGCGAGCGCTTCGCTTTCAAGCTCCGGGTGTAAATCGTAATATTCCTTAAGCCCTGTGCTCATCTTATCCGTGCCGTCTCTGTATCCGGGGGTAAGACGGATGAGCGCGGCGCGAGCGTAATCGTCAAGCGCACCAAGCAGCGCCGAAACCTCTGACGCTTCGATACAGTCGGCTGCTACGATGTCGGCAAAATCGTATATTGATGAAACGTCGCTTGCTATAAGGACTGCTTTTTCCTGTGCGTTCTCACAGTGAGCAATCTCTTCGCACAGCAGCGTGAATTCGCGGTCGCTGAGCGAGCGCGGTATCACAAGTACGTTTTCGGGAACGGATGAAGCGCTTTCTCTATGCATTGCGAAAACGCCATCCGGCGATATGCTGAGCCTTACGGCGATCTCGTGTGCGCCGGAACAAAAATAAGCCTTCGCCTGTCCGCTTTCAAAATCAAGTTCACCTGAAAGTACGCCGTAAGAGCTTTCGAGCATCTGCATACATTCGTCCGTTGTCTTCCCGAAAAAGTATTTTTTCAGATATGATATATCGGATTTTTCAAGCGTGAGAGCACGTGCCGGCCTGCCGCATATCACGCAGCCGATCGCGTTCGTGAGAGCCGCTTCGTATATGTTGGATACGTCGCGTTCGCAGCCGCGTATCAGCTCGTTAAGCTCGCTTCCTCCGAAACGCGATAAAAACCTGTTTTCTATTGAAAGCCTGAGCAGATATTCGTTTGCGTATTCGATTCCGGTATATCCGTCCACCGGTATATACAGCGGATAGTCGATCTCGGCAGGAAGCTGTGCGGCAAAGAAATCCGCGTTGTATTTGAGAAGATACTTTTTCAGCGCGCGCACGGTCGTTTCGTACGTTGTGTCGGCAGCTTCCGGCGCATACGTCTCAACGAGCCTGTAGTGCTCCTTAGCGTCAAGGTGAAGTCTCAGACATATCATGTGCCCTTCGTCATACAGCTCACGCGCGGCTTTTGATTTCAGCTTTTCAAGTGCGTCCTCGGGCGTATCACATGCTCTGAGCGCAAGACCGGATTGATAAAGGCAGGATTCCGCAAGCTTTGACGCGATCTCCGCCGGCAGGGAAGAGCTATCGCCCTTCGTGAATCGCATACACATAATACATAGAAGATCGATCATGGAATCTCTGAAGCGGTGCGCATCTCCGATCTCGGCAAGGTGCGTCCTGAGGCCTTCGCCGAGCAGTGTGTTGATATAATTCGCGTTGTCAAGCTTTGAAGCGTCGATGGGTGAGCGCCTTTCAATATTACTCATCATAATACTCCTCACGCTCATCCTCTCCCTCATCCGGCTCGTTCCCGAAGTGATGTCCGAAACCGCCTTCGCTGTCGAAGGCATCGGTATGATACAAGCCGTATCGCCTGTTGCGAGAGAACCAGATCATCTCACGCGAAGCGAGCAGCTCGGTAGAACCGGCGCACGGCCCGTCAAAAGCTTCCTTCATTACCGTAAGCAGCTCCTCGTCTGTGAGTGAGTCAAGCGTTTCATTTTTGAAAAAGTAAAAAATCTCAGTAAGGTCATTGATAGTCTGCGCATAATTCGACTGCCATATATACGGTGAATCGCAGAATTTGTATATGATCCTTTCGATGATTCCGCCGCCGAACTCAACGCGTCCCGTAGCGATAAGCGCGTTGTCGCGCGTCTCTATCAGATCATGTATATCGTTTTTCGATAGTACAAGTCCGTAGTTGACCGTTTCTTCGTTGCATTCGGCGACGCTTGCTTCACTCTTTGCGTCCAGCGAACGAAATGACAACAGTTCAAGATCGTATGCCATATGAAATACTTCCTTTCAATGACTATGTGCGTTCGTTCATCACGATCACACCTTTACCTGCGCAGCATATATTTATAACACATTAAGATAAAAAAAGCAATAGAAATTTCTGATTTTACAAATATGCACATTAAAAAAAGAAAACAATCGATTATGTTCATAAAATGTTAACATTTATTTGAAAATTATTATTGCAAATCGAAAAAAAACGTGCTATAATGTCTACAGTAAAAATTATCTTTACAAAATGGGAGTGATACGGTTGTTTGAGAAACATAAGCTGAAAAAAGAAATAGCCAAATGCAGGGAACGTATTACCGACATCGAAAAGAAACGCTACCGTTCACAAGGAGAGCTTGTCAACGCGATACTCAACAACGCTCAGCCGAACACGCAGGAGGTTGAGTACTTTAACAGGTACACCATGGAAATCAACGAGACGCGTGACAGAATGCACCGCTACGAGGAAGAACTCGAAGGCTTAAAAAAGAAATAACAGGCAATACTGTTAAAGGACTTGTAAATACCGAAAGGATGTTAAAAAATGTACGCCGAGCTCAGAAATCAAACTCTGCCTGCTTTTGCCGCGGGTGAAAAGAAAAAATTTAAGGAATATATACGCAACGAACATCTCCTAAAGGTTCAGAGTATACCGTTTACCAGCCTTGTAAAGCATCCGGCGCTCCTCGCCTCCTTTGACGGGCTGCCCGAAATAACGGAAAGCATCGTGAGCAACGGATTAAAAACGCCGCTTACTGTTGTCCGCCGCGGCGACAAATACGCCGTCATATGCGGATACAAGAGATATCTTGCGATGGGCGCGCTTCGTAAAAACGGTTCTGCTTTGTTTGATGATGTTCCTTGCTATGTCAAGACTTTTGAGGATGAAAGATTTGAAAAAATGTACATGGATTTTGACAATCTCTTTGTCCCTGACGGTCTCTGATGGCTTTTCAGATATAAATATTCAAATATAATGATGTGCGGAGCCGTGCTTTTTTATGCGCGGTTCCGCAGCGTTTATATGAAAGGAAAATGTTGATTTGATACCTTATTCGACACGGGAGGACGAAGTGCTGTCCTCTTTTGAGACTGATCCGGTCAGCGGACTTACCGCGGAACAGGCGCTGAACCGACTCGAGAAGAACGGTGAAAATGCCCTGCGCGAAAGGAAAAAGAAGTCGTTATTCAAACGCTTTCTTTCACAGTTCAAGGACGCAATGATCATCATACTTATCATCGCCGCTGCCGTTTCCTTCGGAATAGCAATATACGAGGGCAACGCACGCGAGTTTTTTGAACCGGCTTTGATATTGCTGATAGTGATAATCAACGCTGTCATCGGTGTAATGCAGGAGTCAAAAGCCGAAAAAGCGCTCGACGCTTTAAAAAAGCTTTCCGCGCCGCACGCGCGTTGTCTGCGCGACGGTACCGAAGCTGTCATCGACGCTGCCAAACTCGTGCCGGGCGATATAGTAATGCTCGAAGCCGGTGATTTCGTCCCTGCCGATGCCAGACTGCTTTCTTCTAATAGTCTCAAATGCGAGGAATCTGCTCTGACCGGCGAATCCGTACCGTCCGAGAAAGACGCGAAAGCGCTCCCGGCAGAAAACGCACCGCTCGGCGACAGGGTCAATATGGTCTACTCCGGCTGCAGCGTGACGTATGGTACGGCGCGTGCCGTTGTAACGGCGACGGGAATGAACACGGAAATGGGCAAGATCGCCGGACTGCTTGAAGGCGCATCGGAAGTGCAGACGCCGCTCCAGCAGAAGCTCGCAAAGCTTGGCAAGTATCTCGGCTTCATCGCACTCGCGGCCTGCGCTGTCATATTTGTCGTCGGAATTATTAACAAAATAGACGTATTGGAAATATTTATGACGTCTGTTTCACTCGCTGTCTCAGCGATCCCGGAAGGACTCCCGGCTATTATAACCATTGTACTGTCCGTGGGCGTTCAGCGAATGGTCAAGCGCAACGCCATAATCCGCTCGCTCCCCGCCGTAGAAACGCTCGGAAGCGCAAGCGTCATATGCTCGGATAAGACAGGAACGCTCACTCAGAACCGTATGACGCTCGTCGAAGGATGGGCTGACGGCATGGAAAGCGCGGAAAAGATCACGGCTCACGACAGCGAAGTGATCCGCGGACTGCTGAAAACGGCTGTGCTTTGCTGCGACGGCTCGGTTGTCGTCAACGGCGATCAGGTGTCGCATATCGGCGACCCGACTGAAACGAGTATCATATACGCTGCTTATCTCAACGGCATGGCGAAGGACGCTCTCAACGCCGAGTGTGCGCGTGTCGCCGAAATACCGTTCGATTCAGACAGAAAGCTCATGTCGACCGTAAATCTTGAGGACGGCAGAAAAAAAGTCATCGTCAAGGGTGCGTTTGACATGCTCGCCGGCAGATGCGTAAGCGGAAACCTTGCTCTCGCAACTGAACTGAGCAATGATATGGGCAAAAGAGCGCTGCGTGTCATCGCCGTCGCCTATAAATATATCGATACCGTTCCCGAACCGCTCACTCCCGAATCAATCGAAACGGGGCTGACGCTCGCCGGGATCGTGGGAATGATAGACCCTCCGCGTGAGGAAGCCAAGCAGGCGGTAGCACTCTGCCGCAGAGCGAATATCCGTCCGGTCATGATAACCGGCGACCATATAGTCACCGCCGGCGCCATAGCGCGACAGCTCGGGATCCTTTGCGACGGTGACGAAGCTGTGACGGGTGCTCAGCTCGCTGCAATGAGCGAGCAGGAGTTGATGGAGCGTGTGGAAAAAATATCAGTATATGCCCGCGTATCGCCTGAGGATAAGATCAGAATAGTGCGTGCATGGCAGGCGAAGGATCAGATCGTCGCCATGACAGGCGACGGTGTGAACGATGCGCCGGCACTCAAAGCAGCCGACATCGGCTGTGCAATGGGTATCACCGGAACAGATGTCGCAAAGGGCGCCGCTGATATGACGCTCACCGACGATAATTTTGCCACGATCGTCGAAGCGGTCAGAGAGGGCAGAGGAATATACGACAACATCAAAAAAGCCGTCGGCTTCCTGCTCGGTACGAATATTGGCGAGCTGTTGTGCGTGTTTGCGGCTATGATGATTTGGCATACGACGCCGCTGCTTTCAATGCAGCTTCTTTGGATAAACCTTGTCACCGATTCGTTCCCCGCGATCTCCATCGGTATGGAAAAAGAAGACAGTGACATCATGGACAGAAAGCCCAAACCGAAAAACGAAGGGATCTTCGCACACGGGCTCGGATACCGCATAGTTCTTCAGGGCGTTATGTTCGCGGCGCTGACATTGTTTGCGTATAAGCTCGGAGAAAACGTTCTTTCAAGTGCCTCGGCAGGGCAGACCATGGCGTTTATAACGCTCTCGCTCTCACAGATATTCCACTCATTCAATATGCGCTCCCATTTCAGCCTCTTTAAAACAGGAGTATTCACAAACAAGAGCCTGAATAGATCAGTGCTGCTGTCGCTTGTGCTCGTCGCAGCTGTCCTGTTCATACCTCCGCTTACCGCTGCGTTCGGCATGGTACAGCTCACATGGCAGCTTTATCTCGCCGCTCTGGGACTTTCGCTTGTGTCGGTTCCGGTGATGGAGCTCGCGAAAGCACTCGGCTTTGTAAAGCCATAAAGGGGAAAATCAATGAAGTGTATTGTTATCTACAAATCGAAATATACCGGCGCTGTGCGCCGGTATGCAGAATATATCGCCCACCGGCTTTCCTGCCGTGCTGTCGACGTAACGCAGGCGTCTGAAAAAGACATAGAGGAAAGCGACATCGTCATCTACGGTGGCGGTATCTACGCCGGCGCCGTAGCCGGAAGCGCATTTCTGAATGATCACAAGGCGTCGCTCGGCGAAAAAAAGCTGATTTTTTTCACCTGCGGAATGACAGATCCGGAGAACTACGGGTATTTCAATGCCATAGCCTCACGCAATGTCCCCACGGGCTTGCTTAAAAATTGCTTTGATTTTCATTTCTACGGTGCGCTCGACTATTCGAAGCTTAAATTCATGGATAAAATGATGATCGGCTTTATGGTCTCATCGATAAAGCACAAACCGCGCGAAAAGCTTGACGAGCGCGAAAAGCGGCTGCTTGAGCTGAAAAAATATCCGATCGACTTCGTGGATCTGAAAAGCGCCGATTTGCTGATATGGCGCGCACAGAACATCAACGCGCCTCGCCCCGGCTTCGATGACGATGATGAGGAAGACGATCTTTACGCCGATTGAAGATCGCAAGTATCCTGTCTTACTTATAACAATAAACAGAGCCTTATGCACTGCTTTCGTAGGCATTCGGCTCTGCTTTTTTGATGTGTTTTTTGTTTGGTATCTGTTTATTCGAAGCAGACGACCTTGTTGAGTCTGTCGGATTCGAACGCCGCTTCCATAAGCTTCATCACACGCATCATTTGCGGATGAGTTATCAGCTGCGGCTCGATACCGTCGATAGCCTTGACGACGTTGCGGTAGAAATCGTGTACGTCGGAATTTATCTGAGGTACTTCATGTGTTGTAATGGATTCGTCTGTTCGCGGAGCCATCGTCTTTGTGAGACCTGCTGCCGTGCGTACCGGTATAACGTCTTTTTCTTCCCAGTTCTCCACGCAGACTATTCTGCCCTTGCATGAGAAGTCATCGATCTGAGCCGTTCCGTTTTCACCCTCCATGTACCAGCGGGGAAGGTTGATGAAGTTGCTCGTGCCAACCTCGAGATAAGCGCGAACGCCGTTGTCGAAGTTGAGAGTTATTCTGAAGCCGTCGTCGACTTCGTAGTTCGTGACGTGATCCATCTGAGCGTAAACCGTTCTTACCTTCGCGTCAACGAGCTGAAGCATCTGATCGAGTATATGGACACCCCAGTCGAGCATCATTCCGCCGCCGTGCTCTTTTTTGCCGCGCCAGTCGCCGGGTATACCGCGTGAGCCGTGTACTCTCGATTCGATGTTGAACACCGGCCCGAGTATTTTGCTGTGGTATATTTCCTTCATCGAAAGAAAATCACAGTCCCAGCGTCTGTTCTGGTGAACAGTGAACAGCTTGCCCGTCTTATCGCTTGCCGCGATCATATCTGCAAGATCTTCCGAGCATATGGTCACCGGCTTTTCGCTGATGACATTCTTGCCGGCATAGAGCGCTTTGATGACGATTTCTTTGTGTACGTCGTTAGGGGTCGCTACGGTTATCAGGTCGACGCGTTCGTCGCTGAGAACCGCGTCAAGTGAATCGTACGTGCCGATGCCCTTGGATCTCGCATATTCAAGTCTTGCCGGGTTTATATCATACACACCGAGAAGATTGCACACGTCGCTGTTCTGAAGATACTCGGCGTGCCACGAGCCCATTCCGCCGTAACCGACGATAACGATATTCTTTTTCATTTTCTCATAAACCTTTCGTACAGGGAAGTTATGTTCTGTCCCGTGTTCCAAAGGTATTATAACAGTTAAGAAAAAAGTGTCAAGGGCTTTTTTGAAAAAAACAAAAATCGGCGCATATGTTTTCAGCTTTAAACAAAAACAATCACATATGTGTTTCACATTATACTATAATATAGTCTTTTATCTGTCGTAAGCCTATGCCTCGTTCTTTGACGTAATGCTTTTAACGATGTGCTGCATATACTCATTAGCAATGTCGATGCTTGTACACTGGTATAGCATCCTTGTACCGACAACATCTTCTATTTCGTTCAAAATCCAGCTGCCGTTATGAGAAATAAAGTCTACACCTGCCAAGCTGAAGTTCAATTCATTATGCAGGAGCTTTACTGTTTTGACCATGGATTCCGTCGGCGTGAATACCGTTGCGCTGCCGCCTAAAGAGAAGTTGCTTCTGAAATCACTGCTGCTTGTACGCAGTATGGCGGCAACTATTCTTTCACCTAAGCAGTAGACTCTCACATCCTTCCCGACGTCGGAACATACCTCCTGGATGAGAAAATTATCCTCATACGCATGTGCTAAAGCATTATACTCACAGTCGTTATGTACCATGAATACATCATTTCCTCCGTGACCGTTCAACGATTTCAATATAAACGGATAAACCGTCCCGGGCTTG
Organism: uncultured Oscillospiraceae bacterium; assembly: GCA_964523005.1. Classification (GTDB taxonomy): domain Bacteria; phylum Bacillota; class Clostridia; order Oscillospirales; family CAG-382; genus UMGS1307. The sequence continues at coordinate 8,073 of CAZFZL010000037.1, forward strand.
TCACCGGACGGCAACAACGTTCTCATGACCGGTATTTTGAGCTTGTTGGCAAGCAGATAGGTAAGCCACTTGTTGTTAGCGCAGCGGGATGTTTTATAGTTGTTGAACACCGGTATACCGCGTTGTTCAAAACAGAGATTTGTATTCGGAGATATAGTGCGTACAATAACAAAATCAGGCGTTTCAAAACAATATAACTGTTCGTCACACCTGATTTTCAGCTGCAGGTCAACTCCGTGTTTTTGCGCTTTTTGGGTCAGCTCGTCCGCAAACCATCTGTTGCGTTTTATTCCCTCATCATCATATATTAAAAAGCCTGTCATTTTGTTTTACCGCATATATACTTCATTATTTCAATACCCATGTTAATGCCGGTACATTCATAGCTGCTTTTAAAATGAGGATTGGAATTCACCTCGCATACGACAGCCTCACCGTTTTTCCCAAACAGAACGTCTACTCCGGCAAAATCCAGACCTATTGCATCAAATGCCTTTACAGCAGCTTCCTTCGCAGCCTCGCTTGCCGTGAACGGCTGCATTTTTCCGCCATTGGTGATATTTGAACGAAAATCATTGTTGTTGTAACGCATCATGGACGATACGATTTTTTTGCCGACTACATTGATTCTTACATCCTTGCCGGCGCTCTCACTTATGAACTCCTGCATTATAAACTCTTTACAGCCAAGCTTATCAATGATTGCGTTGGCTTGAGCCGTATCATTCGCCAGGTAGACCTGTTGGCCAAACGAACCGTATGCTTCTTTTATTATCATCGGACAGCCTAACAGCGAAACAGCATCATTCACAAATTGCCTTTTTGAGTAGTTTAACCCTTCAAAGGTTTTCGGGGCGATCACGGTCCGTGGCATTTTTACTATACCGCTTAACACTATTCCCGTCAATATCTTGTTATCACAGATTCTAATCGCGTCACTGCTATTGTATACTTTTATCCCGATGGTCTCCAGCCTTTTTGCGAGATAAACATCCTTGTCCCAAAACAGAACGAAATCCGGCGTTTCAAACGCACTGAACCGGTCGTCGATCGTGCAGATCAAGTCGCATGTTGTCTTTATATGCATGTTTATCCCGAATGCTTCGGCTGCATTTGACAGAAACCCGTATAATTCATCGAATTTTCCGGATTCCATAAAACCGTTAACGACTAACCATCCTGACATATCTGACACTCCTCAAGCACGCATGTTTCTTTTTGATGAAAGATTAAAATATAGCACGATCGGTACAGCGATCAACGACAGTATAGCTGATACAAGTATGGAGGAATCTGAAAACAAGTTAGCGGAAAACAATGTCAACAAAATCGGAACCACCTGTTCGTTTATGCTTTTCTTGAAAATAAAAATTGTGTCACGGTCGATTTTTATCGCGGATGTAAGATCATCTATTCCAAGCCTTTTTCTTATGTGTATCGGAATACCGATGACTAAATCAATCGGTACGGGTCTGTTCGTTTTCAAAAACGAGTCTTCACTGTCTAATTCCAGAACCCTGCAGCTTAATTCTTTGTTTTTATACTGTAATACGACTTTATCCATTTCATTTATGCCGAGAAGATTCATGTTTGAATGAGTCATCCTGACGATGTCCAATCCCTCGTCGTTGTCATACGGCCTTTTGGCGATCAGAGAAATCGTGCTTTTTCCGACATAAAAATTGCAGAGGCTCCTTCCGATAGCCTTTTTTGTGCCCAAAAGGGTTTCCGGCACCGGAATGATCCTGACTTCATTGCCAAACAGGTTTTTGATTATACTTTGGCATTCCTGCTTTATCTCATAAGAAACGTCGCTGCGCAGAATATGGTCAGAGGTACCGTATGCTTCGCTTATCATACTGCGTTGTTGTTCGCCGAGACACTGTGTAATGGTTTCCCATTGTTCGTCAGTCAAAAACAACGGCAGCTCCAGACCTAAAAATATGCGTTGCTTACGGTTAAGTCTCACCGTTCCGGCAGGCAAGGCGGGATCTACTTTGATATGGCTTGCTTTGACGACTATACTGTCGCCGGAAAAAGGATTATACACTTCAAAGTGATTACTGCCGTCTGTCTTTATCTCTTTTTTGCTGCTGTCTGTTTTAGATACGACTAAAATATTCTCGCGTATGTTTTCGACTTTCTGTGTAAATACCTGATTATATGTTCTCTCATCATATCGGCACAGAAGCACGCTGTCATTGTCATATAAAGATAATTGCTCCCTGACATACGCTGTCGCCATGAATTCTTCCCGTGAGAGAGTGTTATCAACGACCGCCGTTACGCATAAAAAGTTTTGCGAACCTTCTTTAAACAGGATAAGCTTTGCGTGATTACATTCATTATATAAGTCCTTGTTGATGCTTATTACATTCAGCTTGTCCGGCACTCTGAAACGACGATCAACATAACGCAATGTACTGTGCACTGCATAAACCGTTTCAGCGGTGTGCTTTCCCTTGCCAACCACCGCGCTTTCGGATACTGTGAATATCTGATTGTTTTTCATATCTCTTTTTGGGTAAGTGATTTCGATATCATTACGATCGTTTCCGATAAAGCATCAAACACTTTTCCAACCTCCGAATTCTCACGTTTGGAATTAACTGCATTCGAGTTTATTTCCAACTGCAGACAGCATATACCGCATTTTTTTGCAACATATGATGAAATCGTAAACGGCGACGATGCATCAAACGGCGTGTCGATTTGAATTATTCCTATATCCCGGCAGCTAAAAGCCCTCAGTACGATGTTGACATATTTGATGCTGTCAATGTTTTTAAATTTTCCTGTTCCTATGTCGATAGTGACGTCTCTGAACGAAGCGAGCTGGTGCAGATCTAAAACGAAACGAACACCGTGCTTTTTCACATAATCCACTATCGCGTCTTTATAGGTTGATTCATCATCAAAGTTCGCATCGTCCCCGCAATTGCTTGTTTTGTATATGACCGGACAGTTTAGACTGTCGTGCAGCAGCTTTGCCAGTGCGCCCGTTTGTGGCTCGGCGTATTTCTTCTTGCCGTTTCTCGTTTGTTCAACGCTGTGCGGCGCTGATATCATTACAGGGCCGGACCCCTCAATAAGCTCATAGGAGCTTTCATGGTTTTTGTAGAAAAAGCTTTCATATTCATTAAATATTTTAATATCAAACATTCATTATACCTCTGGTCATGATCAGCATAAATGTGATTTGCACGATTGCTGTTGTACCGAATACCGAACGCAAAGGATGATCGTATTTTTGCTGTACTCACATATATTATACTACAGCTACCACACTTTTTCAATAGCCAAAAACACTTTCTCAGCCGGGGCTGTATGAAAACACCGGCGACAGCAAAGAGAGTCTTATAAAGCTGTTCTTGTAAATAGGGTTTGGCGTTTCTGTTATGACAGCTTGCTCCTTTTGAGCTTCCTGTGCTGACTCGGAGACAAGCCGTAAAACTTGGAAAATGTTTTTGAATAATAAAACTGATCCGCGAATCCGACTGCCACTGCGATGTCGCTTACAGACATATCGGTGGTTTCAAGCAGAATAGCTGAATACGATATCCGTGTCATATTGATATATTCGATTGGAGTACACCCGAAAGACTCTTTAAACAAATGATAAAACTTCGATAATGAAGAATGGGCAACAGCTGCAAGCTGAGCAATGGTGATCGTATGCATATAGTTGTTTTGGATATAGAGTCTGATGCTGTATAACACCATATCCGCAGGTGCCTTTTGTTTTCCGCACCTAAGAAGAATGCTGATAATTTTATACGCCTCGCTGTACTTAACACATAGATCGTTCGTATTGTAAATGCGCTCGAAAACCGCGTTCATTTCTTCGATATATATTTCAGGTAACACAACGGGGAGATCATACAGGTCGTCAAGCTTAAATTTTTCATCTATATTGATGTCCAAAAAAACCCACCTGACGGCAAAATAGTTTGTGCTCTCATCAGCGTTTGTTTCTATCAGAGCGGTTTTTTTGGACGGCTCTATAAAAACCCCCCGGTAGGAATCGTATATGCTTCTTCAGAATCCATGCTTACTTTACATGTACCGGAAATAATCTGGGAGACAGCAACAAATGAAAGAGATTGCTTGTCCACGCTCCTTGCATTATAGCCTGAGTTACCGCCGTTGTAAATATATTTAATATCAATTTTGCTGATGTCCATTGCGTTTTTTACTCCTTCCGATAGTATTATACATAAACAATACAATTTTGTCAATGGATTATATCAGCATTTTTATTATAATCAGATTATAGAAAGTATTCGAAAGGAGCAACATGAAAAAAACAATCGCCTTAACTGATATCTGCCATATGACTTACGCTGCGGACTGCTCAGCGAATGAGCGTTTCGCCGCAACAGAACTGAAAAAATATCTTGAGCAAATCACAGGATGCAATTATACTTTATCAGACGATAGCGCGCCTTACTGCAAAAAAGAAATAATACTCGGTGCAGGGAATGCCCATTTGAAGGATTGCGGCTTTGTTTATGACAGCTGCGAACTCAAAAACGAAGGCTTTGTGATAAAGACTTGCGGCGAGAATATCATAATAGTCGGCGGAAAGAAGCGCGGCTTGATGTACGGTGTGTATACTTTTTTGGAAAAATTCTGCGGCTGTAGATGGCTTGCTCCTGATTGCGAAGTAGTACCTAAAAACAGTACCATTTCCATCGGGGAAATAAATGATATAGAGAAGCCTGCGTTCGAATATCGTGAATCGCATTTTAAGCCTGTGTTTGACAACTTATTTCTTGCGAAGCTCAAATGTAACTCAAGCAGAATGATTCCGCAACCCGATATGGGAGGAAGGTTTCTGATATATCCGTTTGCACATTCCTTTAACCAATTGGTGCCGGTCGATAAATATTTCGACTCCCATCCTGAATATTTTTCTGAGATAGAAGGGAAAAGGATACGCGAACACACCCAACTTTGCCTTACGAATCCCGACGTTGTAGATATAGCCGTTGCGACCGCTTTAGAGTGGATAAAGAACAATCCTGAGATCAGTGCAGTCGACCTTTCGCAGAACGACTGCGGTAATCCCTGTCAATGCGAAAAGTGCAAAGCGGTATATGAAAGAACACAGTCTTATTCCGGCTCGATCATAGAATTCGCCAACGCTGTCGCTCAACGAGTCACCGAAGTTTATCCGGACATGCTCTTTACTGTTTTTGCATATCAGTATTCCCGTAAAGCACCGGTAAACACAAAGGCGCACCCGCATATAGCCGTAAGGCTGTGTGGATTTGAGTGCTGTTGTGTACATCCGGTAGAGACGGCGACCTGCTCCGGTACAGTCATCAACGGTATCTCTCCGACGTCATGCAGCTTCAAGAACGATGTTAAGGAATGGGGCGCTTGCTGTGATCGGTTGATCATATGGTCATATATCGTAAACTTTCTGCATACCTTGCTCCCGTTTCCTAATTTTAAGGTGCTTCAACCGGACATGAAATTTTATTTGGAAAACAAGGCAATTGGCGTTTTCGCAGAAGGAAAAAACAACGACGGAGTACATGGAGAACTTAATGCGCTGCGTCAGTATCTTGTCGGCAAGCTCTTGTGGAATCCGGATATCGATGTTAAAGAAACCGTCAACGACTTTCTGAACGGGTATTATGAGAACGCGGCTTCTGAGCTGAGA
>CAZFZL010000038.1:0-13705 GCA_964523005.1 uncultured Oscillospiraceae bacterium
GGGCTCGTTCTGGCGCAATGTGAACCGATTATTCCGAGAACGACATTGCGCCAGAACGAGCCCTTCCTGTGCATTATCTTACCGGCAATCCAGCCGGCCAGCGCACCGAGAAGAATGCTGCAAATGATTGTCCATAGCATAATTATCAATATTCCTTTCTTGACCTGTACGGATCATGATAAATAAATATACCACACTTTTTAGGTTTTTACAACATTTTTATGCGAGAAGTGCACTCCATGTAAGGAGTCCTGCAATCCCGTCGGCTTTTAGCCCTTCTTTTTTCTGATATGTCTTCACGGCGCTTTTCGTAAGGTTTCCGAATATCCCGTCCGCCTTGGTGCCGACAAGCTCCTGGAGCAGTTTTACACGTTCTCCCTTGCTGTTATACTTCTGCGCGTCGCTCATTGCTTCGCGCGTTTTTTCATCGATGTCGCCGTCGACATCGAGCTCAGGTTTCCACCCGTCGACGTTCGCGGCGCTCTGGTAACGCTGTACAAGCGTCATAGTATCGCTTTCAAGAAACGAAGAAATATTATTCGCTTCAGCTGCGGCGAGCGCAAGAAGATTTTCGTCCTCAAGCAGAAACAGTGCGCTGTCCCTGTTCGTGTGGAACGAATGCTCAAGGATATAATAATACGGACAGTCGGTCGACGCCGCACCGCGCATCACACCGTAATATTCGTTTCCTGCGCTGTTTGCCCGCGTCTTGACGGCGTACGCCTGCTTTGTATTGATAATCCCGGATACTGTTTCGGCAAGGCTTACAGCAAGCGAATGCGCTCTTGTGTCGGCGTTGAGCTTTTCATATACGACCACCCGATCCGTAACGCTGTCGTCTGCTGCGTTCGAATGAAGCGAAATGAACAGATCGCTGCCCTTTGCGAGCTTTCCGCGCTGCGTTACAGCAAGATCGTCCGTCTGTTTAGCTCTCGTGCATATGACTTTTATTCCCTTAAGCTCAAGAAACGTCTGCAAATACCGCATCAGCATCCACATCCGTTCGCTCTCATAATATCCGCTCACCAGCGGACTTTGATTTCTTTTACCGAAATGTCCTGCATCGAGCACGACTGTCTTGCTCACGCGTCTTCACCGCCCGTATCATCAGTCTGCTGAGTGTTCGCGTAGAGCGGCTTCACCATACCATTGTATATTGCCGAAAGCCCTGCCGCCGCAGCCGTTATCACAGCTCCGATGAGCGCGGTTTTTACAGCATCTCCCTCACCGCTGTAATCAACTCCGGCAAGTGCCGCCGTAACTATGGGTATCGCCGTCTGCCAGAACGTTTTAAAAGCCCGTATTCCTACGTCTTTCCAATTGATATTCATACACTTACTCCTTTCATTGTTTTTCAAGCAGATGCTCAACAGCGTTCTCGCGCAGATAATCGCTGTATTCTGCCTCTGCTTCATTATATGATGCAATCGCTCTTTCGACCTCTCCGTTTGCTTTTCCTCGTTTAAGAGCAATGGCTATCGCGTACGAAAGCTCGTTGCCGGCTCGCGTGAGCTTCATCGTCAGGAGCGCTTCCCTTTTTTGCTCTTCGATGTTCGACAGGTGCAGCTTCTCCGAGCGTGAGTATTTTTGCTCGATGAAAAACACGGCGATCGGACACACGACAGCGGAAAACAGCGCGCAGCACATGCTTATGACCATTTCCATCCCTTTTTCCCCTTACGTTGTATAATCGTAATCGTCATAGACGCCGAAGTTTGCGAAAAGCTGACGCGCCATGTACGAGCCGATACGGTATTGCCCCTTCGTCTGCGGATGACCGCCCGACGCAGATTCGTAGTATGACGAATAAGCCGAGCTGAGTATCGTCATGCCGCACGGCTTCGTATCGATGTACACGACACCGTAAAGCTCCGCGACGACTTTTATGCGCTCGATATACACGTTGTCAGCCGCGTAGTTTACGCCCTGCAAAGACGCGGGTGTGTAACCTATCGCTATGCCTGCCGCAGGAAAATTGTTCTGAAGATAATTAAGGCACGCCTGCACACCGCCCGTGAACGTCGTAAGGTCAAAATCGGAAATGCTCGTTGAATTGACGATGCTTCCGAGCGTCATGCTGTTGCTGCTGTCGTTGACGCCGAGCGCGATGACGACGTAATCAGGCGTGACCCCGGACGACACTATGCTCTGCGCCTGCTCGTAGGCGGTGGCTATATTCACGCCAGAGATATAGGTAAACTTCGCTCCGCTGACGGCGTGATTTGACGCGAACGTCGCGTGCAGCAGATCGCACGCACGCTCTGCCCATGTTCCGCCAGCCGTGAATGAATCGCCTATAAAGCTTATTTTCTTTTTCCAGAACGGATATACGCCGATATGTTCGGCGAAGTGCGCCTTCACGTCGTCGTTCTGAAACTCCGGAACGTACTTTGAATACGGGATGAGGTTGTCCGCCGTGACGGGCATGGTCTGCGTCTCGTAGTTGTCGTATTTGCCGAAATAGCCCTTTTGCATACTTTCGAGGGCAACAGCAAGCGACGTTCCGGTAGCCGAAATGCGAATATACGAAACGCCTGACGGTATTTGCAGCGTATACACTCCGGTGTCTCTCGTTATAACCGAAACGAAGGCTTTGTCCGCGTCATACGCCACGACCTGAGAAGCAGCAGAAATGTACGTTCCCTCAGTGACGGCGATAAAATCGGAGCAGCACGAATTTGTGTTGGACTGTTCGTCACCCGTCGACGTGTTTATTTTGAAGGTTTCGATGATCGTGTCGGCGTTGAAAAGATTTATGTGAAATTCGCTGAGGAAATCGAGCGCCTTTGCGGAGAACTCTCCGTCTGCGATGTAATCGGACAGGTGGACTGAGCCGTCCGCTATCTTTCCCGTGAGTGCGCTGACGATCATGGTCGCATATGTCGGGTCGGTGATTGCTATGGCGTACAGATTTTCGAATGTGTCGTAATCGAAATCGCCGTAGCCGCTTTCGTATATCTGAGACGCGGTGCTGTAAAGAGTATCGTCCATCTGCGCCTTCATATAGTACGCACTGTCAGGCACGGTGACGGTCGCGGTGACGTTATTTAACGCTATTACGCCTGTTGCCGAGCCGAGATAAATCTGTGTTGAATCGAAAAATTTAAGCGTTCTTACGGACTTACAGACATAAGACGTTCCGGCTGTTACCGCAATATAGTCGGTGATATATTTGTTGCCGCCACTGAGCTGCTTCGCGTGGTTGTCCGAGTACCAGTATGAGTTTGTCGACGTGCCCGGGTCAACGATGTTGTAATACACTCTGCGCATCCACTGCGTACTGTTTATGCCTACGGCTTCGTCTTCGACCGCGCTGCAATATCCGCTTGCGCTCACGCCCGTGTCGGTCGTTCCGATATACCAGTTCCCGTTTGCGCCGATGGTCGGTGTCTCTCCGTCCGCGCCCGTCGCGCCGTCTGCTCCGTTTGCTCCTTCGAGCGATGTGAGCCATTGGGCTTCAGTGCCCATAAAGCCTTGTTCTACTGCCAATTCAAAAGCGGACATGCCGGGGTTACCCGATGCGCCCGCCGCAGTGCCTGCATTGACTGACGTACCGTCGCCGAAGGAGATTATAAGCTCGCCGCTGGCGTTGATAACGGCGCTTGTTATCGTGCCTCTTCCGAGAAGCGAGATTATCTGCGAATATACGTCAGGCGTGGGGTTGGCAGGAGCAGAATCGCGTGTAAGTACGCTTTCTGTACATCTGAGTCTTATGTTGTTCGTCGATCGGATATTTCCGCCGAACACGCCCACATCGACCCAGCCGCCGTCCGATATTACCGGTATCGGACAGCTTCCGTTTTCAATAAGCACATCGGTATGGGAATTCTGAGTGGAAAAGCGCGCCGTCACCGCGAGCTGATCCCATTCACTGTCGAAGGCGAACGACGCCGTGTCGCCGCTGTTGTCAGCCGTAAGGCGCACTGTGTCGGCGTTTTGGCATTCGATACGGCGTGAGGTTACGGTAAATGAAAGTGTCATATTTTTCCTTTCTTCTGCGGTGAGTTTTACATAAAAGAAAAAAACAGCCGCGGCAAAAGGCACACCTCACAAAATACCGTTCAATGAGATAAATATATCCGTTGTTTTACAACGAAGACGGCAGAAGCAATCATCGCTTCTGCCGTGTGCAATCTCATTATAGTTTTGTGTTCTGCCCGAAAGGATATGCCGATGCTTTTCCTTCGCGCAGCCTGTGCTGTTTTGCCGCGGCTCTTTCCATTTTTTTATGAAATCACCGCGTATATGTTTTGCACTGTCATTATATCATGTTTTCCGCAAAATTACGTCCGGGTTTTGTCCGGTCATCAAAGCTGTCTTGCGCAGTCGACTGCGCAGGCTGCGCCGTCCGGCGCCGGGATGAACGATATATCGAGCTTTGCCGCCTTCGTCTTTTCTTTCAGTAGCGCCTGCGCTATCGGGTCGCGCATAACGCCGCCCGAAATCACCGCGGTGAAGCTGTTGCCGAGATCCTGCGAGGCGTTGATAAAATATCCCGTAAGAAAATCAAAATTATCATTGAGTATGCGCACTGCAGCTTCATCTTTGCCTCTGTACGCTTCAAAGACCAGCGGAGCAAACGAAGCATATACCGGCTTGCCGCCTCGTACGAGATCCGCCTCGATCTCAAGCGTCGACGCACCGTTTTTCTCATATATAAGCTTGTCGAGCAATCCGCTCTTTTCACGTCCGTCAATCACCCGCAGCGTGTATGCAAGCGCCATTTTTCCTATGTCACAGCCGGAGCCGAGCATATCAAGCTCACCGTAACCGCCTATGCGGCGGCGAACGCCGTTTTTCTGCGTGAAGCATATAGAGCCGGTGCCGCATATAAGAACGGCGCCGTCGCCGTTATCAAGGCGAACGAAAAGTACGCTGGCATCGTTGTCGACCTTTACCTTCGCATTCACGGTGACATTGAGGATGCGTTCGCGGCAAAGCTGTTGATAATTGTCGCACGTCGATCCGGCTATCCCGGCATATACTGCTGTTATTGCATCAGGTGTAAGGCGGGCGTTTTCTACGACCGTCCTGATACTGTTCTCTATGAGCGAAAGGCTCGCCTCCATTGATGTATCGGCGTGATTTGAGCGCCCTACGCGGATATCGGAAAGCGTATTGCCGTTTTCGTCAGACAAGCGTACGGCGGTTTTTGTTCCGCCGCCGTCTATTCCTATGTAATAATGCATATTTGTGTTATCTGAAAAGATCAGTTGTCCTTTTCTATGATTTTCTTGATTTCAAGAAGCGTTTCAAGCGTCTGCTGTTCTACCGTCGGCTTCGCGGCTTCGGCGGCTTTTTTGGCTTCCTCCTGTGCCTGCTTCTCCTTCTGTGCGGCTATTTCCCTGGCGTTGACCTTTTCACGCATCTTCGCAGCTGTACGGATAACGAGGAATACGCAGAACGAGACGAGCAGGAAATCGATAATAAGCTGAATGAAGTTCCCGTAATTGAGGGTTATCGCGTCATTTATAACCTCATCGCCTTCGATCACGGCTTCTTTGAGGATCAATTTCAAGTCGCCAATATTTGTATTGCCGAGCAATAAACTTATCGGAGGCATAATAACATCGTTTACAAGCGACGTAATGATTTTTCCGAACGCACCGCCTACGATGACGCCGACCGCCATATCAAGCATATTGCCTTTTGATATAAACGCCTTGAAATCCTTCATGAATTTTTTCTTTTCTTTCTTGTCTGCCATTTTTCCTTTTCCTTTCGTTTGTTTACCTGAGAAATGCTCCATCTGAAAAAACGGAGCATTTGATTTTTAATTGCAGTTCAGACAGCGGCTGTGCCCTTGTCTGTACCGTCATACGATACGCGGACTATGTCACCGCCGACGCTGCGAAGCTTGTCGACTATATCTTCGTAGCCTCTTTCAATATGATATATATCCTCGATCACAGTCTGCCCTTCCGCTGAGAGTCCGGCGATTATCATCGCGACGCCCGCGCGCAGATCGACCGCCTTGACCTTTGCGCTCTTGAGCATCAAAACACCCTGCACTATCGCGCTGCGTCCTTCAAGCTTTATTGAAGCGCCCATTCTGATAAGCTCGTCGACATATCTGAATCTGTTTTCAAATACGCTTTCGGTAAGTATCGAAGTGCCTGCAGCAGTGGCGAGCAGGACGCATATCTGAGGGTTCATATCAGTCGGAAATCCGGGATACGGAAGCGTTTTCACGTTTATCCTGTTGAGCCGTCCGTTTCTCGAAACGGTTATCGAATCGTCGTTTTCGACCACGGTCGCGCCAAGCTCGACGAGCTTTGCTGTAATTGATTCAAGATGCTTCGGGATAACGTTGGCGATGGTCAGCTCACTGCCGTCCACAGCGCACGCGGCAGCCATGAACGTCCCTGCTTCTATCATGTCGGGCAATATTGCGTATGTTGTTCCCTGAAGCTGCGAAACGCCTTTGATTTTTATCACATCTGTACCGGCGCCGCTGATGTTCGCGCCGCAGGCGTTGAGAAAGTTCGCACAGTCAACGACGTGCGGCTCTCTCGCCGGGTTATCAATGACCGTCATGCCCTTAGCGCGTACCGCTGCGAGCATTATGTTTATAGTCGCCCCGACTGAAACGTCGTCCATGTATATTGACGTACCATTCAGTCCGTCAGCGCCCGTTTCACCGATGACGCAGCCGTCTTTGATCGAGATCTCAGCACCGAGTGCTTCAAAGCCCTTGATGTGTCTGTCGATCGGGCGTACTCCGAAATCACACCCACCCGGAAGCGCCGAGCGCGCTCTGCCGAATCTGCCGAGCTCCGCTCCGAGGATATAATATGAACCTCTGAATTTTCTTGCAAGGTCATAGGGTGACGAACACGGGACTATAAATCTCGTATCGATCTCAACGCTCGTTCTGCTGAGTTTTCTGACCCTCGCGCCTATCGCGCTGAGTATCTCAAGCGTAGCCATGACATCCGAAACCGGAGGCAGGTTTTCTATAACACAAACGTCCTCGGTCAATATCGTAGCAAACAATATCCCGAGCGCGGAATTTTTCATGCCGCCGACTTCTACCGTGCCGCGAAGAGGATTACCCCCGTTCACAACAAATCTATCCATAATATTCATCCTTTTTAATCGTATCATTGCTCAGCATCAGTATATCATATTTTCGGATTTTGTCAATAGAACATTTGAAAAAGCTGTCACTAATTAATTATATGCTTTTTCCCCGTTATTGTCACGCTTGGTGCAAAAACGCTTGACAACAGGGTAAAATAAGTTTATAATGTTATGATAGATTATTATGTACATAGATGTACATTATTGATATATAAGAAAGGTATTTTATGGCAAAATCTAAAAAGGCAGAAAAGCAGGCACAGATGAACGCACCGCAGGTGCAGTCTGCAAAAAAACAACAACGTCCGGGGAAGGAGCTTCCGAAGCTCAAGGTCATATTTCTCGGCGGACTGAATCAGATAGGCAGAAACATCACAGTATACGAATTCGAAAACGATATTGTCATCGTCGACTGCGGGGTATCTTTTCCTGACGACAATATGCTCGGTATCGATCTCGTGATCCCTGATACAACTTATCTCGAAAAAAACGCAAGCAGGATACGCGGGCTTGTGATAACTCACGGCCATGAGGATCACATCGGAGCGATCCCGTTTCTCCTGAAAAAAATCAACATACCGGTCTACGGGACAACACTCACGCTCGGTATACTCGAAAACAAGCTTGTCGAGCACGGGCTTGACAAAACGGCGATCCTCAACGAGGTTTCTCTCGGCTCGACAATCACACTCGGTGCTTTTTCAATCGAGTTCATTACGGTGAACCACAGTATCGCTGACGCCGCGGCGCTTGCGATCACGACTCCGGTCGGAACGACGATCCATTCAGGTGACTTCAAAATCGACCTCACGCCGCCGGAAGGCAAGCCGATCGATCTCGCGCGTCTCGCCGCGCTCGGCACAAAGGGCGTGCTTGCCCTCATGTGCGAATCGACAAACATCGAGCGTCCCGGCTACACGCCTTCGGAAAAGATCGTATGCTCGTCGTTCGACAGGCTCTTCTTCAATTGCGATAAACGCGTCATAATCGCGACGTTCTCGACGAATGTACACCGCGTCCAGCAGATAATCAACGCCTCACAGCGTTACGGAAGAAAAGTCGCCGTCACCGGCAGAAGCATGATCAACGTCATCAAAGCAGCCACACGACTCGGATACATCAAGATTCCCGACGGCACGCTCATCGAGCCTGCCGAAATGAAGCGTTACAAGCCCTCTCAGCTCACTTTGATAACCACCGGCAGCCAGGGAGAGCCGATGAGCGCGCTTTACCGCATGGCGTTCGGAGACCATTCGCAGATCTCGGTCGGAGCGTCAGATCTCGTTATTCTCTCATCTTCACCCATACCGGGCAACGAAAAGCTCATCTGCAACATCATCAACGAGCTTATGAAGCGCGGCTGCGAGGTCGTCAACGACGACATAGCTGACGTTCACGTTTCCGGGCACGCGTGCCGTGAGGAGATCAAGATCATGCACGCGCTGACAAACCCGAAATTCTTCATCCCGATGCACGGTGAATACAGACACCTCAAGCGTCACGCGGATCTTGCGCATGAGATGGGCATGGACGACAAGCACATCATAATCCCCGAAATAGGAAAGGTCATAGAGATCACGAAGCGTTCGATGAAGGTCAACGGTTCCGTACAAGCCGGAACGGTGCTCGTGGACGGCTACGGCGTAGGCGATGTCGGCATGAGTGTGCTGCGTGACCGCAAACGCATGAGCGAGGACGGTATACTGATAATCTCCGCGGCTATCGAATCAGTCGGCAGATATGTGCTCGGAAGCGTCGACGTTATTTCACGCGGCTTCGTGTATGCCAAGGATTCGGAGGCGCTCATCGAGGAAACGGCAAAGAACGCCGAAAAGTTTATCAACGACAAGCTCGATCACGGAGCAAACGACCTTGCATCCGTCAAGAGCAAGCTTTGCGATCAGATATCATCGCTGCTCTACCAGCGCACGAAGCGGCGCCCGATAGTCATCGCAATAATTAACGAAGTATGAAAAGCCTGCTCCTTCAGCACGGCTGTGCTGTCATAACGGGAGGCACCGGAGGAATAGGCGAGGAATGCGTAAAGCTGTTCGCAGAAAGCGGCTTTAAAACCGTTTTCATATGGAACGGCAGCGCGGACGCCGCAAAGCGAATATCGGAACAGACGGGCGCGGAGGCGCTTCAATGCGATATAACTGACGCGGGCGTCGTTAAAGAAACGGTCGCATACATCGCGTCGTGCTACGGCAGCATATCAGTGCTTGTAAATTGTGCAGGTGTATCGCTCACCGCTCCGTTTAACTGCTGCACCGAGCAGCAGACTCAAAAGCTGTACAGCGTAAATCTCGGCGGCACGCTCAACTGCTGCCGCGCAGCAGCACCGTATATGGTACGCGAAAAGCACGGCTCGATAGTCAATGTATCTTCCGTGTGGGGGCTGCACGGTGCGTCGTGCGAGGTCGATTATTCTTGCTCAAAGGGCGCTGTGATCGCGCTGACTAAAGCACTCTCACGCGAGCTGGGACCGTCAGGCGTACGCGTCAACTGTGTATGTCCGGGACTTATCGACACTAAAATGAACGCGGCGCTCACAAAAGACGACGTTGACGCGTTCTGCACTTCCCTTTCGCTCGGCAGACCGGGTATGCCTGCCGAGGCCGCAAAAGCAATAATGTTTCTCGCGTCGGAGGACGCGTCGTATATTACCGGCGCGGTGCTTGCCGTGGACGGCGGATTTTGACTTCTTTTACCGGAAAGGAACACCAAATGAAAAAAACGACTGCTATCATAATGCTTATCATCCTCACGCTTTCGTTCGTCTCGTGCTCAGACGCCGACGACACGTACAGCTGCCCTGACGGGAAGCTCGTCGCGACGAGCGATGCGGCTGACTATTATTTCTTCTATCCCTCTGACTGGCGTGCCGACAGAGCCGACGGAATGATCTCGGTCGTCGCAGGATACGACCCGTCAAACGGAAAATCCGAGGCAAGCGTGTCTGTCACTGATTTCAAAGCAAGCGGCCTGAAGGACGGCGAGGAATACTGGACGAAGCATCTTTCAGAGTATCAGGCTACCTTCGCGGATATGGAGATCATCGAAGAAAAGACCATCACCATCGCAAACGTCGAATTTCCCTTCAAAACGTATACTGCAAGCGTCGGCGGCGTCAAATACAAGTATTCGCAGGTATTCATTTATAACAGCCCGCGCATCTATATAATAACCTACACAGCGTCGGAAGACGACTACGATACTTATATCGCCGACTTTGACGAGCTGGCGACTACGTTCAGAGGCAAATAATAAAGATGGCTGACAAGATCACCCTCAACTGTCCGGACACGCTCGAAGAGCTGACAAAGCGCTGGGATTATATGACGTCTGAATCGTTTTACGCCGGATGTGACGGCGTGATGGACGTCGTGTTCACCGGTACGCGCAAAGACGACAGAATTACGCTCATCTACAAAGCGCCCGCGATGCGCACGACCTTTGCGAGCGTCTTTTCGGGCAGGCTCGTGGAAACTCCGACAGGCAGCGCGATAATCGGCGGATTCAGAAAAAGATATTCCGATTACGTCATCGGCGCGATCATCTGCGTGCTGCTTTTCGGCTTCGCGCAGGGTATGCTTGACATATACTATTACGCTTCCATCATCTTCGCAACGGTCAGTCTCGTGATCATATGTCTTCTGCTGACCGTCACCAAACGCTCAAAAAAGCGTTATACTGATTTTCTCGAACGAATTATACGGGGAATATAAACTTTATTTTGTGACGTTTTACCGTTGTAATACGGTAAGGTGTATGCTATTATTTAATCAGTAAAAATTTTTACGGAGGCATGGCATGACCGGAGCTGAGATAACCGTACAAGTCTTAAAAAAGCACGGCGTTGATACGGTGTTCGGGCTTCCCGGCGCTGCCGTGCTTTCACTTTATGACGCACTGTACCGCGACGGTAGGATACATCATGTGCTCTGTACGCACGAGGAAAACTGCGCGTTCGCGGCAGACGGGTACGCAAGAGCGTCTGGCAAGGCAGGTGTGGTTTTAGCTACGAGCGGTCCGGGCGCAACCAATCTCGTAACCGCGATTGCCAACGCCTATATGGATTCGATACCGCTTGTCGCGATAACAGGAAATGTTCCGGCTGCAAGTCTCGGCAGGGACAGCTTTCAGGAAATCGACATAGCCGGCGTCACGATGCCGATAACAAAGCACAACATGATAGTAAAAAGCGCAGACGCGCTCGAAAAAGCGCTGACTGACGCGTTCACCGTCGCGCTCAGCGGAAGAAAAGGGCCTGTACTCGTAGATGTGACCTCAAACTGCTTTGAAGAAGAAGCTGAGTACGGTTCTCTTGAAAAAGCGCTCATCCCGCTTCCGGAGTACAACATCACCGATGCGCTCGCGCTTATAGAAAAAAGCGCCAGTCCTCTGATATGCGCGGGCGGAGGCGTGATCAGCGCCAACGCCGCGCCGGAGCTTTTCAGCCTTGCCAAGAAGCTGCACTGCCCTGTCGCTCTCACCAACATGGGTATAGGCGCATATCCTGCCGACGACGAACAGTACGTCGGGCTCGCCGGTATGCAGATACCGCCGGCTTTTGCCGATGCGCTCAGGAAATGTGATCTGTTTATTGCTCTCGGTCTTCGCTTTTCCGACAGACTGATAACTAATCTGGATTCGTACGCTCCCGGTCTTCAGATACTGCATATTGACATTGATCTTGCCGAGATAAGCAAGGTTATCAAAGCATACAGCTACATCAGAGGCGATGTAAAGCAAGTGCTTTCTTCGCTCATCGGTTCACTTCCGGAGCGGAAAGGTGCTTTTGCCCGTACATGTGCATCGTCGCAGCCGGAAAACGCGTTTTTGAAAAGGATATTCGCCTTCTACAATTCACAGGACAAGCACACGCTCTATTCGACCGATGTCGGACTGCACCAGCTTTGGGCTGTCAATTCCCTACATATAAATATGCCGCGCACCTTTTTCACGAGCGGCGGTCTCGGCGCAATGGGCTACGGACTTCCTGCGGCGATAGGCGCCTCGATTGCTTATAAAAGCGGCGTTTACAGCGTTGTGTTCAGCGGTGACGGTAGCTTCTTAATGAGCTCGAACGAGCTGATAACGGCGGTACGCGAAAAGCTCAATATCACTGTCGTGGTGTTCAACAATACATCGCTGGGCATGGTGCGCTTCTGGCAGAATCAGCGCTGTGACGGCAGATATTATCAGACACAGACACCCGTGCGTGACCTTGAAGCGGCGGCACGGTCGTGTGGTGCATCGTACACGCGCATCGAATCCGATTCCGACGTCGAAGCGTTGCTCTCTAAGACGGCAGAAGGCGTGAACGTTGTCGAATGTATCATTGATAAGGACGTATTCATATGAAAACATATTTTCTCAGCGTTCTCGTAAACAACCATTTCGGCGTACTCACGCGCATATCGGGGCTGTTCGCGCGGCGCGGCTACAATATAAAAAGCCTCACCGTAGGCGAAACACAGGACAGCAGCATTTCAAGGATGACAATAGAATGCATCGGCGACGAGCATACGGTCGAGCAGATACAAAGCCAGCTGCTCAAGCTCGTCGACGTCAAAGCCGTAACACTGCTCGATGAAAAGAGTTTCATCGCGCGCGAGCTTTTTCTCGTCAAGGTAAAGGCAAACGACACGAACAGAGCCGCTATCATGCAGGTGTGCGATATTTTTCGTGCAAAGGCGGTCGATGTCGCCCCCGAAAGCATGGTGCTTGAGATCACGGGCGACGAAAGCAAGCTCGAAGCCTTCCGCTCGCTCATGGACGCTTACGGCATAATTGAGACCTCTCGCACCGGTGTGACGGCAATGTCACGCGGATTACAATAAACCAGACTTTAAGGAGAGCCTGCATCGCGCAGGCAGACGAAAAAATGACCCAGACAATAGCGCTCATCGTGCTGGTGCTTTTCGCGATAGGCATGGTGATCATCGGACTTGTATCAAAAAAACGGGCGCAGTCGCTCGATGGATTTCTGCTCGGCGGAAGAAAAATGGGGCCGTGGGTCTCTGCGTTAGCCTATGGCACATCGTATTTCTCCGCCGTTATTTTTATAGGCTACGCAGGAAAGCACGGCTGGGACATTGGTCTCGGCTCACTCTGGATAGGAGTCGGAAACGCGCTTATAGCAGCACTTGCCGCATGGCTCGTTTTAGCCAAGCGTACACGTTCAATGACAAGGCGGCTCGATTCAAGAACGATGCCAGAATACTTCAGCGCACGTTACGCTTCTACCGGAATGAAGGTATATTCCGCTGTCATTATTTTCGTTTTTCTCGTTCCTTATGCCGCAGGCGTGTATAAGGGGCTTGGTTCTATGTTCTCAACGATATTTCCCGGAACGCCCGAATGGACATGTATGCTCATCGTGGCAGTCCTTACAACTATATATCTTATTCTCGGCGGTTACGTCGCGACCGCGCTCAACGACCTCATACAGGGCATTATCATGATAGTCGGTATAATAGTAATGGTCACGGTACTGCTTTGCAGGCCGGAGGTCGGCGGTATTACCGGCATGATCGACAAGCTCACGGCTATCGACCCACAGCTCACTGCACCGTTCGGCGGCAGCAGCTTCAACTTCCTTGCCGTTAACATAGCG
>CAZFZL010000039.1:0-13551 GCA_964523005.1 uncultured Oscillospiraceae bacterium
TCGAGCACGCATTTTCTGCGCGGCTTGTAGTGGTAGTCCATTATGGCATCGACCATCTCATTCGTTATATCAGTATAGTACTGAGCTTTTGCCGGATCACAGCGTCGAAGCACCTGAGCGCTGCTCACGAGCACCATCGGCACTGCGCTGGCACGCTCGCTGCGCGTTGAAGCGTACGACTTCGGTGTGATCTTATACGGGTCGTTTTCGGGCGTGCGATAAAGCGTAAGCATAAGCTCAAAGCATTTTTCGGCGTTTTCAAGCGCTTGCTTATCGCCCGTTGCGGCGGCGTATTCTGCCATACCGACGACATAGAAGCTCTCGGAGAACATATAACGACGCTTTCTAAGGGGCTTGCCGTCACGGGTGACGGTAAAGAACATTCTGCCGTCTTCGTCAGTACAGTACTTTTCAAGGAAGTCCTTGCCCGCTTCGGCTGCGTTGAGCCATTCATCGCGTACGCCGTAGCGGTTGCACAGAGCGCTGAACGACCAAAGACCTCTGCCCTGGAACCAAACTGATTTGTCGTCGTTATACGATTTGCCTTCTCTGTCAACAGAGGTGATATATCCGCCGTAGCGTTTATCGATCAGATCGCTCTTAAGCCAAAACGGGACGAAATCGTCGAGCAGTCTGTCGTGATAGAACTGCTTGTATGAATCGAATGTCGGTTTATTCATTGTGTATCTCCTTCTACGGTTAAATCTCTTTGTATTCGGTCAGGAGCGAAGCGGCGTATTCGTCGACGACAACATATACCTTTCTGTGGAGCTTGAGAATAGATGCCGGGCATTTCGGGTTGACGTTGCCTTCGAGCATGTCCTTGATAGCCTGTGCTTTTCCCTGTCCGTTAGCGACGAGCAGGACGCTTTTCGCGTTGAATATCGTGCCGATACCCATGGTGACTGCCTGAGTCGGGACATCATCGACGGTCGCGAAGAAGCGTGAATTAGCCTGGATGGTTTCGGGGGTAAGTGATACCTTATGCGTGGGCATAATGAATTCGTCGGTCGGCTCGTTGAAGCCGATATGACCGTTTCCGCCGATGCCGAGAAGCTGAAGGTCGATGCCGCCTGCCGCGGCAACGGCAGCGTCGTAGGATTTGCATTCTTCATCGATGTCGGGTGCTATGCCACTCGGAACATGCGTGTTTTCTTTTTTGATGTTGATACCATAGAAAAGGTTGTGCTCCATGAAGTAGCGGTAGCTCTGGTCGTTATCGGGAGCAAGCGGGTAATACTCGTCGAGGTTGTACGATTTCACGTGCGAGAAATCGATCTTTTCCTGTCTGTACATCTCGATAAGCTCTGCATAAAGCCCTACGGGGGAAGACCCGGTTGCAAGGCCGAGAACACTGTCGGGCTTACGGTTGACCTGGGCTGCGATTATCTGTGCTGCTTTCATGCTCAGCACGGCATAATCCTTACATACGACAAGGACGATGTTCTTGTTTTTTCCGTTCGAGTAATACTTTGCGTTTGACATTTCTGATACCTTCTTTATTTTTTTAGATATATTTTTTTATTACGGCGATCATCGCGTCCTGTTGCTCTTCCATTTCGGCGACGAGCCTGAGCTGTGTGCGGCAGCGCACGAGATTATGCTCCGGATATGCTGTTTTGAAATACACATCACCGTCAAAATAATCGGCGAGGAAGCGCATTCCGCATTCGAGCGTCATTATCTTTGCGCCGAACGGCATGAGCAGCTTTTCCTCTTCGCAAAGAACATCATTGCAGCTTTCAAGATAGCCTTTTGCATACGTTTCAAACAGGTCGAGCGAGAAATGCACCTTTGTGAGGTCCTTTTCGTCCTCTGCGGCAGTTGACGCGCCGAAGCGTATACTGTCGCCAAAATCGTAAAGCGAGAGTCCAGGCATAACAGTGTCGAGATCTATGACGCACATCGGATCGCCTGTGCTTGCGCTGAATAGTATATTATTGAGCTTTGTATCGTTGTGAGTGACGCGCGTTTTCAATTTACCGGAAGCGAGCATATCGGTCAATACACCGCAGTCTTTTTCCCTGCCCAGGATAAATTCTGTTTCTGAGACAGCGTTTTTGGCACGTCCAGAACGGTCATCCGAAAGCGCTTTTTTGAAATTGCGAAGGCGTTTTGCCGTGTTATGAAAATCGGGTATGACCTCGTGCAGTACAGAAGCGTCAAAATCTGCGAGCTGCTTCTGGAAGGCACCGAACGCTTTGCCGCAAAGGAAAAACTGATAATCGTTTTCGACCTTCTGGTATGTCACTGAAGCTTCTACAAAATCGTACATCCTGTAAAAGCCCGTATCGTCACAAAAAAAGCACGCTCCGTCGGTCGTCGGCACGAGATGCAGGCACTCGTTTTCAGCACAGCGCGGTGCAAGATAGCCTGTGACGGCGCTGATATTTTCCATTAGTTCTTCAGGGCGCTTGAAAATGCGCGTATTGACGCGCTGGAGGATGTACCGGCGCTGCGTTGAGGTGACAAGATACGTATCGTTTATATGGCCGCAGCCGTAAGGCTCGGCAGACAGCACGTCACCGCAAATGCGAAAATGCTTACATACACTTATTTCAGCTTCACTCATCAGTATGCCTCATCACATATCTCATCAAGACAGTACTTCCCTCTCACGGGAGCTTCTCTGTCTATCCATTTGCCGTTCGTGAAATCGGGAATCGCCACCGGCATACTTCCGCAGTTGACGGATGCCTCGCTCAACGGCGTTATAGCCATCCATGACGCCGTATCGTAAACGTCGATGGGCGTATCGGTCCCGTTTTTCACGGCATCGATGAAAGCGCGCTGGACGAGATAATCCATTCCGCCATGTCCCTGTTTGACGCCATCGTCGCGGTACTGCTTCCAGAGCGGATGCTCAAATTCGTCAAAATAGTTATCGAGGCTTTCCCACTTGTGCGGATCCCACGATTCGCCGTGCGGACTTCTGCCTTCGATATATACGCCGTATTTATCCTCACTCCATATGCCCTTCGTGCCCTGCACGAGATTTGCTCTCGAATACGGGCGCGGAAGCGATGTGTCATGAACGAGCGTGAGCGTTTCGCCGTGTGCACACTTGATGACGGTCGTTACGACATCGCCGAGCGCAAACGGATAAGCCGCGTTTTCAAATTTCTCGCCGCGGTTTTTAACGATCCACTCGTTTATACCTACTGCTTTGGAGGCGGTAGAGGTGAGCGACACCATGCGGTTGCCGCGGTTGAGTCCGAGATATTTGGCGATAGGCCCTATCTCATGCGTGGGATAGACGTCGCCGGTACGGTTTTTATAGTTGATAAGTCTGTAATGTCTGTTTTCTCTGCCGAGAGCGACCTCGTCGCGCAGATCGTGACGATAACCGCCCTCACAGTGCACGAGCGTGCCGAACAGTCCTTTTCTGACCATGTTGAGCACAGTCATCTCTTCTCTGCCATAACAGCAATTTTCGAGCATCATACAGGGTTTACCGGTGCGCTCGGAGGTTTTTATGATCTCCCAGCACTGGTCGACGCTCGTTGCGCCGCCTACTTCCGTAGCGGCGTAAAGTCCGGCATTCATCGCGTCTATTAGTATCTGACCGTGTGATGTCCACGACGAAGGGGTCATCATGCAATCAAGCCCCTTTATATCGAGAAGATCGCGGTAATTCGTGCTTGACTTCGGAGTGCTTCCCCTGAGCTTTTCAACGAGCTGCACACCTGCTTGACATCTGTCCTCATACAGATCGCTGACGGCAACAACGTCAACGTCTTCATTCTGGAGCAGCAGCTCAAGCAGTCCGTAGCCGCGCCCTCCGAGACCTATAAACAGTAAATTTACTTTATTCTTCACAGCATGATCCTTTCAGCTTTTCAGCCTGAGTCGTTTTATTCTTACCTAAGCGCGACCAGAAGCCGAAGGTCATCGGCCACAGGCAGCCGCCGACAGTGACCATCAGGAAATACCTGACGGCATGGGCGACGTTTGAATAATTGAAAAGTGCGTTGAGCGGAGCTTTCAACAACTCCTTGACGGCGAGCACGAGCAGCGCTCCTATAACAAATTTGAGTATCTGCGACCACCATACACCGTCCGTTTTATACCTGATGAATCTATCGTCGACATTGATGGAAATCACAAAGGCGACAACGGCGCCAAACGAGCTGTATGCGTTTTTCACGCCTTCGGCGGTAAGCGCCGCGTCGGCTCCGTCGGGCACGGGTGCGAGTGCAAGATAAAGCAATACGCCGAATGCGAACGCAACACACGCCGCGTCGAGCACGATCCTTGCCGCGCGCGAACGAAAGCTCTTCTCATACGCCCAATATACGACAAGCAGTATCACCGAGCTGAGCGCGAGCGATGCCGACACGTCAAGAAGCGTATGCACGCCGAGATAAAGCCTTGAAAAAGCCACGACAGCAATGACAAAAAGCGAAACTGCCCACATCGCAGGTTTTTTATAATAGGTACCGATACAGCCGTAAACGGTGACGGAGTTAGCCGTATGACCGCTCGGAAAGCTGTATCCCGTTGCCCCGGCACGTGCGGATTCGACTATTGTGAACGAAGTGTCCTTGACCCACGGGCGCGCGACGCAGAAAATGTTTTTGAGGAGTATGTTCGTACCGAGCGAAAACAGGCTCGAATACAGCACGAGCCGTCCGAAACGCTTGTCGACGCACCAGAGCGCTGCAAGCACAAGCAGGAGTACAACAGCTTCCGAGCCGAGATAAGTGAGCACGGAAAACAATTTGTCGAGAAACGGTACGCGCAGGTTTTCAAAAAAATACAGCGTCGCCATTTCAGCTCCAGAGTTTTTCGGGATACTCGCCGTTGTCTGTGAGATTTTTGAGATATGCCACCATAGGCTCGCGGTCGTTGCGATATGTAACGCCGTGCCATGAATCAGGGCTCGGCACTACCCTTACAACGGCTTTTTTCTCGTTTATCATCTCACCGATACGCGTCGGAAGCAGATATTCGGCTTTTTGCATATTGTCTTTGTTTCTTGCGATGAACGCATCCCAGCCGCTTTCAATGCCTTCGAACACGGCAGGGGTGAACGCCCAGAAGTTCATAGAAGCGACCGTCTCTTCACCGGCATCGTGCCATACGTCATCTTCGAGAAAACGGATAACCCCGTCTTCCTGACGCATTATTTTAAGGCGCTCGTCTATTTTCGTGAGGACTCCGTCTTTATTGACCTTGCAAAGTCCGCGCGCGACTGTTCCGCTTTCGGAAAGGGTGTTTTTGAGCATAAATCCGATCATCGCGTAATGACATGTATCGTCGGGAATGCTTCTGAGGTATTCGGCGGCAAGCCTGTACGAATCGCTACCGTAAAAATCATCAGCATTTATGACGGCGAATTTATCGTTTATCTGATCCTTGCAGCACCAGAGCGCGTGAGCAGTTCCCCACGGCTTCACCCTGTCACTGACATCAACAGGAGACGGCAGGTGAGAAGCATCCTGAAAGACATACGTAACTTCGAGCTGCTTTTCGATACGGTTGCCGACCGTCAGCTTGAATTCCTCAAGATTTTCTTCTTTGATTATAAATGCAATGCGGTCAAAACCGGCGCGTTTTGCGTCGTAGATGGAATAGTCGATTATAAACTCACCGTTCGGTCCGAGCGGATCTATCTGCTTGAGACCACCGTAACGGCTTCCCATACCGGCTGCAAGAATAACAAGTGTCATATGTTTTCTCCTGTTATGAAAATTTTATAAGAAAAATAAATCTTCTCAAACGGCGGTGTTCATGCACCGCCGTTTTGATTATAGCTATATGCTTTGGATTTGTCAAGCCTTTTGAGCTATTATTGACAGACCCTCGCTGTCAATATTGCCGGACGCAGTCGTGAAATCCACATTGAGAATACCGTCGCTGCGCGTGAGTGTCATGCGAAGAGTATGGGGCGTATCGGTACTCCGGAGCACAACTGTAATCACATTATCATGCACGTCAAAAGCACTTCTTACCTTGAGTTTAGCCCAGCCGTCGAGCCTTGAGAGCCATATGCGCGGAACGACTCTGTAAAGCAGCGGTTCGGAATAAATATATTCATGCCGTCCGGCAGTAAGCGTTTCGCCGCCGAAGGAAACGTCAAGTCTTTCGGGGGTGATGTTGAACTTCACGGTGCCGTAGCGTTCGTTTTTATACTCTTCGCATAACGTCAGATTTTCATCTGAAGGCGCGGGAGCATAAAAAGCTTCGATAGCCTGCTGCATTTCTTCCTTTGTTTTGCCTTCGCCGGATATGGTATCGGCGAGAGTCATGCACAAGTCCATTTCCTTCTGCATATCGCCAACCTCTCCGAGGAGGGTAAAATACATCCTTCTGTTCGGAAGTATCGCGCACAGTTGGCCGTACGCACCGTCACAGCGAAAGCCATCGCGCGCGTTGCGCCATATCTGGAAGCCGTATCCGGCACACCAGTCAGGGGTGCCGTTGCCGTCGTTCGTGGACTGTTTTGAGGACGCCATGTCGATATACTCCGCGCTGACTATGCGCTTACCGCAGTATTCGCCGCGGTTGAAGAGCATCGACGCGAATTTTCTGACAGCCGTTGACGGCAGGAAAAGTCCCACGCCTCCGCGGCATATGCCTTCGAGCGTTTCCCATTCGGGCTTCTCTATCCCGAGCGGACTGAAAAGCCTGTCGTCAAGGAAATCCACGAGGCTCCTGCCTGTTATCCTCTCAACGGCAGCAGCTACCATGAACGTGCCGGCAGTACTGTACATGAAGGTCGTTCCGGGATTGTTTATGAGCGGAGCGGCGAAGAAATAGCGTATTACGCTGTCCGTCTGATACATCTCGTTCATAAGGCAGTGATCATGTCCGCCCGTCATTGAAAGCAGGTGGCGGAAGGTGACGCTTTTTACGCGTTCGTCGGTGATATACTTCTCGTATTCCGGGAACACGCTGAGCAGCGTGTCGTCGGGCTTGACAAGCCCGTCGTCGTACAGCATACCAAACGCAACTGACGTAAAGGATTTCGACATCGAAAAAAGCTGTTGCTTATCGTCCACAGTGTATGGCGGCAGCGCGAAGTCGAGCAGCTTTTCATCTTCGCAATAAAGCGTGAAGGAATGGATATTCACCCATGCGTTCTTACAGTCCTTAAGAAAATTAATAACGGCTTCGTAATTCATGGAAAGCTCCTTTATGCGGTTACTATCTTGCTGTCGGCGGTAAGACCGAGCTTTTCGACAGCAGCCTCACGCATTTTGTATTTGAGTATTTTTCCTGCCGCGTTCATCGGGAACGCGCAGGTGAAATCGATGTATTTCGGGCATTTGTGCTTTGCAATGTGTGATTTGATGTAATCCTTAAGCTCGTCCTCGGTGAGTGTCTCGCCTTCCTTGACAATTACGCACGCCATTATCTCCTCGCCGTACTGCTTGTCAGGAACGCCGATAACCTGCACGTCGGAGACCTTCGGATGTGTATAGATGAAGTCCTCAAGCTCCTTCGGATAGATATTTTCGCCGCCGCGAATGATCATATCCTTTATTCGTCCGGTGATTTTATAGTATCCGTCGGACGTGCGTCTTGCAAGGTCACCGGTATGCAGCCAGCCGTCCTTATCGATGGCAAGTGAAGTAGCGGCAGGCATTTTGTAATAGCCCTTCATGACATTGTAGCCGCGCGCGACGAATTCGCCGTCCTGCCCGTCAGGCAGATCAGCATACGTTTCCGGGTCGACGATCTTACACTCGACGCCGAACATCGCCTGTCCGACGGTGTTGACGCGCTGTTCAAGCGTATCTGTCGTTTTCGACATCGTACATCCGGGAGACGCTTCCGTCTGACCGTAGGTAATGACTATCTCTGACATATGCATTTTGTCGATGACATCCTGCATGACCTTGACCGGGCAGGGACTGCCTGCCATGATACCGGTGCGCATATATGAAAAATCGGTGCTGTCGAAATCAGGATGCGCAAGGAGCGCGATAAACATGGTCGGTACGCCGTGGAAGCAGGTGATCTTTCTTGAGTTTATACAGCTAAGAGCCTCTTTCGTACGGAAATACGGAAGCGGCGACATCATTGTGCCGTGCGTCATCGAAGCGGTCATGGCAAGCACCATTCCGAAGCAATGGAACATCGGAACCTGTATCATCATTCTGTCTGCCGTTGAAAGGTCCATGCAGTCGCCTATCGCCTTGCCGTTGTTGACGACGTTATAATGAGTGAGCATGACACCCTTGGGGAATCCGGTCGTGCCGGAGGTATACTGCATATTGCAGACATCATGCTTGTTGATGGAATTTGCACGGCGCGTTACTTCTTCCGCAGGCGTAAGCGCGGCGTAAGCGATGGCTTCATCCCATGTCAGGCAGCCGTTTTGTTTTGAGTCAACGGTTATCACGTTGCGCAGGAATGGCAGGCGTTTCGAATACAGCTGCTTACCGCTTTCAAGCGTATCCAGCTCCGGACAGAGCGACTTTATTATTTCGATATAATCGGAGTCCTTATAGCCGTCTATCATCACGAGCGTATGTGTATCTGACTGACGCAGCAGATATTCCGCCTCGTATATCTTATACGCCGTATTTACTGTGACAAGAACGGCTCCGATCTTGACAGTCGCCCAGAAGGTTATATACCACTGCGGTACATTGGTCGCCCAGATAGCGACATGGTCGCCTCTTTTTACGCCGAGCGATATGAGTGCGCGCGCGAAGGTATCGACATCGCTGCAAAATTCGCTGTATGTGCGCTTATAGTCGATAGTCGAAAAATCGAAAGCGAGCTGGTCCGGAAACTCCTCCACCATGCGGTCGAGCACCTGAGGCATCGTACAGTCGATGAGCTTATTCTTTTCCCAGACGTAAAATCCGTTATTGCGCAGGTTGGGTATGAGTGGAGTTGAGGCATACGAGCGGTGCGTGTAGCGGCTCATATAATGTACGAAATGTGGGAAAACGACGCCGGCATCCTGAAGGTCAGGCGCCCACTTTTTCACCCATTCAAGCGCAACAGTGCCCTCGTAGTTTATCGAAGAAAGCGCGAGCATCATGTCGTCGATCGGGAGATCACCGTCGCCCATCATTCTATACTGCACATTGCCGTCAACCATGACGGAATCCTTGATATGAACATATTTTATATACGCGCCGAGATTATCCATCGTCTTGTCGGGCTTTTCGCCGGCGAATCTGTACGGATGGTGCATATCCCAAAGCGCCGCGACGTTGTCGCTCGGTATGCTGTCGAGCAGCTCGCGCAGGCGTTTCGTGTCGCAGTATACGCCATTCGTTTCGACGAGCAGCGTTACGTTATTCTGTGCAGCGTACGGCATTAGCGCCATAAGTGTTTCTCTTACAGTATCGTCGCTTACTTCGCCGCCCGGTATGACCTCACTGTCGCCGAGCACGCGAACGAAGGGTGCGCCGAGTGCGGCTGCGACATCGATGTATTCCTTTATTTCAGAAATATTTTCATCTTTTTTATCGGCGTTTTTCAGGCAACAGCCCGAAGACACGCACGATATCGATAGGGCGAGACCGGAAAGAAGCGCCTTTGTGTGTGTGAGTGAATCGGTAAAGGTAAGCGAGCGCTTCGTAAAAAGCTCTCTGCCGAGTCCGCGAATCTCTATGCTGTCGAAGCTGAGATCCTTTGCCATTACCATGATGTCTGCCCATTCGTAATTCGGGCAAGCAAGTGTTGAAAATGAGATTTTCATTTTTTAGGGATTCCTTTCTTGTTCCGGTCTATGAGTATTTGATACTCTTATCAAAAGATTATATCAAATAATACGCTGTTTTTCAATATTTTCTTTTAGGTAAATATAACGAAAAACCTCCTTGCGGAGGTTTTCGTTTATTATCTTTTTATATTTTTACTTATTATTCGTTTACAAAAGAACTTTCTACCGCTGCTATCTTACTATCTATCTTTGAACTGTTCCGGTCGCAGATGGAAGTGTAGGTGTTTGTGGATGCCTGAGCTGCTGCGAACAGCACAGCGTTTATCGTTTCGTCAAAAGCATAAAGGCTTCCGAAGTCGACCTTTGTAGAAGCGAATATAATATCGAGCATTGCCTCGCTCTCGTCGTCTCTTGCGCGTTGACCCTTGAGACATTTTTCATAGTACGCCGGGGTAAGATAATTTTTTCCCTCAGCACCGAGTACGTTCATGAGCACAGCAGCTTTTTCAGCTTCTTCTTCGTTCAATGATACGGGAAGTCCGAACACAGGAGCGCCCCATGTGTTGACGTACGTGTAATAATCATCCTGATTTTCGTCGTACAACGGATGCGGAAGCAGACCGAAATCCGTTTCCATTTCCCTTATAAGCTCAACATTATCGGTAAAACCGCTGTAAAGCAGGCATCTGTCCTCAGCAAAGGCTTTGATGACAAGCTCGCCCGGCGATCTGACATAGCCAGGTTCATTCCAATAGTCGTTTGCGCTTACGAAGTAATCCTTGTTCTGCATGATCTCAAGGACTTTGGTCATGATATCGACTGATCGTGTTGAAGCGAGATTGTTTTCATAGCCGTCGCTGCCATTGATTATCGTAACTCCTTCACAGCCGTAGAAGAAGCTTGCAGCATTGTCGACCTGTCCGCCGATGCCGAAGGAATCCTTGTAATCAATGTCGCCGTCTTTGTCGAGATCGCTCATGACAAGTTTCGACCATTGTGTTACGACGTCGAGCGTCCACTGCTTATTTTTGACGAGTGTATACGGACTTTCGAGCCCGAGCGTGGCGACCATCGTTTTATTGAACATCATTATGGCTATATTGGCATAAGTTCTGCAGCCGATATCACCAGCGGTATAATACAGCTTTCCGTTTATCTCGGCGTCGGCGATAAATGATGCGTCCCACCACTTCTCGGTCAGTCCATTCAGCCCGTCAAGCTCATAAAGATCGTACAAGTACGAATCCTGAGCGAGAAGCGAAGCTTCAAGTATCGATGGAGCGACGATTGTGTATGTGTTCAGCCCGCTGTCAACAGAGTTCATTATCGCTGTCTGCGCACCGTTTGCGGAACGGTCGACGCAGTCCTCGACGATGATGCAGTGGAGCAGGTCTTCGACCTTAGATTTTCTAACGAGTGCGGCATCGTCCACAACATTGTTCTCAAGCTCTTCGTATGAATAACCGAATTCAAACCACGCAGCGGTTTCGGGTGCCCAAAACTCAGTCATGATGGTCACAACGTCGTCACCGAAGCTTACGCCATTCGTCGCCGCTTCATACCTATCCGCAGTGCTTTCCGTTGACGATACATCTGAAACGGTACCGGAAACGGCAGCAGACTCAGACGTAGTTGTATCGCAGGAAGCAAGGAGTGTACAACACATAAGGATGGCGAGGAGCACGAGAGATATTCTCTTTGTCATATTAGTTTTTCCTTTCCGATCGGTCTTTACTGTACTGAATCAAGTTTATCTATTAGTGAATATAACATTATTTTTCTGATATCACAATAGTATTTTGTTCAATTTTCAAACAATACTGTATCTTCTCGAACATAAATCACTTGACCTTACTGAAAAAATGATATACAATCATCACGAAGGAGGGAATATAGATGATTGATATTCTCACACCCGGTGAAATGATGAAATACGATAAACAAACTCAGCTGAAGGGAACAGAGGGCAAAGAGCTTATGCGGCGGGCCGCCGAAGCGCTCGCCGGATATATTCCGCGAATGAACACGGCGATAGTATGCGGCAAAGGTAATAACGGCGGTGACGGATACGCGCTTGCGCTGACGCTTTTACAGCGTGGTTACGATGTAACGGTTTTTTACACATCACCTCCGGTGACACAGGACGCAAAATTTTATTGCAGCGAATGCGTATGCAGCAAAATAACAGTAACAGCATACCAAACCGGGATGTCGTTTGACGGCTTTGGAGCCGTTGCAGACTGTATATTCGGAATAGGGCTGCATGGTGTACCATGCGGTATCGAAGCCGACGCGATAAGGGCAATCAACGATACATGTGCGTACGTTGTCAGTGCCGATATACCGAGCGGACTCGACGCACAAAGCGGACAGGCCGTCTTATGCGTAAAGGCAGACGATACTGTGACGTTTGGATATGCAAAGCCGGGGCTGTTCCTCGGAAGCGGAAAGGATAACGTCGGGAGACTTACCGTCGCCGATATAGGTGTAAAGGCAAGCGAGATCAACATCAGGCTTTCCGAGCCCGATGATTTTTCCGATATACTGTGCGAGCGTAAGAATAATTCGAATAAAGGGACTTATGGCACGGTGGCTCTTTTCGGCGGATGCATAGAATACTCCGGCGCGCTCAAGCTTGCCAACGCTTCGTGTGCTGCTATGCGTGCCGGCTGCGGGATATGCAGAGTGGTCACAAACTCCGCGACGGCATCGTCAGTCGCACCGCACCTTATGGAAAGCACTCTTTTCATACTTGAAGAAAAGGGCGGAGTCAGTGAGATCGGCAAAGCGCTGCACGGTGTCAAAGCGGTCGCTGCCGGAATGGGCTGGGGTACAAGAAGCGACAAAGCAGAAATACTTCAATTCCTGCTTGAAAGCGATCTCCCTCTCATTATAGACGCGGACGGACTGAACACGCTCAGCGCAGCGCCGCAGCTCACCGAGTTGCTTGGAAAAAACACGATCCTCACGCCGCATCCTGCTGAATTCGCTCGCCTTTGCGGCACTGACACAGCTCAAATACTCGCCGATCCTATCGGCTGTGCTGTCACGTACGCAAGGGAGCATTCCGGCTGTTGTATATTACTCAAGGGCACTTCGACAGTTGTGACAAACGGTGAAAAGACCTACATCTGCAACCGCGGTTGCCCCGGAATGGCGACAGCCGGCAGCGGAGACGTGCTGTCGGGTGTAATACTCGGCCTGCTCGGGTGGAACCGAGTCTTTGTGAAGACTGCGCTTTGCGGCGCATACATTTCCGGTCTTGCAGGCGAGTACGCGCAGCAAGAGATGAACAGTATATCGATGATTGCCTCGGACACAATAAAAATGATACCGAAGGCGATAACACACATGATGTGATTTTCAAAATAACAGTTTTTTTATTTTCGTATTATTTGCATCTGATTGGGTAGAATAACCGCGTAAACCGATCGATGAAAGGATATGAATATGAAAAAGCATTTCAGCTACAGAAGGATATACAGCGGTGTGCTATATTCGGTGCTTGCCGTTTGTATGCTTGCGGTTGTCGGCGTTTCCGTATACACGCTGACATATGATTACGGGTCACTTACGAACATCAGTCTTCCGGAGATCAGCTATCCGTCATTCGGGAATGACGTTTCATCTCCGGGAATTATCGACAAGCCTGTAGGCAAGGACGAATCCGGTATTCCCGCCGAAACAAGCGATCCGGATCCCGAGCAGGTATATGTCAATCCATGCAGTGGAAACATTCTCAAGAACTATACGCTTACCGCCCTGCTCTATTCCGAAACGATGAATGATTACAGAACGCATTCAGGTGTGGATATTTCCGGTGAGCTGTATTCACCGGTATACGCCTATACTGACGGAACAGTGGTCGATATATATGACGATCCGTTCATGGGCACGACCGTAGTTGTTGAGCACGATTT
>CAZFZL010000040.1:0-13443 GCA_964523005.1 uncultured Oscillospiraceae bacterium
TCCTGAGTCCCATATGCCCTCCTATGCGTTGCTTTTATTTATAATTTCTGCGTACGCCTGCGCAAGAAGCAGGTCGGACGGCGTGGTTATTTTCATGTTCATTGTGTCGGAATCGACGTATTCGACCTTGAAACCGGCGTACTCAGCCATCGTTGTTTCATCGGTCGGCTCAAGCCCCTTTTTTTTGGAGAGCGCATATGAGGCTACATATATATCGCGCAGGAACACCTGAGGTGTCTGTACTGCAAAAAGCTTTGAGCGGTTCGGTGTCTTAACGCCGTTGTCGGCGATGAATTTCACGGTGTCTGTGACATGCGAGCTGACGCACGCGCAGCCGCCGGTGCTGAGTGCAGCGTTGATCGTTTTTGAAATAAGCTCCGGAGTGACGAAGGGGCGGGCGCAGTCGTGTATGCAAAGGCAGCGTGAACGCCTGTCGGCGTCGCTTTGCCCCAGATATACCGATTCATATCTCCTGTCGCCGCCGCGCACGAGCTTGATCGGTTTTTTTCCTTTACAGCGTTCTGCGATCGCTGCGAATTCAGGCTCGTCCTTGCAGACGCATATCACCTCATCAATGTCATCGCAATTAGTGAACGCTTTGAGTACATATTCAAACAAAGAGGTGCCCGAAAGCGTGAGCAACCCCTTGCAGACGCCGCCCATACGGACGCCGTCGCCTGCAGCTGCAATGATCGCGCTTACGAACACCTTTTTCATGATTTTACGTTCCTTTCAGTCCTGTTATCAGCCGTTGTACGAATAACCGAGCGAGAGCGCCTTCTTGTTGTATTCGGCAAGCTGCGGCTTTGATTTCGGCACTGAATGTATGAGCATATCCTCGACGTATGCGTATTCGAACATCCCCGTGATCTTCATCATGTAGCCGAGCATGATCACATTGGCAAGTCCGGAAAGCTCGTTGTCGGAGGCTATACCGGTAGCAGGGATGTAGTATGTTGAAATATCGCTGCGCGTGGATTTTTCGTCGATGAGCGTGCTGTCGACGAATACCTTACCGCCGCTCACGACGGTCGGCTCGAATTTTTTGAAGGACGGAAGATTGAATGCAAAGAGCGTATCAGGATGCGGTACGAGCGGCGAGCCGATAAGCTCATCGTCGATAATAACGCTACAGTTGCAGGTGCCGCCTCTCATCTCCGGACCGTACGACGGTATCCACGTTACCTGCTTATCCTTGCCCATCGCGAGCTTCGCGAGAAGCTTGCCTGCGAAGAGGATGCCCTGTCCGCCGAATCCGGCGAGTACTATACCGTTCATTTCGTTTCCTCCTTAGTGACGTCCTTGAAAACGCCGAGCGGATAATGCGGTATCATTTTTTCATCAACGAATTTGAGAGCGTCCTTCGGGGAAAGACCCCAGTTCGTCGGGCAGGTCGAAATGACCTCGACGAGCGAAAGTCCGCGCTTGTCACGCTGCATCTCAAACGCCTTTTTTATGGCTTTTTTTGCTTCGAGTACGTTTTTGACGTTGTTTACCGCGACGCGTTGTACAAATCCGACGCCCTCTACGGTCGCCATCATTTCGGATATGCGTATCGGGTTGCCCTGTATGTTTCTGTCTCTGCCGTAAGGCGTGGTGGTAGTGACCTGTCCGATGAGCGTCGTGGGAGCCATCTGACCGCCGGTCATTCCGTATATTGCGTTGTTGATGAAGATTATGGTGATATTTTCGCCTCTTGCACCGGAGTGTACTGTCTCAGCCGTGCCGATCGCGGCAAGGTCGCCGTCGCCCTGATAGGTGAAGACGAATTTGTCGGGATGAGCGCGTTTGACGCCCGTTGCGACGGCAGGTGCGCGGCCGTGCGCCGCTTCGATGACGTCGCATGCAAAATAATTATAAGCGAATACAGCGCAGCCGACGGGTGCAATGCCGACGGTGTTGCCTTCGATGCCAAGGTCGTCTATCGCCTCGGCTACGAGTCTATGAACGATACCGTGTGTACAGCCGGGGCAGTAGTGGAACGGGATATCGGTCAGAGCGTGCGGTTTATCAAATACTGTTTTCATAAATCAGTTTTCCTTTCTTGCTCAGTTGCCGGCGAGCTTTTTGATCTCGCTGACGATCTCGTCGGGCGTGGGTATCACGCCGCCGGTATGACCGAAATGAGTTACAGGCTTTTTGCAGTCGACAGCGAGCTTTACGTCGTTGACCATCTGTCCCATGTTCATTTCCACAGAAAGGAAGCGTTTTGCCGTATCTGCAAGCTGTGCGAGCTTCTTTGTCGGGAACGGATAAAGCGTTATTGGGCGGAGCAGTCCGGCTTTGATGCCAGCCTGCCTTGCCGCTCTGACGGCGGTCTTGGCTATTCTGGAGGTGATGCCGTAGGCGACGATCACAAAATCGGCGTCATCAAGCATGAATTCCTCATATTTGACTTCCGTTTCTTCTATCTGTCTGTATCTCTCAAATCTGTCGAGTATCGTTTTTTCAAGAACCTCCGGAACGATGTAGAGCGAGTTGATTATATTGTGCTCGCGCTTGTTGTCGTGACCGCTGCAGGCCCACGTTTTTTCCGGTATCTCGCGCGCCTTGCGCTCGTCGAGGTCGATAGGCTCCATCATCTGACCGAGTGCGCCGTCTGCAAGCAGCATGACCGGCGTGCGGTATATATCCGCGAGGTCGAACGCTTCGCCCGTGAGAGACGCCATTTCCTGAACTGACGCCGGAGCGAGGACGATAAGGTGCATATCGCCGTGGCCGAGCGCCTTCGTAGCCTGATAATAGTCGCTCTGTGCTGCCTGGATGCCGCCGAGTCCGGGGCCGCCGCGCTGTACGTTGACTATGACTGCCGGCAGATCAGCGCCGACAAGATACGATACGCCTTCGCTTTTAAGGCTTATTCCGGGAGACGACGAGGACGTGATGACTCTCGCGCCTGACGCGGAAGCGCCGTAAACCATATTTATCGCCGCGACTTCACTTTCCGCCTGAAGCGAAAGTCCGCCGCGCTTGGGCATATTCTTTGCCATATACTCGGAAAGCTCCGTTTGGGGGGTTATCGGGTATCCGAAGAAAAGCTTACAGCCTGCGCGCATTGCGGCTTCGGCGATTGCTTCGTTGCCCTTCATAAGTACCTTCTGTCCCATTTATCCCACATCCTTTTCAACTTTTATAACGATGTGCGGACACATTGTCGCACACATAGCGCAAGCTATACATTTTGACATATC
Organism: uncultured Oscillospiraceae bacterium; assembly: GCA_964523005.1. GTDB lineage: Bacteria > Bacillota > Clostridia > Oscillospirales > CAG-382 > UMGS1307. Next base: position 3,192 of record CAZFZL010000040.1, read on the forward strand.
CGTAACATGTGCAGGATGGAAGCCCTTCGCGTTGAGGACGCTTTTGTCAAGCTCCACGATCTTTCGCGGACACGCGTCCACGCAAAGCCCGCAGCCCTGACAGAGGTCGATTTTAAATGATACTTTGTTCATTGCCGGTTTTGCCTTTCTATGGTGTGTTTTTATTAAAACAGTTGTTTTGTCGTGTTTTCGATGTAGGTTATGCCCGGAATATGATCGAGCTTTCCTCTGAGCGCCGACAACGCTGTCGTGCGGTATATCGGCAGGCCGGTTAGCTCTGCCACCTTGTCAGCATAACCGAGCGACGCTGTCACCGTCTCCGGGATAGTCAGTGAGCCGAGATTGGAGTTATTGATAAGTCCGCAGAAGCGGAGCGTAGAAGCCAACTCCATCGCTCTCAGATAAGCCGCCGCGCTTTCGGGCGACGCCGTCATCGGTCTGTACATATTTATCACACAGTACATCTCGTAGCCGCATTCCTCGATCTCCTCTTTGAACGCAGCGAGCACCGTCGCGCCGTCGTCGTCGCCGCCGACGTCGAAAACGCTGTATATATCGGTGTCGAATGCGCTCCTGAGTGATTCGGGCAGAGCGGGGATGTCGACGTTCGTGTTTGCGTATATTGGGATGAGCGGTGTAATTCCGTTGTCAGAGAGCAGCTTAGCGCTGTCCGCGGCGCGGAAATAGGGATTCACGGTGTCGAGGTCGGCAAGCGCCGTCTTTTCATGGATGCGGCGCATCTCAAGTGCAAGCGCGACGGCGACATTCGTTTTTCCTGAGCCGTAGTGTCCGGCGATTATCGTTATTTTACTCATATTTTTGTATTATATAAACCACGCTTCTCCATGCGTTTTCAAACTGATCGCAGCGGTAAAGGTGGAAAACATCGTCTGCCGTACTTACCGCAGGGTCGTTCACGGCGTAATATTCGACGCCGCCGACCGTTTTGTATCCCGTCACACACACGAGGTGTCCCGACGGATAAGCCATCGATGAGCCTTCAAGCTCCGATGCTGACGAGGTGCGTATCGAGCATACGACCGGCACTCCCTGAGAAAGCGCGTATTTAAGTGCATCTGCGTCGAAAAAGTCGATATACGCATATATTGACGGGTGACTGTCTGCTGCCGCGGCCGTGTTGAAAAGCCAGTTTCCGAATATCTTCGCCCCGTAATCGCGTGCTTTATACGCAAATTCCGCTTGATCCGTCGGCAATCCGAGCGATTCGAGCACCATGGAAACGGAGGTGGGAGAGCATATGCTGTTGCCGATCGACGGTACATTAAGCTGAGATTTCGCCGGAACGGTGATTTTGGCGCTTTCGGGGAGATCGGAAACGACGCGCGCTGTATTTGCGTCGGAAACGAAGCCAAGCTGTCTGAGAACGGGTGAAGCTCCGTCTGACGAAGCGCGAAGCACTGCTTTTATGACGATGCTGCCGGCGGGCGTCGTGCGCGGTATGAGCGTATCTATATCGACATATGCGTCGCTGTCCGACGGTGAGGAGGAAGCCGATACACCCTTGTCGCCGCTGAACGTGCCGAACGAATAGAACGCCGTCATGGTCCCGTCTGACTTTTCGTATGAAACGAGTATCTCAACGCTGCCTCCGTTCGTGGTGCAGCTCAAGAAAACGCAAAGCTCAGTGAATGCGCCCGCATCAAGTCTTTCGCTCACGAATGTACCGACATCAGAGCCTGAGGCAAGCGATGCGAACTCTTCGCCCAAGACGATCCCGGAGTGCTGAGCCGTAATATCAGCAGGAAAATAAAGGCGTGCTTTGGATGATACATCGCTTTTTGACAATTCCTGTTCACCTTCGCTTTCGGTATGTGATGTTTCGGCTTCGCTGACTTGCGACGTGCTTTCGGCGACAACGCTTTCAGCGGCGGATGTACATGAAGCAGCGGTCAGCGTAAAAATGAGAAGTATGATTATCGGCAAGAAGAACTTTTTCATATAGAGTCTCTTTCTGCCGCTTATCCCGGCGAGTATTCCTTAAATATACATTATAACTCATCCGGCGCACGATTTCAATATTTTTTTATAATAAAATCAGGCTGCCGCCGGCAGCCTGATTCTCAAACGCCGATTATTTTACGGCGAAAGCTCTGTATATGCCTTCTGCAGCTTGAATATCGGAAGTGACCTTATCGCTTACCGGATCATTCGTCTCAAACATCGTGTAGGCATTAGCCCCTCTGGAGTTGTTGACCATTCCTTCGATGTTGATGTTGTCAGAGGAGAGGACCGCTGTGAGCTTTGCGATGATGTTCGGGATGTTTTTGTGAAGCACGCATATTCTGTTTGCCGCTGTTTTTGCCATCTGTGTTGTGGGGAAGTTCACGCTGTTTTTTATGTTTCCCGTGGAGAGAAATTCTATTAGCTCCTGGGATGCCATGACGGCACTGTTGTCTTCGGATTCAGGTGTCGAAGCGCCGAGATGCGGCATTATTATAACTCTGTCATTGTTCATGTCAAGCAGCTCGTTGGAAGCGAAGTCCGTAACATAAGCCGCGACCTTGCCTTTTTTGATCGCATCGCATATGTCAGTGTTGTTGACGAGCTCACCGCGCGCGAGGTTGATTATTCTCACGCCGTCCTTCATGCCGGCTATCGAGAAATCGTTGATCATTCCGCGCGTCTCATCGTTGAGCGTCGCGTGGAGGGTTATGTAATCGCTCTGTGCGAAAAGATCTTCCTTCGAATATACGCGGACGAACGCTCTCGTGAGCGCCAGAGCCGAATCGACGGTGAGATACGGGTCATAGCCTATGACGTTCATGCCCATGTTTATCGCTGCATTGGCTACCATTACGCCTATCTTGCCCAGGCCGAATATGCCGAGCGTCTTTCCTGCTATTTCAGGGCCTACGAACTGCGACTTGCCTTTTTCGACGGCTTCCGCTGCGTTGACTTCGCTCGTGTTGAGCGATTTTACCCAGTTTATGCCCTCTACTATTTTTCTTCCCGAAAGAAGCATGGCTGCGATGGCAAGCTCCTTGACGGCGTTTGCGTTTGCGCCCGGTGTGTTGAATACGACGATACCGTTTTCTGTGCAGCGGTCTATCGGTATGTTGTTAACGCCTACGCCGGCTCTTGCTATGGCTATGAGCTCATTGTTGAACTCAAGTTCACCGAGCTTTGCGGAACGAACGATTATCGCGTCGGGGCTTTCAACGTCGTTTCCGACGTTGTACAGGTTCTTATCGAAAAGATCGGTGCCCTGTGACGCTATCTTATTGTAAAGCTTTATATTTTTCATTTGTTTTCACCTTCGAATTTCTGCATGAAGTTTACGAGCTTCTCGACGCCTTCGTATGGCATCGCGTTGTAGATGGAGGCTCTCATGCCGCCGGCTGAACGGTGTCCTTTGATGTTGACGATCCCTTCGCCGTTCGCTTCGGCACAGAATTTATTGTCAAGCTCCGGATTTCCGGTGATGAAGCACACGTTCATCATAGAGCGGCAGTCCTTGTCGACCGTGGGGGTGAACAGCTTCGAGGAATCGAGATAATCGTAAAGCAGCTGTGCTTTCTTCACGTTTCGTCTTTCGATCTCCTCAAGTCCGCCTATCGAAAGGAGCCATTCGAACACGAGACCTGCAACGTATATCGAATAGCAGGGCGGAGTGTTGTACATCGAATCGTTGTCTGCATTGATTTTGTACTGCAAATAGACCGGTGTTTCAGGGCGCTCGTTTCCGAGTAGATCCTCACGCACTATGACGATCGTAAGACCGGCAGGGCCGAGGTTCTTCTGTGCGCCGGCGTAGATAAGTCCGAACTTGCTCACGTCGATCGGACGCGAAGCGATGCACGAGGACATATCGGCGACGAGCGGCACATTGCCGGTTTCGGGTATATAGGGGAAGGTTGAACCGAATATTGTATTGTTGAAGCAGATGTGAACATAATCAGCGTCAGGAGAGAACTGATCTGCGCTCACACGCGGAACGTAACGGAAATTCCTGTCTGCGCTCGTAGCGACTATATTGACGTCGCCGAAACGCTTCGCTTCAGCGGCTGCTTTCTTTGAAAACTGCCCTGAGACGATGTAGTCTGCTTTGCCCGTTTTCATGAGGTTGAGCGGTACGGCGGAGAACTGAAGCGTAGCACCGCCCTGAAGGAAGAGTATCTTATAGTTGTCGGGAATGTCGAGCAGCTTTCTGAAGTTGTCGTTAGCATCACCGATAATTTTTTCGTAAGGCTTAGATCGATGACTCATCTCCATCACTGACATTCCTGTCGATTCGTAGTTGATCAGCTCAGACTGAGCTCTCGCAAGTACGTCAAGCGGCAGCATTGAGGGGCCGGCGGAAAAATTGTAAACTCTGTTCATCGTATCGTTCCTTTCAATTATTGTGTCCGAGTTTTACGAAGCAGGACGCAATTCAATACGAAAATTATATACCATTTTCATCTGTGCGTCAAGCGCTTTTCCGCTTCAATTCAAGACAAATTAATACCCGAGTGAAAAACTCTTTTGTATGTTTTCCACAAATCAAGCTATTATACGCCGGTCGTTATACAAACTGTAAGCCGCGAAAACCGAAAGAGCGACGCCGTATATCCTATGATCAACAAATTTAACTGTCCGCCGATATTCTTCTTCGCGCTAAAAAGATTGAAAAGTAAAATTAGTGCTTGACATCTTCTCACTTTATATGTATAATGTTATGGTTGAATCAGAGTAATGCCGGCGGCGGCATAAAAAATTCCCGGAGGTATTAGTATAATGAAATTGGGCAATGCGAGAGCCTGCTCCCGCTTTGTATTAGTGCTGCTTGTGATAATACTTGCAGCCGCAGTCGCGCTGTGCGGATTTGAACCGCTGAGCATACCGAGTGTCGCTGAAAGCGGCGGAATAACGCTCGGTCTTGATCTTTCAGGCGGTTCGATTATAGTATATGAAGCGCAGACAGACCTTTCCGGGTCTGAACTATCTGCAAGCATGAATGCCGTTGAAGCGCTTATGCGCCAAAGACTTGACAATCTCGGATATACCGAAGCAGTCGTCTCTCTTCAGGGAACGAAACAGGTCAGAATAGAAATACCGAGCGTGACCGATCCTGAAGAAGCAGTTCAGAAAATCGGTACCACCGCCAAGCTCGTTTTCAGAAACAAAGACGGCAAAACGATAATTGACGGCGAACACATCGTCAGCGCTACCGCTTATTACGGTCAGATCAACGACGACAATACGAGCGGCTATTATGTAGCCCTCAAGCTGACCGATGAAGGTCAGAAGCTGTTCACCGCGGGAACCAAGGCATCAGCCGGGTCATATATAGAAATCGTTCTTGACGATGAGGTTATGTCCTCACCGACGGTTTCCAAGGAATTTGCATCTACCGGAATCACGCAAAACCCGATCATTACGATAGGTGACGACGCGGAGCAGGCTATATGGCTCGCTTCTATAATCACTGCCGGTCAGCTTCCGTTCGACCTGGTTGACGTTGAGCTCCGCTCAGTCGGCGCGACGCTCGGCGACAACTCGCTTTCGACAAGCCTTCTTGCCGGCGTTATCGGACTTGTTCTTGTTATACTGTTCATGATCATCGTATACAGACTGCCCGGTGTCGTCGCATCCATATCGCTCACAGCCTACACTGTCATAGTCGTCGTGCTACTCGCACTGCTTAAAGTCAACCTCACTCTTCCGGGCATCGCCGGTGTCATACTTTCGATAGGTATGGCGGTCGACGCGAACGTAGTTATATTTGAAAGAATAAAAGAGGAGCTGCGCACCGGAAAATCGGTAAAAGCAGCTATCAAGGCAGGCTTCGACCGCGCGTTCAGCGCCGTGCTCGATGCCAACGTCACCACGCTCATCGCAGCCGTCGTGCTTTGGATATTCGGCACCGGAACGATCCAGGGCTTTGCAAAAACGCTGACCATAGGTGTTGCGGTTTCGTTCCTTACGGCTATTACGCTCACAAAGCTTCTCCTGAATCTCACCGCGCAGATGAATCAGAACAAGCTTTGGCTCTACGGTGTCAAGCTCGATGACGGAACAAAAGAAAAGAAGAAGATCAAATTCAATTTTGTCAAAAACTCGAAGGTCACGCTCATCATCGTATGCTGCGTGGTGCTTGTCGGTGTTTTGTCATTCGCAATCCGCGGCTTCAACATAGACATCGACTTTGAAGGCGGTACGGAATTCATTGTCGCCGTAGGTCAGGATTTTAAAGAAGACGATATAAGAAATCTCGTTGACGATCTGTTCGATGAAGATGTAGTATCGTCAGTGCGTTCATCCGGTGCGGACGGCACCGAGGTCGTGATTCAGACCAAGCAGCTCGATTCAAAACAGCGTGAGCTTGTATTCAATGCTCTCAGTGATGAATACGGACTCACCGAGTCGGATCTGCTGTCGGTCGACAATGTCGGCGCGTCGGTCGGAAGCGCGCTCACAAAAACGGCGATAATCTCATCTATCCTCGCTGTTGTGCTGATGCTGATATATATTTCGGTCAGATTCGCGTTCCTCTCCGGACTTTCCGCTATCGTTTGCCTTGTCCACGACCTGTTCGTGATGATGACAGTCTATTCACTGTTCCAGATACCGATGGGAACGACGGTTATCGCTGCGATGCTGACGATCCTGGGTTATTCGATCAACGCAACCATCATCGTATTCGACAGGATCAGAGACAACCGCCGTCTGCACGGGACTGCAATGAGCTTTGACGATGTTGTAGACGTGTCAGCAAAACAGACGGTACGCCGTTCGATCTACACGACGATAACTACGCTGTTCACCATCGGAATGATCTATATCCTCGGTGTTGAATCGATCAAGGAATTTGCGCTGCCGCTTATGATAGGCTTCTGCGCCGGTCTGTTCTCGTCAGTGTTCCTTTCCGGTCTTATCTGGGATAAGCTCTATAAGAGATTCGGAGACTTCTCGCTGCTTTCACTCTTCAAAAAGAAAAAGAAAGCCAAAGCGGAAAAGGCATAATACAACCGTTCCTGAGCCGCGTATATCTTTTACGCGGCTCACAGTTTCATTTACAAGAAAGCTGAGGTATATAATATGATCCTTGTTACAGGCGGAGCCGGATATATCGGCTCGCATACGTGCGTAAGACTCCTTGAGAACGGCTATGATACAGCCGTCATCGATAACCTCGTAAACAGCAAAAAAGCGTCGCTTGACCGCGTTAAGAAGATAACCGGCAAGGACATGCTTTTCTATCAGGCTGATATGCTTGACAGAGAGAAGCTCAGAGATATCTTCCGCGAGAACGATATTGAAGCCGTCATTCATTTCGCAGGACTCAAAGCGGTCGGTGAATCGGTTTCCATACCGCTCAGGTATTATCACAACAACATCACCGGTACGCTCCTGCTTTGCGAGACAATGGCTGAGTTCGGCTGCAAAAAGCTCGTGTTCTCGTCCTCCGCAACAGTATACGGGCTTGCCGATCACGTTCCCGTTGACGAAACAATGCCGACATCCACGACGAACCCTTACGGCTCGACCAAGCTGATGATCGAGCATATCCTGACCGACCTTTACAACTCAGACAAGGAATGGTCGATCGTGCTGCTGCGCTATTTCAACCCGATCGGCGCACACGAAAGCGGACTTATCGGCGAAGACCCGAACGGTATCCCGAACAACCTTATGCCGCGCCTTTGCAGCGTCGCAAGAGGGAAGATGGAGAAGCTGACCGTGTGGGGCACCGATTACCCGACACACGACGGTACGGGCGTACGCGACTATATTCATGTGCTCGACCTCGCCGAAGGGCATCTCGCAGCACTCGGTAAATGCAGCGAAAGCGGTGTGTTCACCTACAATCTCGGAACGGGTATAGGCTATAGTGTATACGACCTCATTCATACCTTCGAGCGTGTGAACGGCGTTAAGATACCGTTTGAAAACTGCGCACGCCGCCCCGGCGACGTTGCCGCACTGTACGCTGACTGCTCGAGAGCAGAAAGAGAACTCGGCTGGAAAGCGAAGAAAACACTCGACGATATGTGCCGGGACACGTATAGATTTATTATGAAGAACCCCGAAGGGCTGAAGGACTGAAATGATCGACAAAATAAGGAACTTTTCCATAATCGCACATATAGACCATGGGAAATCGACCCTTGCCGACCGGATACTTGAAATGACCGACACCGTCGAAAAACGCGATGTGTCGGAGCAGATGCTCGACAACATGGACATCGAGCAGGAACGCGGGATCACCATCAAGGCACGCGCCGTCTCCGTCGATTACAAGGCATCGGACGGGCAGGTCTATCGCTACAACCTCATCGACACTCCCGGTCACGTTGACTTTAATTACGAGGTCTCACGCTCTCTCAAGGCGTGTGAGGGCGCGTTGCTCGTCGTCGACGCGACGCAGGGGATAGAAGCACAGACGGTCGCAAACGCGTATCTTGCCATCGACAACGACCTTGAGCTGCTGCCTGTGATAAACAAGATCGACCTTGCGAGCGCTGACATAGAAAAAACACGCAGGGAGATCGAGGATATCATCGGCGTACCGGCAATGGACGCGCCGGCAATAAGCGCAAAGACATCACTCAATGTCGGTAAGATGCTCGAACGCATCGTGACTGATATACCGTCGCCGAAGGGCGATCCGGATGCGCCACTGAAGGCGCTCATATTCGATTCCGTCTACGATTCGTACAGGGGCGTCATAGTTTACATCAGAGTTTTCGACGGCACGCTAAAAGCAGGGCAGCGCGTAAGGATGATGAACACAGCCGCCGTGTATGAGGTGGTCGAAACCGGCATAATGCGTCCGTTTGGACTTAAAAGTACCGGCTGCCTGACGGCAGGTGAGGTCGGTTACTTCACCGCGAGCATAAAGGAAATATCCGATACACTCGTCGGTGATACCGTGACCGACAACGAAAACCCGATCAGCGCACCGTTGCACGGCTTCAAAAAGACGCAGCCTATGGTATTTTCGGGAATATATCCTGCAGACGGCTCAAAATATCAGGATCTGCGCGACGCGCTCGAAAAGCTCGCGCTCAACGATTCGGCGTTCACCTATGAAGCGGAATCGTCTGTTGCGCTCGGATTCGGGTTCCGCTGCGGCTTTCTCGGACTGCTGCACACTGAAGTCGTTGAGGAACGGCTCGAGCGCGAGTACAATCTCGATCTCGTGACGACGGCGCCGAGTGTTATATATAAGATACTTTTCAAGGACGGTCACGAGGACTATATCGCGAACCCGACGAATTATCCCAAGCCGGAGCTTATCGAAACGGCATACGAGCCGGTCGTCAAGGCGAATATCATGACGCCTACGGTGTACGTCGGGACGATCATGGAGCTTTGCAACGACAGGCGCGGCGTGTTCGCCGACATGAAATATATCGATACAGACCGCGTGGAGCTTCATTACGAGCTTCCGCTCAACGAAATAATCTACGATTTCTTCGATGCGCTCAAATCGAAGAGCAAGGGCTATGCGTCGCTCGATTACGAGCTCAACGGCTATAAGCCGTCAGCCCTTGTCAAGCTCGATGTGCTGCTAAACGGCGAGATCGTCGACGCTCTCTCGTTTATCGTCCATTCCGAAAAGGCTTACGGACGCGCGAGAAAGATCGTCGAAAAGCTCAAGGACAATATACCGCGACAGCTCTTCGAGATACCCGTTCAGGCGGCTATCGGCGGAAAGATCATTGCGCGCGAAACCGTCAAGGCGATGCGCAAGGATGTGCTTGCAAAATGCTACGGCGGTGACATTACGCGAAAAAAGAAGCTGCTTGAAAAGCAGAAAGAGGGCAAAAAGCGCATGAGAGTCCTCGGCAGCGTCCAGGTACCGCAGGAAGCGTTCATGGCAGTGCTGAAGCTCGATGAATAGAAATAAACCGCCGCGGTCATTTTGACCGCGGCGGTATTCAATAATGAGATATATAATAGCACAAAAAAAGCCACAACATCGTTGTGACTTTTTCTTTATGGCAAATGACTAAACGATTGATACAATGCACCTGTTTTACATAGAATGCACCCACTTTCAAGTGTTGTTTCTTGATACTTACCGTCTGTGGCATAGCGGACAGAAAGGACTAAAGGGACAAAAAGCGGCTCTTGCCTGTTCTTGCTAGGGCAATGAGTACCGATATTGAGCCCCCATATTCTTTCTGATATGTAAAATGTCAATCATCGATGAACCGTATATGTCCTTGAGGACATGTTCCTTCAGTACTCTCATACCACCCCGGATAATCATGGGCATATATAGGTTTGTAGGGCATTGGTT
>CAZFZL010000041.1:0-13060 GCA_964523005.1 uncultured Oscillospiraceae bacterium
TAAGACGCTCGTAACGCGTCAGAGAGCTGTATGAGCAGATCACGTCCGATCCGCGTCACGAGCGTCTTAGCAAGGCTGAGGATGAGCTCAATGCACTGCTCGGCACCGTCAACGAAACGCTCATGAGCGCAGTTACCGGCTCGTCATGCTCGTCATGCGGCGGCGACTGCTCTTCCTGCCACTCAGACTGCAATAACTGATAAGCAAAAACGAAAGGAACGGAACGATGGCTGTAACACCGATGATGCAGCAATACTTTGCCGTTAAGGAAACGGTCAGGGACTGCATACTAATGTACCGTCTGGGCGATTTTTATGAAATGTTTTATGAGGACGCACAGACAGCCTCGCGTGAGCTTGACCTCGTACTCACGGGGCGCGCCTGCGGTGAAGGCGACCGCGCGCCGATGTGCGGCGTTCCGTTCCACGCCGTCGACAGCTATATAACAAGGCTCATCCAGAAGGGCTACCGCGTCGCCATCTGCGAACAGACGGAAGATCCGGCGACGGCGGTGGGCATTGTAAAGCGCGACATCGTTCGTATCGTTTCGCCCGGAACAGTCACGGAGGGTGACTATCTCAGCGACGGCAAAAACAACTTTCTCGGCTGCATAATGACGTCCGGGATAGGTATAGGACTTGCGTTCGCCGATATCTCTACCGGCGAAATGTTTGCACGCTCGCTCCCTGCCCAAGCGACAAGCGAGGTGCTTTCGGTGCTCTCATCATACGCGCCGAGTGAGCTTATTTACCGCGAGGACACGCCGAAAGAGATATGTGATTTCTGCCGGTCGAAGCTCAACTCAATGCTCACGCCGCGCAGTGAAGAGGATTTCGGCGCTCAAGCTACGCTTCCCGCCGTCGAAGCTCAGTTCAACGCAGGCTGGCGTGACAAATACGGATTTACCGTAAACGATCCCTCCGCTCAGGCGGTCGGTGCATTGCTTTGTTATATCAGTCAGACCCAGAAGACAGATATAAAATACATGCAGTCGCTCACACATATTACAGGCGATAAAGTGATGCAGCTCGATTACTATTCACGCCGCAACCTTGAATTAACGCAGACGATGCGCTTGAAAGAAAAAAAGGGTTCGTTGCTTTGGGTTATCGACAAAACCGTCACCTCAGCCGGTGCGCGCCTTATCCGTATGTGGCTGGAACGTCCGCTCACCGACAGCAAGCAGATCCGCCGCAGACAGGACGCCGTCTCTGAGCTGTTCAACGACGCCGTAAGACGCACCGACATAACCGACGGGCTGCACAGAATCATCGACATAGAGCGTTTTCTGACAAAAGCGGTCTACAACACAGCGTCAGCGCGCGATATGAAAGCGTTCGCCGCTTCCCTCTCGCATATCCCGTATATAATCGACCGTCTTTCATCATTTACCTCGCCTGAGCTGACCGAGATCGCCGACACGGCAGAGACTTTTGACGCGCTCGTGAAGGATATCGACGGTATGTTCGTCGACGAACCGCCTGCGTTCATACGCGACGGCGGATTTATCCGCGACGGATATGACGAACAGCTCGACCGCTGCCGCGAAATATCAAACAGCGGACAAAGCTGGATGAAGAACCTTGAAGAAAAAGAAAAAGAAGCCACGGGTATAAAAAACCTGAGGATCGGCTACAACCGCGTCTTCGGCTATTACATAGAAGTATCAAAGGGACAGACCGGACTCGTGCCCGCGACGTATAACCGGCTGCAAACGCTCGTCAACTGTGAAAGATACTCGATCCCTTCGATGAAAGAGCTTGAGCGTGAAATGGTTTCGGGCGAAGAAAAAGCAAAGGCAATAGAGCTGATGTATTTTGAGAAGCTCAGGCAGAAGGTGCTTTCGGTGATGACGCAGCTGCGTTACACTGCCGGGGTGCTTGCAAAGCTCGATGTCTACTGCTCATTTGCCGCGCTTGCCGCTGAAAACAATTATACGCGTCCGGAGGTCGACGACTCAGACGTCATACAAATCAAAGACGGACGCCATCCCGTCGTCGAAAAATTCATGAAAGATACCTACTTCGTTCCGAACGACACCGACCTCGACTGCGCATCAAAGCGCGTTATGGTCATCACCGGCCCGAACATGGCAGGCAAATCGACATATATGCGTCAGGTCGCCGTGCTCGTGCTGCTTGCGCAGACCGGCTCGTTCATCCCGGCGCGTGAAGCGCGCATCGGAACGGTAGACCGTATATTTACGCGCGTCGGCGCGTCCGACGACCTCGCGAGCGGAAATTCAACGTTCATGCTCGAAATGGTAGAGGTCGCCTCAATACTCGAAAACAGCACCCGGAGCAGTCTGATAATCTACGATGAAATCGGCAGAGGCACATCAACGTTCGACGGAATGAGCATCGCACGCGCTGTAGTTGAATTCACGGCTAAAAAGATAGGCGCGAAAACGCTTTTTGCCACACATTATCATGAACTGACGACGCTTGAAGGCGAGGCCGAAGGCGTGCTCAACTACAACATAGCCGCTAAGAAGCGCGGTGATGATATAGTGTTTCTCAGAAAAATCCTCCGCGGCTGCTCCGACGACAGCTACGGAATAGAGGTCGCCAAGCTTGCCGGTGTTCCGAAACAGGTCATTTCGCGCGCAAAAGAAATATTGGCGTCGCTCGTGAGCGGCCCGGTGCAATTACACGCGCCAATACATACCGAAGAAAAGAAAGAACCCGAAATATCATTTGAAAACATTTCCGAAAAAAGCGTTACAGACAAAATACGCTCGGTAGATATAAATGCGCTGACGCCGTTTGAGGCGATCTCGCTGCTGTACGAATTCAAAAAGACGCTCGGACGGTAAGGAGGACATTTGCTGTGGGAATAATAAATCTTCTGGATATACAAACGGCGAACCTTATTGCCGCCGGTGAGGTCGTTGAGCGGCCTGCCTCGGCAGTAAAAGAGCTGTGCGAAAACTGCATCGACGCCAACGCTCATACGATAACCGTCGAGATAAAGGGCGGCGGCAATTCATATATCAGAGTAAGCGATGACGGCTGCGGCATATCAGACGACGATCTGCCTAAAGCAGTGCTGCGTCACGCGACAAGCAAAATCAAAACAGGAGCCGACATCGACGGTGTTATGACGCTCGGCTTTCGCGGCGAAGCTCTCGCGGCGATCGCATCCGTTTCGCGCCTTCAGATCATCACTCGCTGCCGCGGCGAAAACACCGGGCGTATACTCGTTTCAAACGAAACCGACGGCGTGGTCATAAGCGAAACCGGCTGTCCGGAGGGCACGACAGTTATCGTGCGCGACCTATTCTACAATGTACCGGCGCGCCGTAAATTTTTGAAAAAAGACACCACGGAAAGCGCCGCTGTCGGCGCAGTCGTCGAAAAGCTTGCGCTTTCGCACCCGGAGCTTTCATTCAGATATATCGTCCAGGGCGAACAGAAGCTCGTCACAAGCGGCGACGGTAAGCTCATGAGCGCAATATATGCCGTCTGCGGCAGACCGTTCGCCCAGACACTCAATGAGATCGACTACACCGACGGTGATATGTCCGTAAAAGGCTATATAAGCCGTCCCGACTCTCCTCGCGGAAGCCGAGGTATGCAGACCTTTTTTATCAACGACCGATATATCCGTTCGCGCACCGTCACGGCAGCTCTTGAAGAAGCTTATTCATCTTATATCCCGCGCGGAAGATTTCCTGCCGGGATACTCCATATAACGATAAACCCCAAGACGGTCGATGTCAACGTACATCCGTCAAAATCCGAAGTGAAGTTTTCCGACGAGAAAAAAATATTCGATCTCGTATATTACGGTGTGCGCAGCGTTCTGATGGCCTCGCCCGAACGCACTGTATTTACGCTTGTGCCTGAAGAACAAAACGATGTTCCCGACGCCGCGCCGGTGCAGGAGCAGCAGAGCCACCCAATCCCGACTGTTCAGCGTGCCACTGCCGTTTTTGACGGTGTGCGGATAACGAGCGCCGACAACGACATTGTTGACGACGGTGAACTGCCGCTGACGCTTGAAGCGCAGCCGCCCGAAACGACCGAAACCGAAAGCACGCAGACGGCGATGACGAACGAGCCGGAATACCGCTTTGTCGGAGAGGCATTCAACGCTTACGCGATCGTCGAATGTAGCGACGGTCTGTATCTTATCGACAAGCACGCCGCTCACGAACGCATTCTTTACGAGGATCTGAAAAACTCCAACAAACGCTACGCACAGCAGCTTTTCGAGCCGGTAGAGCTTATCCTTTCCACGCAGGAGCGCGACGCACTGCTCGAAAACGCCGCGCTGCTTTCTCAGTACGGATTTGAGTTCAAAAAGAAACAGAACACGCTTTTGCTCACCGCCATCCCGGATCTAATCTCCCGTTCCGCAAGCTCCGTCAACGATTTTATTTCTTCACTTGCCTCAAAGCTCACCGATGGCGACACGCTTCCCACTCAGGAGCGTACCGACCGCGCACTGTTCACGATCGCCTGCAAAGCCGCTCTGAAGGCAGGAATATACAACGACCCCGCACACACCGAATGGGTAGTGCGGCGAGTGATGACCGACGAGCGTATAACCTACTGCCCGCACGGCAGACCGGTCATCCACCTGATAGACAGGCGTGATATTGACAGGTTTTTCGATAGATAGAAAGAAGGAGCAGTCATGAAAATGAGTTTTTGGAAGAAGCTGGGCGGCGGATTCTCGTCACTCTGGGCGCTCGCCGTGATGTTCATCGTCACCGCAATAGTCGAGCTTGCCTTTACCTTTGCATTTATAGGCTGCCTTGTCTATATGCTCTCGCATGGCGACAATACGCTTGAAACACTGTTCGAAAGGTTTATTGAGAACATTGATATGTCCTCCGTCGAGAATATAATAGAGTCAATGCAGAATCTGATATACGGCCTCACCTTCGTCGCCGATATACTCACCGCGATTTATCTCATCGTCTTTTACAAGCGCCGCTGCAAGTATACTGCGGCATCACTCGGCACGGGAACACTCAGCGTAAGGAATGTACTGCTTGCAATATTTGCGGGAATGAGCGCTATGCTCAGCGTGATATTCATATTTGACATAACAGGCTACGAAAAAATAAATACGCTCTCGTTCGACAATGCGCCCGGCGCGATAATGCTCGCAACAGCACTCATCGCTGCCCCGATAGCCGAAGAACTGATATTCCGCGGCTTCGTATTCAGCAAAATGCGCGACAAAGGTATATCTTTCGTATTTACCGTCATATTTACCTCAGTTATATTCGGAATGATCCACGGAAACCCGGTACAAATCCTCTACGCCGGAGCGTTCGGACTGCTGCTCGGTCTGTTCCGTGCGAAGTACGACAATCTCTGGCTGTGTATGCTGATGCACTGCTGCGCAAATTTTGCCGGCTCCTTCCCGATCGCCGCACTCGGCAAAGCCGCGTCTCACGTTATCGCATACGCCGCGCCGGTGGTGCTGTTTATCTGTCTGATACTGATATTTACCGATAAAAGCAATAAAATAAAGGATAACGCCGAACCGGCGTTGACATACTGATAATGTCTCATTTTTCACTCATTGCCGCCGAAGGCAAAGCGCGCCGCGGTGTGTTTACCACGCCTCACGGCGCCGTACAGACACCTGTTTTCATGAATGTAGCCACCTCAGCCGCCATAAAAGGCGGACTATCGGCGAAGGATCTGAGAGACGTGAACTGCCAGGTGATGCTCTCAAACACCTATCATCTCCACGTCAGACCGGGCAGCGAACTGATCCGTGCGCTCGGCGGACTCAGAAAATTTTCCGGGTGGGACGGTCCTGTCCTGACCGACAGCGGCGGATTCCAGGTGTTTTCGCTCGCGAAGCTGCGCAGCATAAAGGAAGAAGGCGTTTCGTTCGCCTCTCACATGGACGGCGCAAAAATATTCATGTCGCCTGAGGTAAGTATGCAGATACAGTCAAACCTCGGCTCCACAATAGCGATGGCTTTCGATGAGTGTATCGAAAACCCTGCAGAAAAGGGTTATGTCCTCGATTCCTGCGCACGCACTACGCGCTGGCTTATCAGATGCCGCGACGAGCTTTCAAGGCTCAACGCGCTCGAAGGCACGGTAAATCCCGAACAGATGCTTTTCGGAATAAACCAAGGCAGCACCTATCCCGATATACGCATACAGCATATGCAGGACATCGCATCGCTCGGTCTCGACGGCTACGCGATAGGCGGACTTGCCGTCGGTGAGAGCGCACAGGAGATGTATGACACCATCGAGGTCGTCGAGCCGTATATGCCGTATGACAAACCGCGTTACCTCATGGGCGTCGGAACACCGACGAATATCCTCGAAGCAGTCGCGCGCGGCATAGACTTTTTCGACTGCGTTATGCCGAGCCGTAACGCACGCCACGGAAACCTGTTCACATGGTCGGGGATGCTCAACCTGAACAACAACAAATACCTTTCCGACAGCCTTCCGATAGACCCGGAATGCTCTTGCGAGGTCTGCCGTTCGTACTCACGCGCCTATATACGCCACCTCTTCAAGGCCCGCGAGCTGCTCGGTATGCGGCTGTGTGTGATCCACAACCTCCACTTCTACAATACCCTCATGGAAAAGATACGCGAAAAGATAGAAAACAACGAATTTACAAAGTTCAAAGCGCACTATTCGCCGTTGCTCGCCGAAAAGCTCTGACAATAAATCAACAAAGACCGAATGATAGATATTCAATACTGAAGGAATGGTCATAAGGATGAGAGGAAGATCAGATATTTCAACGGTATGTCTGCTCACGCTGCTGCTGAGCGCAAAATGGTGCGTTTTCTGCGCTGCCGTTTTGCCGCGCGTCCCGTTTGCCGCGCTGTTTATTATTCCGCTTTGCTTCGCTGTATGCTTTCAAGCCTTTTGTGACGAAAAGAAAAACGAAAGCGTCAGCCCGGTACTTCCGCTTGTAGTCTTCATATCTGCCGGTGCATTGCTGTTTCTCGCGTGCAATCTCATACCCGAAAGCTCCGTTTCTTCGCTGTATTTCAAGCCCGTATCACTGCTGTTTTTCGCCGATGTACCGTTTTGCATATATCTGCTCGCGTTCAGAAAACGTCTCTTCGCGCTGCACCGAGTATTCACGATCGCGGCGCTCGTTCTCGCAGGCGTAATATGCTGTACCTGCTGTGTACCGGCGTTTCCGAAAGCACAGACGATAAATGTCTGGGGCGAAAGCAGCGGTCTTTACGCGCGCACAGACGTAAGCAAAAGCGACTATACCGGTGTATCCGAAGGCAAGAACGTCGCCGTGATCGAGCTGCCGTCATTTCTTTCCCTATACACTCGCATCAGCGACGGCGGCGGTGAGATAACTCCGAACGTCAACGCTTTTCTCAGCGAGAGCGTAAGCTTCACGAATTTTATGGCTGATACGGACGACACCGCATTCACCGCCATGAACTCGCTCTACCCGTCTAACGCAGGAAAGACCTTCAGCGACTATCCGGATAATACCTTCAACGGACTTCCGCGTATAATGACGCAGAACGGCTACACTTCGTATTATATCAGCGCTCTGCCGTCACTTCTTGAAAACACCGGAAGCTTTTCACAGCTCTGGGGCTTTGAGAGCTATGTTCAAAGTGGCAGTGACAGTGAGGCTTATGCAAAAGCTTCTTCTTTGCTTTCATACGAAAGCAAATGCTTTATTTATATCAGTACGGTTTCTTCAGCAAAGGAATATATAGCCGGCGATGATACGGATGACATCATAGCGGCAGTACGTGAAGCCGACAGGCTATTCGGCGAGTTTTACGCATCGCTCAGAAAAAGCGGAGTACTCAACAGGACTGCCGTCATAATATACGGCGTTCCTTCAGCCATAACCGTCAGCGACGGCAGGCTCATCAACCGCATGAACGCATATTCCGATACGGACTACACCGCTCTTGACGCGTGCCGTTGTGTATTCGCTGCACGCATACCGCATATAAAGAGCGCCAAGCTCGAAAACCTGTGCTCGCTCTGCAGCGTCTTCCCTGCTGCGGTCGATATGTGCTGTCTTGATTATTCAAGCCTGCTTGTGTACGCCGACACGCCGTTTTCCGGCGAAGACGAGACGATCATTTGTTTCCAGAACGGATGCAGGCGCGGCTCGTTCATTGACCCTGAGCACGTTTTTCTCAGGGTGATCAACGGCAGCGATCAGATATACAACTACCCCGATATGTCATACGGGCGCCTGATGGACTGCATGGATGGCTCGGACACGGCGCTTGAGATGCTCAGCGAATCGGAGGAGATACTCCTGACCGACCTTTTTTCCGTCTGCAATACGCAAGGCGGCTCAGCCGCCGTTTCGCTGCTGCGCTCGAATCTGTCTGAGAAAGACGGCATATCGATCGAATACAAGCCATACGAGCCCGAAGACGTGTACGGATATATAAACGACATCTCCGTAAGGACGATTTTACTCAACCCGTACGAATACGCACAGTATACCGTAAACGCAGTACTGACCGAAGACGGCTGGCATTCCGAAAACGGCGCGGGACGCGTCATCACCGGCGATATTGAGTTGTCGTCGTGTACGAGCGTGAAGCCGTATCTCAACGCAAACGGTGACACAACGCTTTACGCAAACGTAACGTATAGCGCCTCAGATGTAACAGAGGCCACCGGTTTCATACGTCTTGACGAAGACTATTCCGATGCATATATTACCTTCAGCGATGGCGCCGTCTATGTGAACGACGGTAAGATCGTATCCGTCAGGCTCATCATCGACTTGCCGCAGGGCGTAAACGCAGGCTATCTGACGCTGTCCGGTAACATGAGCCGTCACGCTACCGGAAGCACGGACGGTATCGGAGCGATCGATCTTGATGTTTTCAGCGATCTCGACGGTGCGGTCAGGGCGATACTGTCGTATTACGAAAATCCGCTGCCGGGTTTCAAAATCACCGATCTTGCCGAAGCGATGGCTGCATTTTCCGAATGCGGCTGCGTCGTATTTGAGGACAAATGGACGTCGGCTGCGTTGCGCGATGCCGTGCGCTGCTCGATCCCGATACTGTGCAAGGCGCAGGACGGTACGTATTTTGCCGTCGCGGGATACAGCGGCAACAAATATACGATCATAAAAGACAAAAAAACGCTGAACATTACATTGAAGGAGCTGAACGAAATGTGGACTGAAGAAGTCGTTGCGGCTGTCGACCGCGACCCGGAACTTACGATAATCGAAGATTTCATACCGCTTTCTGCCATAATCAGGCCCGGTTATGTCGTGAACGATAAAAAATACATCGTTATTCACAACACCGGCAACTACGGCGTTGAAAGCGACGCTCAAGCGCATAACGCTTACCTTCACGCGCAGGCGGCAATGTCCGATCCGCGAAAGGCATCGTGGCACTACACCGTCGACGACGAGGTCGTTTATTACCACATACCCGACAACGAGAGCGCATGGCACGCGAGCGACGGCACGTTCGGCGACGGTAACTATTACGGCATCGGCATAGAAATATGTGTCAACGGCTTTCCCGAAACGTACAGCGGCGCAAAGTACGAAGCATGGCTCGTACAATTCAAAAAAGCGCTCGACAACTCCG
Source organism: uncultured Oscillospiraceae bacterium (assembly GCA_964523005.1). Lineage (GTDB taxonomy): Bacteria > Bacillota > Clostridia > Oscillospirales > CAG-382 > UMGS1307. The sequence continues at coordinate 9,566 of CAZFZL010000041.1, forward strand.
CAAAGCTCACCGCAAGCCTCATAAAGAAATACGGTCTGACCGCCGACGCCATAAAGCAGCACTACGATTTTGCGCCGGACAAGAAAAACTGCCCGATGCAGATGCGTTACAATTCGTCCACCGGTACTTTTGAGCGTCATACCGGCGATATGTGGTTATATTTTCTCGATAAAGTAGACGAATACCTCAAAAACTGATCAGTTACCCAGCGAAAGGAACACACAAATGAAGCTTTTTATCAGCGCGGATATCGAAGGCACCTGCGGCATTGCCGCATGGCAGGAAACGAACACCGACAATCAATACAGCAAGTATTTTGAAACTCAGATGTCGAACGAGGTCGCCGCCGCGTGCAGAGGCGCGATGCGTGCCGGCTTCGACGAAATCGTCATAAAGGACGCGCACGACACAGCGCGCAACATCCTCCCCGATCTGCTTCCCGAAAACGTGAAGCTGCTTCGCGGCTGGCCCGGCAACCCGTACTGTATGCTCAGCGGCATAGACGATACGTTCGACGCCGTTTTCTACACGGGCTATCACAGCGCCGCTTCGACCTCCGGAAATCCGCTTTCGCATACGATGCATACGCAGATCGGACAGATACGCATAAACGGTATTGTTACAAGCGAATTCTACATAGGCGCGCTCACCGCGTCATATCTTTCAGTGCCTTCGGCGCTTCTGACGGGCGACAAGCTCCTTTGCGAAACGTCGGCAGGGCTGCTTCCGTCGCTGCGCACCGTCGCTGTCTCGGAAGGTTTCGGCAACGGCTCGCTCTCGCTTCAGCCTTCATACGCCTGCCGGCTCATCGAAGAAAAAGCATATGAGGCACTTTCCGGTGACTACAAAAAGGGCGTATTCACGATGCCGGGTTCGTTCACCGTCGAAGTGCAGTACAACAGACATTTTGACGCTTATTCCGCGTCGTTCTATCCCGGCTGCGAACGCACCGATGATCGTACCGTCCGCTTCGAATGCAAAGATTGGTATGAAGCGCTCAGAATGATGCATTTTACTTTATAGGCGAAAATTTCCAAGTAAACAGCGTAAAAAAAGCATGAAAAATGAAAATTATCGTCACAAATTTAACAAATCCTCTTTACAAAACAAACACAGTGTGCTATAATCCTTTCAGTCAAAGAAATCTTTAAGCTCGGTGCGGGACACCGGCAAGGTTTTCGACATGAATTTCGGTCACGCACCGATATATTTTGCCGTCAATCCGGTCCCGCCAATAGGTGGGGCCGTTTTTTTATGAAACAAATCATGGACAGTGCTGCCGTCGGGCGCACACTGATGCGCATGTCGCACGAAATAATCGAAAAGAACGCCGAATGCGGTACTCTGTACCTTGTCGGGATACGGCGCAGAGGTGTACCGATAGCTCATATCATAGCAGAGAACATCTCCCGCTTTTCCGATCTTGAGGTGTGCGTCGGCGAGCTTGACATCACGCTGTACCGCGACGACCTCACGCAGCAGGAAAAGCAGCCGATGCTCAACGGTACGAGCATAAGCTTCGACATCGAAGGAAAAACAGTCGTGCTCATAGACGATGTGCTCTACACCGGAAGAACAGCACGGGCGGCTATGGAAGCGCTTATACAGCTCGGACGGCCGTCAAGGCTTGAGCTGTGCGTACTGATCGACCGCGGCCATCGCGAGCTGCCGATACGCGCCGATTTTGTAGGAAAAAACATCCCGACTTCGAAGGATGAGATCGTTCTCGTGAGAACGCCCGAATACGACGCTCAAACGTGTGTTGATATAGACATAAAATAACGGTATTGACTCTTTTGCGGCGGACGGCAATCCGGTACAAAAGGTGAATATAAAAAATATTTCGGAGGACAAATATGAAACTACTCTACAACGTGCAGGACAAGCCGAAATTCGGCAAGCTCGTAATCTTCGCGCTTCAGCAGCTGCTGGCGATAATGACAGCAACACTCGTAGTTCCGGTCATCATCGGAAACGGTATGCAGCCTGCCGCCGCACTGTTCGGCGCCGGTATCGGCACGATCGTCTACCTTCTCTTCACCAAGTTCAGAAGCCCCGTTTTTCTCGGTTCCTCGTTTGCTTTTCTCGGCTCGATGGGAGCCGCGTTTACCGGCGGTGTCTCAATGGCAGTCGGCTACCTCGGACTGATCATCGGTGCCGTCCTCGCGGGGCTTGTCTATGTTCTCATTTCGATAATCGTTAAAATCGCAGGCGTAAAGTGGATCTCGAAGCTCATGCCCGCGACCGTCATCGGACCGACCGTCGCCATCATCGGGCTTTCACTCGCAGGCAACGCCGTCGGCGACCTCATGTCAGGCGGACTTAAAGTCGATTCCGTTTCCGTATGTTCTCCTCTTATAGCCGTACTTGTCGGCGTCATCACGCTGATCGTTACAATGGTCTGCTCAGTTTACGGTAAAAAATCCGGCAAGCTCATCCCGTTCATATACGGTATCCTCGCCGGCTACGCTTTCGCAGCCATCCTCACGCTCATCGGCAACGCCGCAAACATCGACGCCATCAAAGTCATCAACTTCTCTGCGCTCACCGCTCCTTTTGCTGACGGCATTTCATTCGCCTCGTTCATAGCCGCTCCTACGTTTACGTTCGTTACTGCGCTCGGCGGATTCACTGAGATCACCGGCACCTACATAGCGACCATCGCCGTAGCCTACATCCCCGTCGCGTTCGTCGTTTTCGCAGAGCATATCGCAGACCATAAAAATCTTTCCTCGATCATCGGCAAAGACCTGCTCGAAGATCCCGGACTTTCCAGAACGCTTCTCGGCGACGGCGTCGGTTCCGCTGTCGGCGCTATCTTCGGCGGCTGCCCGAACACCACTTACGGCGAATCGATCGGCTGTGTTGCCATAACGAAGAACGCTTCCGTGTACACGATACTCTGCGCTGCCGCAGGCGCGATATTGATTTCCTTCATAACCCCGTTCGTCGCATTCGTCAACTCGATCCCCTCATGCGTAATGGGCGGCGTGTGCATGGCGCTGTACGGATTCATCGCCGTCTCAGGTTTGAAAATGATCAAAGACGTTGACCTAAACGAAAACAAGAATCTGTTCGTTGTTTCGGCAATACTCATCGCCGGTGTCGGCGGACTCACGCTCACATTCGGCAAAATAACACTCACCTCTATCGCAGCCGCACTCATCCTCGGCATCATCATCAATCTCATCCTTTCAAAGGGAAAAAACACCGAGATACCCGAAGATGACAACGCACCTGATAATAAATAAGCTTCAAACCAATCAAAGAAGCTCACACGGTCGTGTGAGCTTCTTTTCCGCATATAAGTCGGTCTTCATTTATCCTTTTTGTCCTTAAAACATATGTCAAGCAAATATATCGTGCCTATCATCACCGCGCTCACCGCGAAGATCCCAAGCATCCCTTCCCCCATCACGGGCAGAGTCTCAAGCATTGCTGAAAAATTCATATTCATATCCTTTCTTATCCGAGCAGGCTGATGATCATTCCGCC
>CAZFZL010000042.1:0-13035 GCA_964523005.1 uncultured Oscillospiraceae bacterium
GTAGATAACATCGCTTGACTGAGCCGGCGAGATCGTGACCTGCGTACCGGCATCCGCATAGCCGCCTGCGAGTGAAAACGACGGCGAGCGGATCGCGCCGCTGTATGTGACGGAGCTGTTCGCGCTGCATGGTGTGACGTCCTTGAAATAGCTCACGCTGAGGCTGTCAAGAGAAGCATAACCGCAGCTTACGCCGTCGAACAGACGACCGGTCGATATGCTTTCGACGCATACGCCGTTTGCGTTGAAGATGTAAACGTCGTTTGAATATCGGTTAAGTCCGAGATCGACATAAAGCTTATCAGATTTTTTATAATATGCCGTTTCGTCTGAGAACAGAACGAGTCTGTATTCGCCTGCGCCAATCGTTACTGCCGGGATGTTGATCGCTTTTTTGAATGATTCCTTTTTTCCTATATAAAACGAGGAAAGATCGATGGCGCTGTTTGTCGGGTTGTACAGCTCTATAAAATCGCAGTCGTAGTCTGCGTCATCAACACACACGGCTACGACTTCGTTTATTATGATCTGCTTGTTTTGAAGCTTGCGGGCGCTTTCAATGCTTGCAAAGCCCGTGACGCTGTTGACGCTGCCCGGAGTGGCAAGCGCGAAGAATGCCAGCTCGCCTTCGACCGCGCCGCAGCCGTAAGAGAGGTTTGAGAACAGGTTGTATACTGCTATTTCATCTATCGCCGTTCCGACACCGTTGTATATGCCGAGCGTGTCCTCCTTACCGGAGAGCGTGAAATCAGCGTGAAACTCACTGCCGCCGTCGTAGTCGATCTCTTTTCCGCCGAGGAACACGATGACGTAAGCGCCCGGTTCAACGGTGACGTTCGGGAACGCCCACTTTTTCTTGTTGGAATCGTTGTCTGACAGATACAGTCCGGACAGGCTCACCGCGGCAGTGCCGTAGTTATACAGCTCCGCCCACGCTGAAAAATCGCCTTCGGTATCGGTATACGTCGTGCAGTCTTCCGTTGAATACTCGTTTATACGCACCGTTATTGTATCCTTCGTGTCGGTGTTGACCGGACCTTCTGAAGTTTCGGGAACATACACAGCGGTGTCGTTCTTTGCGCCCGGCGTAGCATTTTTGTATATGATAATGCTGCCGTCCGTACCGAACCCGCAGGTTTTGTCGGCTTCCATCGCGGGTACTTCCATCAGGCTTATCCTGTTTCCCGCCGGTGTATAGAGCGCGATGTTTTCGCCAGAAGCGCTTATTTTGAAGGATGTGTGAAGCTCCGAACCGGAATGGATGTCCATTCCGCTTGCGAATACTATCATATATTCGCCCTTCTTTATCGTCGCGTCGCCGAACGAATATTTTGTCTTGTCGGACAGGTCGTCGGTGAGCGAAAAACCGAGAAGGTTTATGTCGGAAGAGGATGAGTTATACAGCTCGATCCAGTCGCTGTATGCGCCGTAGCTGTCGGCGAGCAGTGTTTCGTTCGATGAGCAGATTTCGTTGATTATCAGACCGCAGTTAATGTCGGGGTCTTTCTCCGGCTTGCTTTCGGTATCATCGAAAAGTCCGCAGGATGTGAGCAATGTGAGTATGAGCAGCAGGGCGAAGATAAGCGATGCGGCTTTTTTAAAAAATAACACCTGATATAGCCTCCGTGGTCACTCGAGAATATTCGACGTGATATAGTCGACACCGAAAGAGGCGTATTTTTCAGCCGTTTCGGGGTTGTCGCACGTCCAAATATTGATTTCTATATTCTTTTCCTTGAGCATTTTTATGTTTTCTTCGCTCAGTCCGGGGAAATACACGTCAAGTCCGAGCTTGTTGTCCACGAGCGCGCTGACGATGCTGTCGTTGACCTCACAGGTCAGATACTGCGCAGGCTGATCGGGATGGTTGACGCGAAGGTGGATGAGATTATTGAGGGAGAATGAAATGAATATCACTCCGTCGAGATATGAAAGCGAATCGATTATCGAGCATATCTCGTCGACCTGCTCAACGGTGTATTCGCCCTTAAGCTCAAGTATGCACTTTTTTTCATATTTTTTGCACACTGTGATATATTCTTCGAGCGACGGAACGCGCAGGTCGATCCTTCCTGCTTTTCCGTCGATGTCGGTGAGCTTCACGCTGCGTATAAGATCGTAGGTCGCTTCGTATGCGACAACCTTGTCGCCGCCCGAAACGCGCTCTGTGTGACCGTCGTGCAGAAGGACATATTTTCCGTCTCTCGTACGCCAGACGTCTGTTTCTATTCCAAAGTAGCTCCTGTTGCCTGCCGCTATGAAAGCTGCGAGCGTGTTTTCTCTTTCGAGTCCGCTTACGCCGCGGTGTGCGACCATTTTTACGTTCTTTTTATCAAATTTTTTTGTGTTCATAATAATCAGCTTTCTTTCTTTTTTATCCTTGACAGTGTACCACTTATTTTGACCTTTGTCAACAGAAACGCGTCATCTGTGACAATTTGTACCGTGCTGTGCAAGAAGTGTGTTGAGCTTCTCGCGCAAACGCAATACGCTCACCGGGTCGTCGGGGAAGTCGACAAACGTTATGTCATTTATACCGAGCAGCGCTGTCAATTCTTCGCGTTTTGTGAATTCCAACGCGCCGCAAAGTGCTCGGTAATCACGAAGCGCGTCGGCAAATACAACGAGCCGGAGTGATTCCAGTGCCGTCCCGTTTGAATCCGGGTAGACTACGTACGCGTCACCGCCCGGTATCCAGCCGCCTGCCGTTGAGGTTGCGTAAGGATCGACCGCTTCAACAGACAGGTTTGTGTTGTAGAAGTTGTAGCCCCATTGCAGGAAGCCCCGTACATCGTATCTGAAAAGAAGCGCACCGAGTATCCTGTTGCGCGCAGCGCGCAGCGCAAGAAAACGGTTCGGCGTGCGCAGCTCACAGCAGCAGTAATAGCCCCAAAGCCCTTCTGCGCCGATGTCGGTGAAGCGGTGGATCGCGTTGAGCGAAGCGACGGGATGCGCGATAAGTCCGCGCGTATAGTAATCGGTGTCGCTGATAGCGTCGATTATCCTGTCCTTATCCACATACTGCTGTACGAAGAGTGAGCAGGCGGCGTAGCGGTCGATCATCGCGGCGGCAGGCTCGTCGGATATGTGGAAAAAGCATCTTTCGTAAAGCGAGTGTTTCTTCAGTATACCTGTCAGCTCCGGCAGGAGCTGCGCGAGGAACGATCTGTATTCATCCGAGCAGCCGTCCGTTTCCCAACCGAATATTTTTCTGTATCCGTCAGGCGTTTCGGCGTATATGTTAGGCGCATATTTGCAGCCCCACTGCGTGAAAAGATGCGAAAACTCGAAGTATTCTGCCCCGCTGTCAACAATGTCGCCAATAAAGCTGATAAGTCTGTCGAACGAGAAGGTATATTTGCCGTTTTCGTCCAGGCGTATATCGAGAAGCTGTACATTGAGGCGCTCGCCTCCGGGCATCGTGTCGAGCGGCGGAGTGAACAGGGGAGTGAGGATCATATTTATACCGTTCTTCACGGCTGTTTCAACAAAATTTTTCAATATGCGTCTGAATTCATCCGAGCCGAACGGTACTGAGTAAAAATTGCACAGACAGTCGCAATGCAGCCAGTTAGTCACCGGGATGCTCTGTTTGGGGAGAAACGCGTCAAGAACAGTCAGCTCGAACGAAACATCGCACTTTTCGCCGTCGTCGATGCAGACCGTCACGGTATAGATATCGCTTTCGGCAGGCATATTTGAGCAGTCGACCGTCACGAGCAGTGAGCGGTAGGTGAAACCGTAGGCGAACATTATTTTCGGCAACGGTCTGAGTATATCCGGAAACAGTCCCGGCGCTGAGCGGTCGCAGAGCGCCTCACAGCCAGGCGGTATCGGAAGGTCGCAGGGGACATAGTCTATCTGCCGAACGCTTACGCGTCCGCCGAGCGTATCGGGACAGGTGACTTCGATGCGCTTCTGATAATAATCACAGCCGCGATACGCTATCTGGAACGAATACACGTCGTTACGCAGCATCGTCGCGCTGCTCAGGAAAAAGCGTCTGTCGGGCTCTGCATCGGGGAACACCTTGGCAAGTGAGCTGAGAGTAAGGCAGTTTATCATAACAGGCTTCCTTTTCAGTTGTTTATGAAGCTTTCATCCGTCAGTGGCGGATAATTGTCAGTATCGGTGTAATGCCACCATTCGCCGCTGTAAGCATTAAAGCCGCATTCGGTCATTATGCGTTCGAGCAGCTTCGCGTTTTCAGCCGCCTGCACAGACACGTCGGAGTAGTCTCTGTCGGCGCGTGACGAAAAATCATCAAAACCGGAAGGCATTTCAAGCTCTGCTCCGTCTGTGTCGGCAAGTGTAAGGTCGACGGCGCTGCCGCGCGAGTGCTTCGAAACGCCTTTCGACGGGTCGGCAACATATGTCGGGTCGGAGCATATCTCCCAGAAGCGCTGTTGCGCGCTTATCGGTCTGAACGCATCCCATACGACAAGCGTCAGTCCGAGCTCCGACAGCAGCGACTGTGCCTTTTTCAGCTTCATCGCCGTGCCGTAGCGCAGGAAAGCTTTGTCGAACGAGTATATACGTTCACCGGTGAAGTTGTCAGCGGAAGCGTATTTCAAATCGACGGCGATCCTCGGAATATAGATGGATATGTCCACAGGGGCGTCGTTTTCCGGCTCGGCAATTTCCGGCGCGGAAGCGTTATCGTCCGGTAAGGCGCTTTCTTTGGGAAACATACTGCAAACCGACACGTCGGATAAAGACGTGCCCGGTTCGGACTTGTCCGGTTCAGCGGCTGCGTGGCAGGAGGTGAGTATAAATGCACACAAGATCAACGTCACCGCCCGTTTCATATCAGCGTGAGCAGGAACGAGAAGTCGATGTGCTTTTCGGTTATTCTGTATTTCGGATCGAGCGCCGGGCCGCAGGAGTTTGAGCCGAGTCCGCTCATACGGTAATCAACGTTGATATACGCGGCTTTTTCCGGCGTGAGCAGATGTCTGTGTGACGCTTGGAAAAGCCGATTGTCCGGGAAATGCTGTGCGTTGAAGGAAAACGCGCTGTCGCCGTCGGCATGGATTGCGACGGTATTGCCTACGAGTGCGTACGATGTGTTATAATGTGAGCCGTTCTCCTGCGGGAAGATATAAGGCTCGTAGTTGGCGGTGACGGTCGATGTGTGAAGCGCGACGAATGATGCCGAATGCTTGTCTTCATAGCTTTCAAGCGGACCGTAACCGTAATAAGCAAACGAATCATCTGCCGGTATCACGGCAAGCCCGACACCGAAACGCGCAAGCGGACAGCAGCTTTCCGACACGTCGGCGCTTACTGCGATGCGTATGCCGCCCTCCGCCGGGAAGGTATAGGTCATTATACCGTGCAGGAACGCGCTGCCGCCGTCGGGCGCGAGAAAGAACGAGGCCTTCACTGCGCTGCCGTCGAACGAAAACGACGTACAAATGCTTTTTGCGCGGTCGAAGCCGTGCTCGAGCCACTGTGATTTTATTTTTCTGTCGTTGTCCGTCGGTGCTCTGAATACGGTCGGTACGGCAGGAGCAGCCATTATCTCGGCTGAATTGACGACGAGCGACGAGAGCATACCCGTGTTTTTGCTGATTCTGTATATTGCGCTGCCTCTCGTGACGCTGACATATTTTTCGTTCTCTTCGAACGCGGGAGCGGCAGGCGGCGCAACGCGGCGGATACTGCCGGAGAACGTACCGAGGCTGAGCTGGACGAAGCCGATCTCGGTTTTGCTTTCAGCCCACTCGCACGATGAATTGAGAAATCCGCGGACGGTTATGAACGCGTCACCATAAAGCAGTGCGCTGTCGGGGATTATATTGAAGCTCATCTCGTCCTGCGGCATGATCGGCTTCTGCGGTATCGTGCCTGAAGAAACGCATTCGCCGCAGCAGGTGACACAGTAGGTAAAATACAGGTCCGACAGGTCGGTGAAGAAGCGTTTGTTTTTTATGAACAGCGTCTGCCCGTCCGTGCGGCACGAGAACTCGCGGTATGCCTGACGCAGTTCCTCAAAGCCCGTATGCACGCGTCTGTCCGGATATACGAGTCCGTCAACGCAGAAGTTGCCGTCGTGGGGCTGTTCTCCGAAATCGCCGCCGTAGAGGAAATTACCGCCGCGCATTACGCTGTGATCGCAGAATTCCCATACACAGCCGCCGAAAAAGCGGTCGTCTGACTCGAACTTTTCCATATATTCAGTAAGTCCGCCGGGCCCGTTGCCCATTGCGTGAGCGTATTCGCACAGGAAGAGCGGCATAGCGTTGCGTTCATCGGCGAGCAGCTCGCTTATATGATACGGCGCGGGGTACATATGGCTTTCGACGTCGGTGACATCGGGACGCTGCCTACCGAGGTATGATATGTTCGCGCCTTCGTAGTGAAGCAGCCTGCCGTCGTTCTGCGAGCGCAGGAACGACGCCATCGCGGCGTGATTTTCACCGAAGCCCGATTCGTTGCCGAGCGACCACATTATCACGCAGGTGCTGTTTTTATCTCTTTCATAAAGGCTGACGGCGCGGCTGACATATTGATTCTCCCACGCCGGATCGGCAGATATCGCCGACCAGTTCGTATAGCACATGCCGTGCGTTTCGAGATCGCATTCGTCGACAACATACAGTCCGAGTTTGTCGCAAAGTCCGATAAGCCTGACATCCGGCGGATAATGTGACGTGCGGACGGTGTTGACACAGTGAGCTTTCATCAGGTACAGATCTTTGATTATAAGCTCGTACGGCGTGTAGTGACCGGTCGTCGGGCTGCTGTCGTGATGGTTCACACCCTTCGCCTTTACCTTTTTCCGGTTGATATAAATTACTCTGTCGCGTATCTCGATCTTTCTCAAGCCGACATAAAACGAAATATATTCGTCGCCGGCACAAAGCGTCAGGCAATACAGCCGCGGTGTTTCGCTCGACCAAAGCACGGGCGAATCGATCTCGAACGAAGCCGCTGTGCTGTTTTCATACAGAACCGTACCGTCGGGCGCGGTGAGCGAGCATGTAACTTCGGCGCCGTCAGACGCTTCAACGACAGCCGAGATCACGCCGTGCGAAAGGCTTTCGTTCAGCGACTGCTTTACCGTGATGTCTTTGATCCTCGTTTTTGCGCGCAGCAACAGATAGCATTCGCGGAATATCCCCGAAAGCCTGTACATATCCTGATCCTCAAGATACGACCCGGTGTTCCATTTCACGACGAGCAGCTTCAGCTCGTTTTCGCCTTCGTGAACGTACTGCGTCAGATCGATCTCGTGTGTTGCGTGCGAGATGCTGGCATAAGCCTTGAAAACACCGTTTATCCAGAGATAGAAGCACGAATCGATCCCTTCGAAGCACGCGATGCAGTCGCGCTCAAGGTCTTCGCGCGAGAGCGTGAAGCGCGTAACATACAGCCCTGCGGGGTCAACGTCCGGAATGAACGGCGGCTCGGCAGGAAACGGGTAACGGATATTCGTATATTGCGGAACGTCGTAGCGGCGCTCCGTCATAAGCTGCCAGTTTCCGGGCACATGTATCTTTTCGTATTTATAGATCGCATTTTCGGAAAAGAGTGAGACGTCGGAGAAATACCTGAAATCCCATTCACCGCAAAGTGTACGGAAATACGCTGATTTCTCGCGCAGTGCGCTTTTTGAAGCAGTCGCTGTTTCAAACGGAATGTAGTACGCGTGCGGCGCTTCGCAGCCGATGGGCTGTGCTGAAATGTCTTTGTGTATTGAAAGCATGAGAAATTCCTTTCGAGCTTATAGCTTAATCGCCGCACTGAAATATGGTTGTTCCGTGCGGCGATGTTCAGTATATTATTTGGCGACGATGTTGAATATCCTGTTTTTGACGTAGATCTTCTTGAGTATCGTTTTGCCGTCAAGCAGGGAAGTGAGCTTTTCGTCCTTGCATATAGCTTCGTATACCGCAGCTTCGTCGCTGTCCGACGGTACGGTAACGGTGCCCTTGAGCTTGCCGCTGATCTGTACTGCGACCGTGCATTCCGCAAGGCGCGTCTTTGCTTCATCGTATTCCGGATATTTTTCGAGCGAGCAGAGCGTCGTGTGGCCGAGCAGCTGCCACATTTCCTCACATATGTGCGGTGCGAACGGGCAGAGAAGCTTCGTGAGCGTTTCAAGATGCTCCTTCGTTATACTTCCGCTGTCGTAGATTGTGTTCATGAGCGTCATCATCGCGGCGATGGCGGTGTTGAACTTCATCTCCTCGATGTCGTTCGTGACCTTTTTCACCGTGCGGTGCATATCCCCGTCAAGCTTGTCCGAATCACCTATCATATCGTACAGAGCGAAGAAGCGCTCAAGAAATTTTTTTGAGCCCTTAATGCTTTGAGTCGACCATGTTGCCGTTTGGGCAAAATCTCCGATGAACATTTCGTATATCCTGAGCGTGTCGGCACCGTAGTTGTTTATCACGTCGTCGGGGTTTATGACATTGCCGCGCGACTTTGACATTTTCTCTCCGTCCTCACCGAGTATCATCCCCTGTGAGGTGCGCTTGAGATACGGCTCCTTGCATTTTATCACGCCTATATCGTACAACACCTTCGCCCAGAAACGCGAGTAGAGCATATGGAGCGTTGCGTGCTCCATTCCGCCGTTGTACCAATCGACGGGCATCCAATAGTCGAGCGCTTCTTTTGAGGCGAGTGCTTCGTGGTTATGCACGTCGCAGTAGCGCAGGAAATACCACGATGAGCCGGCCCACTGCGGCATTACGTCCGTTTCACGCTTCGCGTCTCCGCCGCATTTAGGACATTTGCAGTTGACGAAGCTTTCTATCTTCGACAGCGGTGATTCACCGTTGTCGGTCGGTTCGTATGTTTCTACATCGGGAAGCCTGAGCGGCAGCTCCGATTCGGGTATCGGCTGCCAGCCGCATTTCTCGCAGTACACGAGCGGTATCGGCTCGCCCCAATATCTTTGTCTTGAGAACACCCAGTCGCGCAGCTTGAAGTTGACCTTAGGCTTTCCGAGACCTTTTTCGGCAAGGTATTCTGTGATCTTTTCCTTCGCCTGCCTGACTTCAAGACCGTTGAGAAAGCCGGAATTGATCATAGTGCCTGTTTCGACGTCGGTGAAGGCTTCTTCTTCGATGTTTCCGCCGGCGACGACTTCGATTATCGGCAGGTCGAATTTTTTTGCGAACTCATAGTCGCGCGTATCGTGCGCGGGGACTGCCATTATAGCGCCCGTGCCGTAAGTGGCAAGAACATAGTCGGAGACGAATATCGGGATTTCCTTACCGTTGACGGGGTTTATTGCGGTGACGCCTTCGAGGCGCACGCCTGTCTTATCCTTGGCAAGCTCGGTGCGTTCAAAATCGCTCTTTTTTGCCGCGGCGTCGCGGTATTCGCATATATCGGTGTAATTGGTGAGCTTGTCCTTCCACAGATCGACGTATTTATGCTCCGGAGCTATGACCATGTACGTCGCGCCGAAAAGCGTGTCGGGGCGCGTCGTGTAAACTGTGAGCACTTCGCCTGCCGTCGTCGCGAAATCGACCTCTGCACCGTGCGAGCGTCCGATCCAGTTGATTTCCGCGCTTCTGACGCGCTCGATGTAGTCAACATTCGCAAGATCGTCGATAAGCCTGTCGGCATACTGCGTTATTCTGAGCATCCACTGGTTCTTGACCTTGCGGATGACCTCGCTGTGACAGCGTTCGCACGTTCCGTTGACGACTTCCTCGTTTGCTAAGACAACCTTGCATGACGTACACCAGTTGACTGCCATTTCTTTTTTATATGCAAGCCCTCTCTTGAAGAGCTGGAGGAATATCCACTGCGTCCATTTGTAATATTCGGGGTCAGTCGTGTCTATCTCACGCGTCCAGTCGAACGAAAGTCCGAGCGCTTTGAGTTGTGAACGGAAGCGGTTTTCATTTTCATGGGTGATTATCTTCGGATGGATATGATTCTTGATCGCGTAGTTCTCGGCCGGCAGTCCGAAGGCATCCCAGCCCATCGGAAACAGTACATTGTAGCCCGTCATGCGGTGCTTGCGCGCTATTATGTCGAGCGCAGTATACGAGCGCGGGTGACCGACGTGCAGCCCCGCTCCGGATGGATAGGGAAATTCGACGAGCGCATAATATTTAGGCTTTGAATAGTCGTTTGAAGCGTGGAACGCGCCGGCATCCTCCCATTGCTTCTGCCATTTTTCTTCTATTTGCTTAAAATCGTATCTCATTTCGTCTTTCTGCCTTTCTGACGTTAATAATTATCAGGTTCATTCAGCTGCCGATTCGAACGGAAGCACTTTTCCTGCGTCCCAAAGGCGTTCGAGCTTGTAGAATTCACGGGCGTCCTTCGTGAAGACATGTACTATCACACTGCCGAAATCGAGCAGCATCCACCCGGAGTGGTTCGTCCCCTCGGTATGCGTGGGCGTTATACCCTCGAGTGACAGCTTATATTCGACCTCATCGGCAAGCGTTTTGACGTGCGTTGACGACGTGCCGGTGGCGATGACGAAGTAGTCGGTTATGATCGTTTCGTCGGAAAGCTCGATGAGCGTGATCCCGACGCCTTTTTTTGAATCGAGAACAGTCGCCGCCTTTTCTGCGAGCAGTCTGGCGTTCTCTCTTGCTGTTTTTTCGTTATTATCCATTGGTTGCTTCCTTTCGGGCTGCGTCTTTATTATGCATATATTTATCTATCAGATCGTTTCTGGCGTTGATCGACTGCGGGTGTATTGTATCCTCGCGTTCGATCACTTCCATTATAGTCGCGTTTAGGGCGAATACGAGAGCTTTTTCGAGCGAATACGGGTCGTTGAGGCTGAGAAATCCGAAATAACGGTCTCTGATCGCTTCAACGCCGTCGTAGTCTCGGGACGGCTCTATGTAATCGGCAAACATCAGAGTTTTTTCGAAGGCGTTCATATTTGCCTTCCCGGTAGTATGCCAGCGTATCGCATCGCACGCTTCGGCAGGAGCGCCGTATTTTGCCGCGAGCAGCGAGCCGCTTATAGGATGCATGAGCTTTGCGGATTTTGCGGAGGCTTCGTCGGGTACGACACCGAACTTGGCGCATACGCACAGATGCTCTTCGAGAGTGTAGTATTTTGTTATATCGTGCAGTATCGCAGCGCACCTGACTGTATTGATGTCCAGACTCGGATAATGGCGCTGCGCGAGAACAATGCAGCTTTTTTCGGTGCCCATCGTGTGGATGAGCCGCTTTTGCGGTACATAGGAATACATTCTGTCAAAATCATAATCTGCCATATAGCTTCTTCTCCGTTATATATTCCGCTACGCTTTCCGGTAAGCCGCTTGCGGTGCTGCCGCTTGCGGTTTTACAGCCTGCGGTTTTACCGCCTGCGGCTAAACCGCACCTTACGTCCGTTGAGGAAATATCAAGTATATCGAGGTCTATTACAGTTATATCGGCACCATATTCGCGTCTGAGCATATCGCACACAGGCGCGATGCGCTGTTGTCCTTCTTCACTTCGCGGCGCTGCCGCGATAGTAACGGCACTGAGTATTTCGTCAAAGCATTTCCACTCAGTGAAGGTGGTGAGCATATCGTCGCCGATGAGCAGATAAAGCCTGCTGTCGGGATAGAGCGACGCGAAATGCTTCACTGTATCGACAGTATACGATATACCGCCGCGCGTGATCTCCCAGTCGGAGACCTGTGCGAACGATCCGAACGCTCTCACGCACATTTCGTATCTGTCCTCCGGCGAAGCCGATTTGTCCTTGAGTGCCTTGTGCGGAGGTATGAGATCGGGGACGATTATCAGCTTGTCCGGGTGCACCTGTCTGATGAAGGCTTCGGCAAATCTCACGTGTGCATTGTGCGGCGGGTCGAATGTTCCGCCGTAGATGCCGATCTTTTTTTTCATTCCGGAAGCACTATAACCGGCTTTTTTGCCGGACGGTAAAGCACGAACCGCATACCTATGACCTGTACGACCTGTGCGTGGTTTTCGTCTGCAAGCTGTTGGGCGGCTTCGCGCGGCGTGAGTGGTGAAGCCTCCTGAACGCGGCCCTTGACGAGCTCGTGCGCTTCGAGCGCAGCGTCGGCATCGACGGATACGTTATGGTTTATTCCGTTTTTTCCAATGTACAGGATGGTGTCGAGCTGTGTTGCAAGCTTTCTCAGATATGCTCTTTGTTTGGATGTCATTATATCACTCCGTTTGCGGATGTGCCGCATTTCTTTTCAAAAAAACCTTCGAGCGAAAGCGCTCTGTCCGAAAACCCGACCGCTCTTGCGACCGTGTCGTCGTCGTCGAGGAAGCGTGCGCGCTTTATTCCCGCGTTGTCCATGAAAAACAGCGCGCCGCGCAGCGCGAGTATGAGCGACTGCGGATCGTTCGTTCCCGGCACCGGGCGCAGAAGCAGTATTTCGCCGCCCTCGTCAGTCAGCCTGAACTGGCACAATCCGATCTTTTTTTCCTCTGATATTATTCCGTACGTCAGTGCGTCGGGCGAAAGCCTGTCCGCACAGCCGCAGATGCCGGCATATTCACGCTTTTCTTTTAGTTCGGGTATCGGGGTTATTTTTATCATTCGTACAGTCTTTCAGATACTTTATTTCTTCCGGCTTGAGAGGCCTGTATTTTCCTTTTTCGAGATCGCCTATCCTGAGCGCTCCTATGGCGGTGCGCGTGAGCGAGACGACGTGCTTGCCTCTTGCGAAGCATTGACAGCACATACGTCTGATCTGTCTGTTCTTTCCTTCGGTCAGACGCATATCGATCACCGTCGTGCTTTCGTCGGCTTTGATTATCACGGCACGCACGGGCTTTATGGGTTCGCCGTCAAGAACGGTCATGGTAGTCAGCGCAGTCAGCTCCTGCTCCGTGATGCAGCCCTTTACTTCCACAATATACGTTTTTTCGATATGATAACGCGGATGTGTCAGGCGCAGTGTAAGGTCTCCGTCGTTTGTCAGCAGCAACAGCCCCTCGGAATCCATGTCGAGCCTACCGACAGGATATACTCTTTCGCGTATTGTGCCGATAAGCTCCGGGAGTGCGCGTCTGCCGAACTGTTCGTCCCGTCCAATATTACCGTGTTGCCGCTGCCGG
>CAZFZL010000043.1:0-12980 GCA_964523005.1 uncultured Oscillospiraceae bacterium
CGCACAGCATGTTTGTCAAGGCTTATTACAAAAAAAGAAGCTTCACTCATGAAGCCTCTTTTTATCCGGATGTTCATTTCACCGTGCCGCGAGTATACGCAGCGCCTGCGCGTAGCCTTCAAAGCCCATGCCCTTGACTGTGGCAATACAGGCAGGACGGATATACGATACGCGCCTGAACTCCTCGCGTGTGTCCGGGTCAGAGAGATGTACCTCAACGGCAGGCAGCCCGACCGCCTTGAGCGCGTCGTAAAGCGCGATGCTTGTGTGTGTATACGCACCGGGGTTGATGATTATACCGTCGCTGCCGTAAAGTGCTTCCTGAATGGCGTCAACGAGTGCTCCTTCGTGGTTTGACTGAAAAAACTTTACGCTTACGCTGAGTTTTTTCGCTTCATCGGAGATAAAATCCGTAAGATCCTTATACGTTTTCTTTCCGTATATCTCCGGCTCGCGCACTCCGAGCATATTAAGGTTTGCACCGTTAATCACAAGAATTTTCACAGAAATCCCTCCATATCATTTTTGCCGTAATATCCGGCGAAACGTCGTTGATTACCGTTGTGTCGCGAAAGAGTCGGTACAGCGGCAGCCGTTTTGCGTACAGCTCGCTGATGCTGCCAGATCGTGATAGCGGCCGTCCGTCAACGGGTAGCTCATCTGTCGCGCGTTCGATATGATATACTCTTGCACTGCATCTGAGAGGAAGCAGGTTTTGCGGTGACGTCACGGCGCCGCCGCCCGTCATTATTATGACGCCGCGCTGCAATGACGCTGAACGGATCGCTTTTGCTTCGTATTCACGAAACGCTTTTTCACCATTTTTCCTGAATATATCCTGTACGCTCATCCCTGCGAGCCTTTCGGCTTCCGTGTCGGTGTCGATCGCCCTGCGCCCTGTAATACGCGCAAGGACGTTGCCGACTGTCGTTTTGCCGCAGCCGGGCATACCGATGAGAACGATATTTTTGTCGTCTTTAAAAAGCTTTCTCAGTATGCTTTCGTCTTTGTCTGTGCCGATGCTTTTTGAGCTGAACAACTCCTGTGCAGCTCTTGCCTGTGCGACGAGCATCGGAAGTCCGCAAGAACATGGAATACCAAGCGCCTTTGCCTGAAGAAATAACACGGTACGCGGCGGATTGTAAACGAGATCGAGTACACCGCTGCATTTCGGGAAAAGCGATATGTCGATCACTGCTTTGCAATCGTCCGGAAACGTGCCTACGGGTGTGGCGTTGACAAGAAGTTCGGCATCAGCGTGATTTGCGAGGTTTTCATAATTGTCCGTACCTGTTCTTGAAACGGTGACGACGCTCCGGCTGCCTTCATTCAAGCATACATACCGGACAGCGAGCTGTGCGCCGCCGCTTCCGAAGATCAGGATCTTCTTGTCCTTAAGGCTTATCCCAGCGCGCTTTGCCATTGCTGAAAAGCCGCCTGCGTCGGTGTTGTCGCCGAGCAGCGTACCGTCTGCGCACCGAACGACCGTGTTGACGCTGCCGATCGCCTTAGCACGCTTTGTCAGCTTATCGCACATTGTCAGCACTGTTTTCTTGTACGGTATCGTGACGTTGAGCATCCCTATATCGTCACGGTGCAAAAAAGCGTACAGATCTTTTTCCTCAAGCTCGTACAGCGCGTAGCCCTTACAGCCGAGCATCGCGTGTATTTGCGGCGAGCGGCTGTGCGAAAGTCTGCTGCCGATAAGCCCAAAAACCTTATTCCCGTTCATATAACACAGTAATTGCCGAGGAACGTGAAGCTCTCCGATGTGCGTTCAAGCTCTTCGAGTATCGGCATGACGCCTTCGTCACGGACGGAAGCGTTCAGCTCGATGTAAAATACGAACTCAAAGCTGCGGCCCGATACGGGACAGCTTTCGAGCTTTAGCATATTTATACCGCGCGACGAAAACATCGAAAGCACGTCGCTCAGACCGCCCGGCTTGTTTGGGCAGGTGACGATCAGGCTGATCCTGTTGGAGCCGGCGTATATTTTGCATTCGTTCTCGATGAGTATGAACTTCGTATAGTTGTTGTCACTGTCCTGAATATTGTCGCATAGCGTCTCAAGGCCGTACAGCTCGCGGCAGCTTCCGTTGGCTATCGCCGCGATGTGTCCATCGCTCATAGCCGCTTCCTTCGCTGCGACCGCAGTATTCGCGCATGGTATTATGTTGACCGATCCTTTGAATTCTGAAAGAAATACACCGCACTGCGCAATCGCCTGTTCATGCGAACGAATCTCCGTTATGTCGGAAAGCTTCGTACCCTTTTTGACGAGCAGCTCGTACCGGATGTTGAGCGAAACCGATCGTACTATTGAGAATTTCCGCTTTTCAAGAAGACTGTAAACAGACCTGACGGAACCGCCCGTGTTGTTTTCTATCGGAAGCACGCCGTAGCGGCACAGCCCGGAGCCGACAGCGTCGAACACTGCCTGAAACGTTTTCACAAACATTATGTCACCTTCGGGCAGCATTCTTTCGCAAGCGAGCTGTGAATTTGCTCCGTCTAATCCCTGACACGCTACCGTGCCCGTTCGCTCAAAAACCGTCTCTGCCGGCAGCAGTGCTTTTTCCACCTTGGAAAGTATCTCAGCGGCTCCGCTGAAGCGGTCGCGCTGTGCTGCTTTGGAAAGCTCTATGAGCTTTGTGAAAAACTGATATGCGTATTCTTGCTTGTCTTTCGCTTCTTCCTTTACGCGCCTGAGTATCTCGCGCTCGCGCGACCTGTCGGTTATCGGAAGGGAATGCTCGTTTTTGTATTCAGCGACGTCCTCCGCAAGCTCCATGCGTTCGAGAAACAGCGAGAGAAGCTGTTCGTCTATCCCGTTAATTTTCGACCTTATTTCTTCTATTTCCATCGGTTCAATTCTCCTGTATAATATCGAGTAATGTCAGAGCACAGAGCGCTTCGACGACAGGTACTGCGCGGTGTGCAATACACGGATCGTGCCTGCCTTTAATGTTTATAACGGTGTTCTTGCGTTCCGTCAGGCTCACCGTTTCCTGTTCGAGTGCGATAGAAGGCGTTGGCTTGACGGCGACGCGCAGCGTTATCGGCATCCCGTCGGAGATGCCTCCGAGTATACCGCCGCAGTTGTTAGTGACAGTCGAAATGTTTCTGTTTTCGTCGGTAGTGAAAGGGTCGTTGTTTTGTGAGCCGCGCAGCGCCGTGCCTGCAAACCCAGAACCGAACTCAACGCCCTTTACGCCGGGTATTGCGAACATCGCGTATGAGAGCCGCCCTTCAAGTCCGCCGAACAGTGCATCGCCTTTTCCGGCAGGAAGCCCTATTGCGGCGCATTCGATGATACCGCCGACGGAATCGCCCTCTGACGCGGCTTCGAGTATATGTGCTTTCATTTCAGCTTGGCACGCGTCGTTTATGACAGGCAGCTCCTTTGCGCTTATCTTATCAAAAAGCTCCTTCGTCGGAACGAGAGGGAACAAATCGTCGCTGCATCCGGCTGCACTCGCCAGATGCGCGCCTATATAGATATTCTTTTTTTCAAGTATCTGCAGTGCTATGCCGCCTGCCGCGCATATCGGCGCCGTCAGCCTTCCGGAAAAATGACCGCCTCCGCGCATATCGGCGCTCCCGTTCCACTTGATATACGCCGTATAGTCGGCGTGGCCCGGACGCGGAGTGTCGGCGATGCTTTCGTAATCCGACGAGCGCCTGTCGGAATTTTTTATGACAATACATACGGGGCTTCCGCAGGTCTTGCCGTCACGGATGCCCGATATGAATTCGGGGCGGTCGCTTTCCGCGCGTGAAGTAGACATAATGTTTCTGCCGCCGCGCCGTCTGTCCATAAAGCGCGTCAGCTTATCCGTATCGACCGTGAAGCCGGACGGAAGTCCGTCAACAACAGCGCCTATCGAATCTCCGTGCGACTGTCCGAAAATGCTCACACGCACGTTCTTTCCGAATTCAGATGGCATATGCTTTTCCTCCCAATGCTTTGAAGTCGTCGAAAAACGACGGATACGATTTGGCGACTGCCTGAGCACCCTTGAGAATAACGTCTCCCGATGCGTAAGCGCCTGCGATCGCGCCTGCCATAACGAGGCGATGATCATTGCGGCAGTCGACGGTGCCGCCCTTCAGTCCGGTGCCTTCGACAATCAGACTGTCCTTTGCTTCGACGGCTTTGCCGCCGAGCGATGTTATCATGTCAAAACACGCGCTGAGTCTGTCACTTTCCTTGAGACGAAGCCGCGCTGCGCCCTTAAAGACGCTCGTGCCGCTGCCGAGAGCGGCAAGCACCGCAAGGATCGGAAGAAGATCAGGGCAGCCGCTGACATCGGCGCTGATGCTCTTGCGGCATAGCTGAGAAGCACAGACGCTGTGTCCACTTGTCTGAACATCCGCACCGAAATCCTTCAGCAGACCGAATACAGCGCGGTCGCTCTGCGGCGAGTGCGTATCGATACCTTTTACACTGACCTTTGAGCCGAGCGCACCTGCCGCAAGAAAGAATGCGGCGTTCGATATATCGCCTTCCGGCAGCGCGGCGCCGGGTGAAACGTATTTTACCGGAGCGTCGATCCTGAATCCGTTCGGCGTGCGTGTCGGAATGACCCCGAAACGCTCCATCGCCGACAACGTCATGTCAATATAGCCTTCCGACTCACAAGGCGAAGTCAGTATGATCTCAGACGGGGCATCGAGCAGCGGAAGCGCGAACAGCAGTCCGCTTATATACTGTGAGCTGACGTTTCCTGCGATCCGGTATTCACCCGGAGACAGCGTGCCGGAAACGCAGAACGGAAGCTTATGCGATGAAAATACAATGCCATGCTCCTCAAGCACCGTGAGCAGCTCGCCGATGGGACGCTCCGGCAGCCTTCCGCTCCCCGAAAAGTAAGTACGCGCACCGCAGCCGAGCGCTGCCATAACAGGGATGAGAAACCTCAGTGTAGAGCCGCTTTCACGGCAGTCGAGCGATGCCGGCAACAGCGGATCCTCCGGAGGGGTGATCGTGAGAAGCGAGCTTTCGCGCTTTATTTTACAGCCGGCGGCGGCAAGGCACGAGAGCGTCGTATCTATATCCTCCGAGAGGGTGTTCATGCTCAATGCGAGCGGTTCTCCGGAAAGGAAAGCGCAGATGAGAAGCCTGTGCACGTCGGATTTTGAAGGTATAGCGTTGACCGTACCGGAAAGCACAGCAGGAGAAACACATATATCCATCACGCTTCCTCCATGCCTTTGCAGTATACACGCCTAAGCTCGTTCAACTTAGTCTCAACGAGCCTGACGCTGCCTATGCCCGTCGGCATGACGAGCGTTATCGAGTCGCCGGTGCGTTTCTTGTCGTAAAGCGCCTGCGCTGCCATATCTTTTGCACAAAAGCCGCATGAAAAGGGCAGTCCGCAGTTTTCAAGTGCGCGCCTGACTCGCTTCGGAAGCTCTTCGTTTGCATAACGTAGCTCAAATGCGACGCGTGCCATTATCATTAGTCCCTGTGCAACGGCATATCCGTGCGGCACGGTGTAGCTGCTGAGCTTTTCTATCGCGTGTGCCGGCGTATGACCGAGGTTGAGTATCTTCCGAAGCCCTTCCTCCCGTTCGTCTGCCTCTACGGTCTTTCCCTTGAATTCAACGCAGCGTCTGATTATTTCCCCGGCGTTTTTGATAATATCTCCTGTTTCAAGTAGCGTGAACAGCTCCTCGCCTGCAAGCACACCGGTTTTCACCGCTTCCGCGGCGCCGCACGCGAGTACTTCCTCGGGAAGGGTCGAAAGCGTATCAGTATCGCACACCACGAGCGCCGGTTGGCAGAACAGTCCCGCGAGGTTCTTGCCTGCCTTCAGATCAACTGCCGTCTTGCCGCCGACCGATGAATCCACTGCGGCGAGCAGTGACGTGGGTATCTGAACGTATTCTATTCCGCGCATATAGCAGCCGGCTGCGAATCCGGTGAGATCGCCGGTGACGCCGCCGCCGAGCGCAACCATACAGTCGCGGCGCGTCAGATGCTTTTTTGCCGCGTACTCAAGTATATCGGAAAGTGTTTCAAAATTTTTCGAGCTTTCTCCGGCGGGAAAAACGAAGCTGCAAACGTCAAATCCTGCGTTTTTCAGCGACGCGACGACCTTTTCGAGATATAACGGCGCGACGTTCGAATCCGTCACTATCAGTGCACTTGAAGCGCCGCCTACGGCGTCCTTTACGAGCTTTCCGACATCGTATAGCAGCTTGCTGCCAATATGCACATCGTATCCGCCATGCGTATTTATACGTACAGTTTCAGACATCAGCTTCCTCCTGCCGTGATTTTTTTCTCGCGACCCTCGCGAAGCAACGCGCACAGCGCAGCGGCATCGCGTGACGTGAGCGCCTCACGAAATTTTTCAAGATTATCGATCATCAGTGACAGCTCTTCTTCGAGATTGTCGGCATTGTCGACAAACAGCTCAGTCCACATATTTTCGTCAAGAAATGCGACACGCGACATGTCGCAAAAGCTGCCTGCCGAATAGCCTCTGTGCTCCTGCGCACGCGGTGATTTTATATAAGAGCTTGAAATGATATGAGGCATCTGTGAGGTGAACGCTATCATTTTGTCGTGCTTTTCCGGATCGGAATATACCATGCGCGCGAAGCCGATGTCCGTGAAAAATCTGTCGAGCCTTTCGAGCGCTTCAGGCGTGGCGGTTCCGTCCGGCGTTAGGATCACGCTCGCTGAATCGAAAAGGCTTTCAACAGCGTTCCCGAAGCCCTGGCGTTCCTTGCCTGCCATCGGATGCGCTCCTATATAAGTAAATTTGTACTTGTCTGCATATTTGTGAAACGGCGCGTAAACGGCGCGCTTCACGCCGCACAGATCGGTGAGTATTGCTCCCTTAGCTATGTATTCAGCGTTTTCTGCGACGTAGTCGACTGCGTATTGCGGACGCAGCGCAACGAATATCATGTCACATTCGCCTGTGTTGTCCTTAGTGAGCACGGCATCGTATGCGTTCCACATCCGTGCGAGAAGCATGGTCTCATTGTCAGTGTCATAAGCATACACTGTGTGTCCTGTGCGCGCCTTGACCGCCTTCGCGAGCGAGCCGCCGATAAGTCCGAGGCCGACGATCCCTATGACCATTTTACGCCTCCCTCTCAGCTTCGCCGAAGTCTTTCATGAATACGTGCAGTGCGTTTATCTTTTTGCACAGCGAATCGAATGCGTCCGGCTTGATCGACTGCGGTCCGTCTGAGAAGGCGTGGGCAGGATCATTGTGTACTTCAATGAGAAGCCCGTCCGCACCGCCGGCAACCGCCGCGAGTGCAAGTGGTTCAACGAGCGACGCTTTACCCGATGCGTGGCTCGGATCGACGATAACAGGGAAGTGCGAGAGCTTTTTAAGCACCGGTATGGCGGCTATATCGAGCGTGTTGCGTGTGTAAGTTTCGAAGGTGCGTATACCGCGTTCGCAGAGTATGATGTTTTCGTTGCCCTCTGACATGACGTATTCGGCGCTCATGAGCCATTCCTCATATGTCGCTGACATACCACGCTTTATCATTACGGGCTTGTCCTGTGCGCCGAGCTCCTTGAGGAGGTTGAAATTTTGCATATTGCGTGCGCCTACCTGTATTATGTCAACGTCATCGAATAACGGAAGCTGAGAGATCTCCATGATCTCCGTCACGAGCGGCAGTCCGGTCACCTCGCGCGCAAGCTTGAGCAGCCGCAGCCCCTCAGCGCCGAGCCCCTGGAATGAATACGGCGATGTGCGCGGCTTGAACGCGCCGCCTCTGAGTATCGTAGCGCCGCTTTTCTTGATGGCTTTGGCGATACCGACTATCTGTTCCTCCGATTCAACAGAGCAGGGACCTGCCATGACCGTAAGCGCTCCGCCGCCTATCTGTACGCCGCGCACGTTGATCACAGTGTCTTCAAGATGAAATTTGCGGTTCGCGTTTTTATAAGGCTCCTGGATACGCTTGACTGTTTCAACTATGTCGAGCGCTGAGATGAGGTCCATATCGAGCTTCGTTGTGTCGCCGATAAGACCGAGTATCATTCGTGAATCGCCTATGCTTGTATGTATTGTGATGTTCTTGCTTTCAAGCCATTTTTTCAGGTTATCAAGCTGCTGCTGATCGGGATTCGGTCTGAGTACTACTATCATTTTTTATTGTTCCTCTCTGGATGTTCGTTCTTTACTATTTTAAAAATAAAAGCCCGCAGCCGGAAGGCAGCGAGCGTCTGATTCTCCGATGGAGATATGCGTCAGAAAATCTGTTCTCAGTCAGCACAACCGGAAAAAGCCTTACCCCAAAAATAGGTAAAGCGGAAATAACGGTATTCGCTTGAACGGAACAGTTCAGTCATAGGTTTAATCTCCTGTGTTTGTATCATTATATCACAGCGCCTTTTTATCCATCAAGAGCAATTATGCACATTATTGAACGGTGTTTTAAATCTTTTTTTATAAAATCCGTCAATCCTTCAGTAATCTGTGCATTTCGAAAGAAAATCTGCCGCTGCCAGAACAAGCTTTGTTTCCGCTTCACCGAGCTTAATCCCTTCCTCCGGCATCAGAAGTACAACAGCTCCTATCGCTTCGCCGTTAGCAATAATCGGTGCCGAGCAAACGACACGCCTTCCGCCGCCTTGCGTAAGGTATATTTCATCCGCACCGGCAGCATAAAATGCTCTTCCGGTTATGAGCGCCAGCATTTCATCGCTGAGCGCCCTGTTTTCCGTCTCCTTCTTCACCGTACCCGAAAAGGCGATGACGCTGTCCCTGTCACAAATCACGCTCGGACAACGCGATATGCGAAACAGAGAAGAGGCGTATTCCTCCGCAAAGCTTCCCAGCTCCCCGACGGGACTGTATTTTCGAAACACGATCTCTCCTCCCGTTTCAGTATATATTTCGAGAGGGTCGCCCTCCCTGATATGCATCGTGCGTCTGATCTCCTTTGGTATTACTATTCTGCCGAGATCATCGACCCGTCTGACTATTCCCGTAGCTCTCATAAGTGATTCCGTCCTTTCCGGCTCCGTGGCAGCCGTTTGTTTTGTATTCATATTTTTGACAGACCGATGAAATTTATTCCTGAAAAATGAGAAAATGTGACAAGAGTTTTCAAAGGAGTAAAAATAATGTTTGCTCTTGTAAATGTTCGCTCAACGGTTCTGATACAACCTTGTTTTTTTGCCCCTCATGTGATAGCCGGCAAGTACGGTAGCTGTCATAGCATTGTCATAACCGTTTATCTGTGAGTCTTTCTTCCCCCTTCACTTATCATATGCAGAATGGCTTTCTGTCATAATTTAGTCGTAATCAATATCTGAGCACAAAAAAACGCCCGGTATTCGGGCGGCGGTCGTAAAAAAGTAATATTGTTTTTAGTAACGGTATGGGCTTTTGGGGTCGTGCCGTTTTCTATTTTTCAGTTCACCCATTTGTATGAAGTTCACGAGGTCATAGCTGATGACCCATCCCCCTCTTGACAGACAGAGTAAGCATGAGGTATAATGAAAGAAAAGAGAAAAAATGGGTAATTACAGTATAGAGTATAAAAAAGAAATCTGCAAGAGGATAACAGACGGCGGCGAAAAGGTTTCGCACGTCTGCGCGGAGCAGAACCTCGTGGAAAACACAGTACGAAGTTGGCTGAGGATATATAAAGAACGTTCCGGTCAGGCGTTTGTCGGAAGCGGTAACATCAAACCTGAGGAAATAGAGCTAAAACGGCTTCAAAGGGAAAACCGTGAGCTTCGTGAAGAAAATGAGATATTAAAAAAAGCAGCAGCCTACTTCGCCCGGAATGTCAAATAGAAGACAAGTACCGGTTTATCAAGGCTGAACAAAAGAAATACAGAGTGACGAAGTTGTGCAACGTGCTGAAGGCAAACAGAAGCGCGTATTAAGCATGGGATAAAAACGGCGGAAGTAAACGAGAAAAAAGAAAGCTTGTAATCGGAGAAAAAGTTAAAAAGATATTCAATGAGCAAAAGCATATTCCGGGTAGTTGTAAGATAACCGAAGTCCTGAAACGCGATGGCGAACGAATCGGGCATAAATATGTGGCGAATGTTATGAAATCACTTGGTTTGAAAAGCAGAACCGTCAAAAAATATAAAGCAACCACAAATTCAAAACATAATCTTCCGGTTGCGGATAATCTTCTTCTCAGAGAACGAAGTGAATCAGAGCAAATTGATGTACAAACCGGGAAAAAGCTTGACAAATATGAGCGTACTTTCGGTTTTCATCAGATAAACAAAGCATGGGTCAGTGATATAACCTACATAGCAACGGACGAGGGTTGGCTATACCTTGCAGGAATTATGGATTTGTGTGGAAAAGAACTTGTCGGATGGTCGATGAAAGACCGGATGACGAAAGAGCTTGTTGTAGCGGCATTTGAGAACGCAAGACGGAAAAGAAACAGCCCTGTCGGCGTTATACTGCACAGCGACAGGGGAAGTCAGTACTGCAGCAAAATGTACCGAGGATTACTTGAAAAGTATGGATTTCGCTGTTCTATGAGCAGAAAAGGCAATTGCTGGGATAATGCTCCAATGGAAAGTTTCTGGGGTAAGCTCAAGCAGGAATGGCTGAACGGTCAGCATTTCAGGACAAGAGATGAGGCGCGCTCGGCAGTATTTTGGTATATTGAAACCTATTATCACAGGCAACGGTTGCATGCTGGGAATGGCTATTGTACACCGGTTGTCGCAACAGTAAACAGTATTGTTCAAACGGCATAAGTGAAAGGCGCGGCGTTTTTTGAATCTCCGTTCCGCTACGCTCCGCTTCGATTCAAAAAACGGAGGAACTAAACCAAATATTAATAACAGACAAAAACGTGATGTTTGTTTTGTCTGTCAAAAGAATGAAAGGTCATATTCAGTTCTAAACCATAGGGCGGCAGCGCACTGTTCATGCCTACCGCATGATGCACAGCCGGGTCATTCGACAGAGTGATTTTTTTTGATGAATTTCTATTCGAAACTCTCCGGCACACAGATCAAAGAGTGGAAAAAAATACTCTCTTTCACGCCGCTGCCGTCTATTTCGGAGGCATAGCTACAGCAATAATCCTGCTCCACCATGCAGGGCACAATTCGCCCATGGTAATCCTCCTTGGCCATCACACCCACAATTTTCCCGTCGCGAACGATCAGGGAACGCACATCTTCGCAGTCGGGAAGCGCTTTGCAATAATTCCAGCTCTGATATACACGCTCGGCATAGGGGACATCTTGATACAGTCCGTTCGCTATGCGAAAGCAGTTCATCTGCTGCAGGACGGAAAGCCCCTCCAGACGCTTCTCAAACTCCCGGGGATAGGAAATCGGCCCGAAACGTTCCTCATATTCAACAATATTCATGGATCGTACCTTCCTTATTCGTTAGTTTCTAAAATCGTTTTCGCTTTTTTGTATTTCTCGCGCCAAAGGGCAAGCTGCTTCTCGTCCACGCCCTTGCACCCGGCAAAGCGGGTCTCATCGCTGTTGTGGGCAAGATCAGCCAGCTTGACCGCCTTGGCAACCGGGTTTTGACGAATGGCACGCACATAGTCAAAATAATTCGTTCCCGGCTTATGAGTCAGCAGGCGCAGGGCAGCGATGACCTCCTGCGGGAACTCACGCTCCAATTCGGCAAAGGTCACATCGGTGTCCTCGGATACATCATCCAGCAGGGCAACGCAGGTGGTGGTTTCGTCGGTCATCAGCTCGGAGAGGTGATAGGGGTGGAAGATATACGGCTGCCCGCTTTGGTCGGTTTGTCCGGCGTGGGCGGCGTAGGCAAGACGCAGCGCCTTGTTGGTGAGCGGTGTATACAGCATGGCAAGTCCTCCGATTTAATTTACAATTTGATATAACTGAACGACAACGCTTAAAACTGCTCCCGCAGAATTTCTTGGGCTTTCTGCTGTATCTGTTCTTCTTCTGTCTGCTCGGCGGCTTTTTCGAACCAGTGGCGCGCCTTGTCTTTATCCACAGCAGTGCCCTCGCCATTGAGGTACATCGTGCCGCAGTAGAACTGCGCATCGGCGTGATCCTGCTCAGCAGCCTTTTCGTACCAGCGCAGTGCCTTGACATGATCTATAACAGTGCCCTCACCACGATAGAATTTACAACCACAGATAAACTGTGCCTCGGCTTGACCCTGCTCGGCAGCCTTTTTGTACCAACGCAACGCCGCGTTAAAGTCCTTGTTATTATCGCACATCAAGCCGCGGATAATCTGTGCCTCGGCGTAACCGTGCTGGGCGGATTGCTTGAACCAGTACAGTGCCTTGGCGCTATCCATGGCAGTGCCCTCGCCATTATTGTACATCAAGCCGCATAAAAACTGTGCCTTGGCGTGACCCTGTTCGGCAGCCTGAAGGAACAGAGCAAACGCCTGTTCATACTTTTTCTCATTACAAGCGTTCGATCCCTGTGCAAAGCATTCCTCTGCGGTTGGTTTTTCTATTTTTTCAAATCCAATTAGTCCCATGTTGATTCCTCCGGTTGTATTTCCGTGTCCGGAAGCAGCCTGCGACGGGCACATTGATTTTTGATTGTTTAGTTAAACACAAATCATTAATAGCATCGGTTAAATACTGTATCACTTAATGATTGTCTAAATGAACGGAACTGTTATACCCCATAGGAAATGAATAATCGATACAGAATAATTGAGATTGTGGCTCTGTTTCAATTTGTCCTACATGATATCCATTTTTTATAAAGCGCCTTTTATAAATACCTTACGCGGGTACGCTCTTTTATTTCAAAACAGCGACAGCTTCATTCCGATGCTGCCGCTGTTTGCGCTTAAAAATTATATGATTCTTTCACCTATGCACATATCTTGGCAGCATTTGATGTAGATTTGATGTAAAGATGTAGTTTGCGGGCTTTTACAAAGTCCGCAAACCCGCATAAACACTGGGTTTTCGTCACTTTTCTCAGTCTAAAGGCTTCATCGTCGGAAACCGAGTATTCATATCATTATAATCTTTCATTAGCTA
>CAZFZL010000044.1:0-12505 GCA_964523005.1 uncultured Oscillospiraceae bacterium
CTGCTGATCCTCGACGGAACGCGCTCCGACGGCGACATACGCAAGCAGATCCGATAGGTATCTGTGAT
This sequence comes from uncultured Oscillospiraceae bacterium, assembly GCA_964523005.1. Lineage (GTDB taxonomy): Bacteria > Bacillota > Clostridia > Oscillospirales > CAG-382 > UMGS1307. Next base: position 69 of record CAZFZL010000044.1, read on the forward strand.
TTTCCGGATAAAGCATTTCGTCGGCACACGAAAGTCCCGTCTCCATAAGCGCCTTCATATGAAGCTCGCGAATGGCGATAACGCCCTTCATTATATTCGGGCGCTCCTCCGGATCTGGCTGATGAAGCATACCCTTGTAGCCGTCCCCTACGGTGCGCGGCTTGTTCGTGTATATCCTCGGAATTATGATGATTTTGTCCGCAACCTTCTCCGACACCTTTTTCAGCCGTCCGATATAATCAAGCACGGGCTTTTCCGAATCGGCGGAGCACGGCCCGATTATCAGCAGAAATTTGTCGCTTTCTCCCGAAAACACGGCTTTTATCTCTCTGTCCCTCTGCGCCTTGATTTCGGCGTACTCCTCCGGCAGAGGATACATTTCCTTTATTTCCTTCGGTATCGGGAGCTTTCTGATGAATTCCATATTCATTTTCGTATTTCTTCTTTCGTTATCTAATTTTTTATTGTTTTTTATCGAAGAGCGCACGGTGAAGCGACGATTTTCTCATCATTATGACCATTCCTTTCGCTGCGCTCAAGGCACAAAAGGGCATGAAACTCTTGTGCCGAAACGCAGATTTCAAGATTATGTGTTAGAATATACTTGAGAAAACAGGCACACTACAGAGTACGTGGAGGTGAGTGGGCGCAGCGCACGCTGAACCGCATCATTATGTGTACCGATTGCTCTTTCAAGCACAAATCTGTGGGGCTTCGCACCCCGTAATCTTATCTTTGGAGAGACTAACTACTCGTTTTTCAGTGAGCAATCAGTCAATGCCCGTTTTCTCAAATATCTTTGAGAGGACGGTATTATGCTTAAAATCGTTTACCCCATCTGCTGTGGACTTGATGTTCACCGCGACTTCGTTTATTCCTGCGTTGCTACCACGGAAAATGGAGTTACCACCTACAAAAGCCATCGCTTCTCAACCTTTACAAAAGGTCTGCGGGAGCTGTTGTCGTGGCTTTTGCAGAACAACTGCCGTGATGTCTGCATGGAAAGCACCGGAAAGTACTGGATTCCTGTCTACAACATCCTTGAATCGGATTGCAAAATTGTTCTGGCGCACCCAAAGTATGTCAAAGCAATCAGAGGCAAGAAAACCGACAAAAAGGATGCGAAATGGATTGCGGACATCTTCAAACACGACCTCGTTTCCGGCAGCTTTATCCCTCCGGCGGATATCCGTCAGCTTCGTGACCTTGTGCGTTACAATGTCAAGCTCACGGGTTACACGACCGGTGAAAAAAACCGCGCTCAGAATTGTCTTACCGTTTCCAACCTGAAGCTCGACAGTGTTTTCTCCGACGTCTTCGGCAAAGCGTCTTCAAATATTATCGGTTGTATCCTTAAAACTCCGTCGGAGAAGATATCCGATGTGTCTGTCTTTCGTACCAAAGGTATGAAAGCAACTGATGAGGAAGTTCTTGATGCTGTTGATGGTGAAATGTGTCCCGAGCAGGCGGAAAAGTTGCGGATTATCCGTTCGCACATGGATGGACTTGAACTTTGCAAGGCGAATCTGATGTCGCTGATTCTCACAACCGCCGAAAAATATCTTCCCGAAATTAACCTTGTTTCTACCGCTCCCGGGTTAACCGCGCATTCGGCAATATCCGTAATCGGTGAAGTTGGCGTTGATATGTCGGTCTTTCCCTCTTCAAAGCACCTCTGCTCATGGGCAGGTCTTGCTCCGCAGAACGACCAAAGCGCCGGTAAGAAGAAAACCACACGCATCAGCCGTGCCGGGGTTTACATCAAACCATTATTGGTTCAATGTGCGCTTGCCGCAATCAAGAGCAAGAACAAGCACCCGGAAATTGTCAGCCGTTACAATGCTCTGAAAAAGCGCAGAGGTCACAAAAAAGCCGTGATTGCAATTGCAAGAATGTTGTTGACTGCCATCTACAATATTCTCAAAAAGCATGAACCGTACAATCCTGAACTTTATCGTAAATCCGATACTCCTCCGGAGCATCGCAAAGTGACTGTCGAAGAAGCTGTATTTATCTTACAGCGTCAGGGGTACATCGTTTCATCACCGACTCCTGTCGGTTGAGTTCGGTTCAATATCGCTTTTTTGACCACTTCGGAGTGGTCTGGATTCTTGCGCCTGTTTTCAAGTGAGTTACTTACCGTAATGTTTCAATCTTTGTTTCCTCCGAAAATCATGTTTTGTTTCTTGAACGCGTTGCTTGCAATACATTGCTTGCAATACATTGCTTGCAACGCGGCGTTTATGTTAAATTGTTGTATTGGGCTGGGTTGTACTTTTCAGTATACGGTATTTATATGGTGGCTGTGCTGTATTCGTGCGACTGAGCGTGTGAATTTGTTCCGACGCAAAAAGTATATCCAAAAATCCCGGTTTATGCAACCTACGCTCCGTAATTTTTGGTAGAGAGCCGGAAAAGTCGGTTCTACCGGTCAAAAAATCATCTCTACTGCCAGTAGAAAACGTTGTGGCAGAAGCGTTTACGACTTCTGCCACTAATTATATTTCTTGTATTCGATTAAAACAGATAAGGGAGCGTTGTGCGTGCGAGATCGTAATAATCACCGGAAAAGTATCCTTCCTGCGAACCTGCGATGATCGATGCGGCGATGAAAATCAACAAGATAAGCATGGCAAGCGACGATAAAATGATGGCAATCACTGAAGTTATCCTTCCTGCGACCGCTTTTGGCGTACGGCAGAGCTTGATTGCCTTTGATGAAAGATATGCGCCGATTATTCCGAGAATCAACGATACAAATGACGTGAAAAACGGCAGAAGAATACACAACGCGAGCGAGATGATCCCAAGGACAAGCCCTCCCGTGTCATTCGCGCTTACACCGCTGCCGGGTGCGTTTTGATACTGAGATTGCCGGGGCATTATGACGGGTACCGGCTCGTAAAGCGGTGTTTTCTGTTCCGGCGCAAAAACAGCATCGGTAACGACGGGTGCTTCCGGCTGATGTATGACGTCGCATTGATCATTGGACGGCAAAGATATATCTTTATTGCTCTGCGCGCTGCCGGTCTGTGAGCGGAGCACATTCTTTCCGCAGCGAGAACAGAAAACTGCGTAATCCTCAAGCGAATTACCGCAGAATATACAATACTTCATATTGGCGTCTCCCTTTTTTATGTAGTTATAAAAATTATAGTATATCTTTATAGGAAAAGCAACATAATTATTCAACCTTTGCGAGCGTGAGGCATTCTTCGCGTGCGTCCGGGATCCCGTCGCCGGAAACCAGGAAAGCCATTGCGCTGTCGCGGGAGAGCAGTAGCGGCATACGCTCGTGGACGGCGGCGTATGTGCCATACGCGCAGCGCGTCATAACGGTGAAAACGGGAGCATTCTTCCCCTGCTCATATTTGTACAGCCCTGCCATATACAGTGTTTTGCCGGCCTTGCCCGAAAAGCGCCAGAGAGTTTTTTCACTGCCGTTGGTTTTCCATTCATAATAGCTCTGCGCCGGGATGATGCAGCGACGGCGCGCAAATGAGTCGGCGAATAAGGGCTTCACAGATGCTGTTTCGCTCCTTGCGTTCGCAACGCATTTCCCGGCAAGTGAAAACCCCCACTGCATCGGATAAAGCCGTACTGTACTGTCCTTTCCCCTGGAAAAAACGGGCGCGTATTGCTTTGGAAAAATATCACCGTATTCGATAAGCCCTGCGTCGGGGCAGCGTCTTTCAAGGTCATCAAGGTGTTTTAGCATCTCCGGCGAAGCGTCGGAGGGCGCGATGTAGAATCTGCAGCACATAGGCGTTCCTTTCAAAAAAACAAGAGCCTGCGCACAACGTGCAAAGGCTCCTGACTTTCGCTTGTCCGTTATCCCGCTATCTCTCCGAGCAGCATAGCATGGGATGAATCGTTGATGTACTCATGACAGAGCTTATAAGTCGTCCGCCGAGATGAGTATACCACTTTGTCTAATGCCGCGTCAAGTATTTCCGCGTCATATTCGCCGACGATTATATCGGCGACGCGAACTTGCACTGCACCGAAGTACAGCTCGTTGTTTACGTTGTCGGTTATCATGATGACAGGCAGCTCGTCTCTGATCGCGCAGAGGCGCTCAAGATAGAGGAAAGATCTCATGTCGTAACTCTCGCACATTATCACGACCGAGTCGACCTGACTGTTTTTGTAATAGGCTTCGGCTTCTTCAATCGTAGAGCAACCCTTGAATTTGAGCAGCTTTATCTGTCCGCATACGTCAGACAGCTCTTCCAGCCATTCTTTTCTCGAGCTTATTCCAAGCAGACGCATTTTTTTGACTTCCTTTCGCTTACGCTTTAAACTTCCGCTTCGGCAAAAGACGCATAAGGAGCTTACGCTCATCACTGCGCGTCGTAAAAATGCGGTCAGGCTGCCACGCCGCTGCGTGGCTCAGGCCCTGTGACTTTGCGTCGCCGGCTTTCGCCGGTTTTGCCGAAACATATTCACTTTTCGATTTATCACACACATACTATCACACCGGAAAAGAATTGTCAAGAGAAAAATCAAAAATGTTTACAATTTGTTCACAATTATTTTCATATATCCTAAAAAAACGCTCTATAGACACCATTTGAAGCACAAAGGCATAAAAATAAAGAGAATCACGCCGCTGTGCGCGGCGGCGGCGTGCTGCAATCTGTTATTTTTTATGCTTCAACTCCAACGACTTCAAGCTCTGCAACGCCTATAAAACCTGCGCTTCCGCCTGCTGTTCCTATCACTCTGATACCTGTGCAGGTGACTGCATCGAAGGTAAAGGTGTATGCTTCAAAGTGCGTGCCGAAACCGGACTGAGTGTTGCTGTTCGGATAATCGGGAGAAACGACGGAAGTGACCGTCTGCCATCTGCGCGTACCATCGCCTGCATCGATGTACGCTTCGATGCGTATTGTGCCGTTTGCGAACCAGCCGCCGTTATCGAAGTTCATGCCCTCAACGAACACGACTGACGAAACGGAAAAATCAGAACCGAACGCGTATCCGATGTAATCCTCGTGCTCCGGTACGTTGTATATAAACGTATCATACTGAGCGGTCGGCTCCCATGCTCCGACTGCCGGGACATATCCGTCGCGGATTACATTGAGCGATTTATTGCCTGAGCCGAGTGGGGCCGTGTCGTTGCATATGGGAAGCCCTGCCGCGGCGATGTTTCGCACTGTGCCGACTTCTCCTATGTCAACATCCGCGGCATCGACGGTCGTGGTCACCTCGCTTGTCACGCTCACTGATTGGTCGTTGTTGGAGGTGACTGTCAGGGTTATCGTGTATGTGCCTGCTTTTGCGTAAGAATATGAGGCGACGGGCAGAGTCGTTTTGAATCCGTCGCCCAGATCGGTCTCTATGGATTTGATTCCGGAAAGGTCGTGATATGAAGCGCCTATGGTGACGGTTGCGTCGTCAACGGCGAGGGTGAGCTGTGCGGTAGGCATATCGGGCCACTGCTCATATTCCACCGGCGTCAAGGCAGCTGCCGTAATAGTGTAGGTAGCGGTCGTTTCGTCGTAGGTTGAGTATGCTTCAAGCGAATCCTCGGCAAGCTTTGTCATGACGTTGACTGTCGAGGAAAGCGTGAGGTTGGTGGTGAGAAATTTCGTGACTGTAAGGTCAAGATTTGTCTTGTAGCTGTTGTCAAGCGCTTTGTAGCCGTAGAAGGTTCCGAGTATACCGCCGACTGAAGACGGGTTGCAGTCGCTGTCCTGTCCGCATTGCATGGAGATCCTTACGGAATCCTCGAAAACGCCTTCGCCGTAGAGAAGACCGATGAGGATGTAAGCCGAGTTTAGCTTCGCGTCGATATTTGAGACGGTCGAAGAGCACCAGAGACATCTGTCGGTGTTGTTCCATTTATCCTCTATGACCTGCCAGCATTCGAGCCAGGTTTTGCCGGAGTCGTAGCAATCTACGACGTCGTCCATGACATCCTTGAACTTTGTGCCGTCCGGTATAGCGTCAAGTCCTGCCTGTATTACTTCATCGACGGTCTTGGCGGTGTATGCTGCGCTGTTCATCGCCGAGACGAACACGCCGCCGTACACGCCGTCGCCGTAGTTGGTTATATGACCGATCTCGAAGGAGCGTTCAGCCGCAGCCTTCGGGTTACCGGGATATATCTGACCGACGAAATCAGAGTTGATCTGCCAGTCGATATCATCGCAGTGGAAATTGTATAGATAGCTTCCGGAGCCGGGAGCATCTATCCCGTTCCTGAGATTTTCTCGGCCCTGCTTGTTCGCGTGATCGAGACCGTATTTGGAATCCCTGAACGCGTTCGCGAGCATTTTGAGAGAGCAGTCATAGCCGTATTTCGCCATTTGCTCGACGTAGGTGATCTCAACGTAAAGGTCGTCCTGAGTGAAAGCGTCGTTTGCGGAGAACGTAGTAAGAGCCGGGACGCTCGTGTCGGGCATTGTTTTTCCGCAATACCAGAATTCCTGGCTTGCGCCCCAGGCGACGCCGAACATCTGACCGAACCACGCGCCGAGTATTTTGTCCTTGAGCGCGTCTTTGGTGAGCTCGACGGTGACGAGCTCCACTTCGCTTTCAGCGCTTTCGGTGCTACTGACGGTGTCGTTGTTACACGCGGCAAATGAGAGAACGAGCGCGAGCACGAGAGTGAGTGCGAGAAGTTTTTTCATCTTTCTTACCTTTCCTTTGTGTTGTTTGTTTTGTTGATGTGGTTAATATTTCAGCATAGAAAAAAGAGCGGAATGCCGGACAAGCGCTGCTTGCCGGATCCGTTCTTTCTTATCATAATCAGTTACCCTTTATCCATATTGTCTTTTTAGAGTCCTCGCCCTGGAGAATCAGCCTTACAACATCTTCACCGAGCGGTATCTCAAGCGTGATTGTACCGTCTTCGTCGCATGACGCGATCTGTTGATCGGCATATGTTCCGTATATGAACAAATATGCGTATACACTGCCGTTCGTCTCTTCTCTTTCGACGCATTTGTAGCCGTTGTAATTGTACGGCTTATCGACCGAAAGACATACGGTGGCTGTGTTGTCGGACACCGTAGTCGTGCAGCTGAAGGAAACGTCCTTTGTGTCACACCGGCGAGGCGTGTAGTAAAATATCGCCGCGCTTATTCCGACTATCATTGCTCCGATAAGCAGGCAGCACAGGGATATGATTGCTATCCTGGTTAGTTTGCTCATCACGGCTTTGTTTTCCTATCTGTTTTTTAGCGAATCTTCAACCGCAAAAAGTATTTCGTCGTCAGTCAGCTCAAGCCTTCTGGCAGAAGCGATGAATTCTGCGGTACGCTTTGCGGCAACGCGGGCGCGAAGTCCGTTGATGAAATCGGCGTCATTTGAAACAAATTTGCCTGCCGTTGTGCGTGTGAATATAACGCCCTGCTCTTCAAGGATCGTCAGTGCGCGCTGTACTGTGTTGGGATTGGTTTGCTGACCTTCGCTTATTTCACGAACGGAATCAAGCCTTTCACCGGGATGAAGTCCGCCGGTTGCAATCTCTTCAAGTATCCACTCTACCAGCTGCTGATATAGCGGAGTGTTGTTTGTTCTTTTCATTGTGTCGTAATGCATCATGTGGGTGTGTCCTGTCTTTCTAAAGGTATTGTATATCTCATTGTAGCAAATCTTATTCTAAAAAGCAAGATGTATATGTGTATAAATTTTTATTGACAGAGTCGATTTATTGTGTTATTATTAACAATAGAAAACAGTCATGTGAAAACTCGATTTTTAACCATTTCGTGTAAGGGCGAACAGCAATATATAATAAGCCGGGTAGCAGCCCGAGGTTCACGCTGCCATCAGACTTTTATAAAAAAGAACATTCACAGATGATCAGGAAAGGACAAGACAATGAAAAAGAAACTGCGCATTATTATTTCGCTTCTCTGCGTGGTCATGACGTTCGTATTCGTGCTCTCCGCGTGCGATACAGGCAGCAACGTCAGCAGCGGAGTGTCAAATGCTGTTTCGGCGACGACAAGCACCGGCGGTGTTGATGAAAACGGTTACAACAGCGAAACAAAAAAATATGAGAGCGCCAATGAGGTGAAAAACTGGGACGAGCGTGAACTTAAAATACTCGTTCTCGGTAAAAGCTATGGAACATATTGCTCGGAAGATTTCTCCTATGACGAAGATATCGACGGCGATGTTATCAACGATGCTGTTTTCAACAGGAACACAGCGCTTGAGACAAAATACAACGTCGTTCTCAAGGTAGTTGAAGCCGAGAGCGGCACCGTCGAAACAATGATCAAAAACGACGTCGACGGCGGAACAAAAGCGTATGACATTGTTATGCCGTACATCAGAAGCGCCGCGACACTCTCGCTGTCGGGCTATTTGCTCGATCTTTCCGCGTATGACACGATTGACCTTTCGAAGCCGTGGTGGGATCAGAACTTTGTCAGCACCGTAACGATGAACGGATCGCTCTTCCTCGGAAGCGGCGACATAAGCCTGCTCAACAAGATCTGCGCAACGGCGGTCAGCTTCAACAAGGAAATGATAACCGAGTATTCACTCAGTAATCCTTACGAGCTTGTCAAAAACGGAACGTGGACGCTCGATGCAATGAGCGAAATGGGCAGAACAGTTCTTTCCGACGACGGCGACGGTGTATTGCAGTACGAGGGCCACGATGTATTCGGCCTTTCCTCTTCGTACGGCGACGGCATCAACTACTATATCGGCTGCAACCAGAACCTTTGCCTCAAAGATGAAAACGACTATCCTTATATAGCGATAGGCAGCGTCGAATCCATCGATATCGTTCAGAACATCGTCACGATGCTCTCTCAGGACTGGGTTATCCATGCACAGGAAATGGGAACCGACAACATCTGGGATTCTTCTCTGAAGATATTCAGCGAAGGAAGAGCGCTCTTCAGAACGAATGCCTTTTCCGCCAACAAGAAACTGCGCGACACGACGGTCAACTTCGGTATCGTTCCGCTCCCCAAGGCATCTGAAGATCAGGACGGCTACTATTCCTTTGTCGCAACAAACAACACCGTTATCTGCGCCGCTATCACGGCAGGCTGCCAAGATGATGAGTTTGCCGCTTATATGCTTGAGGCGGCTGCTGTTGAAGGCAAGAACTACCTCACACCTGCTTATATCGACATTTCGCTCATGCAGCGTGATACGCGCGACGACGAATCGCAGGAAATGATCGAGATCATATTTGCAAACTTCAGATACGACCTCAACCATATCTACAATTTCGGACTTTCCAACGTTCTTCAGACGCTTGTACAGAACGGCACACCGAACGAGATAACTTCGCTTCTCGCCGAAAACAAATCGGCGGTCGAAACGAAAATCGATGATGTCATGGAAGAAGTCAACAAGTGGTCAGGCAGATAAGTCCACACATTTAGGAAATCACACCGCGGCGAATATCGCCGCGGTGCTTTTTTATAAACTCTTTTGAATACTGTTGACAAGCAGCGCGCATTGGCGTACCATTGTATTAGTACGAAGGAAAGGAGCAAAAGCATGGCGTGGATTTTCAACGATGAAAAGCCGATCTATCTCCAGATGACCGAACGGATAGAGCGAATGATCGCCGCAGGGGAGTACAAACCAGGCGAAAGCGTGATGAGTGTACGGGAGCTTGCTTTGCAGGCGGCGGTCAACCCGAACACAGCGCAGCGCGCTATGTCGGAGCTTGAGCGGCGAGGATTGCTCGCAACGACGCGCAATATGCCCAGATGTGTGACATGTGATATCGCGGCGATCGAAAATATGCGCGAGCGGATAATACTCGAAGCAGCAGAAGCATATGCCGAAACGGTATGTCAGCTTCACGCGGATGAAGTGCGTGCGCTGGAAACTGTGCGCGACAGATTGAATAAAAAGAAAAAAGAGGAAGGGACGGAAGGTTGAATGAGTGACAACATCATAGACGCATATGGACTGACGAAATCATATGGATCACTCAAGGCGCTCGACGAATTTGCAATCACTGTAACGAAGGGGAAGGTGTTCGGACTGCTCGGCCCGAACGGAAGCGGCAAGACTACGTTCATCAAGCTGTGCGCGGGCCTGCTTACGCCGGACAGCGGTCATTTGCGCGTTTGCGATGAGGGCGTCGGCGCAGGCACGAAAGCACTTGTCTCGTATCTGCCTGAAGCGATGTATTTTCCGCAGTGGATGAAAATAAGCGAATGTATGGCGATTTTTGACGATTTTTACGCTGACTTCGACAGAACTAAAGCAACAGAAATGCTCGCAGCGCTTCAGGTCGACGGAGCGAAGCGGATTCGCGAGCTGTCGAAGGGAATGAAGGAAAAGCTGCAGCTCGTGCTGGTCATGTCACGCCGGGCAAGGCTGTATTTGCTGGATGAGCCGATAGCCGGCGTTGACCCGGCATCTCGTGATTATATTCTTGATACCATAATACGCTCGTACAGCGCAGATGCGGCTGTCGTTATTTCCACTCACCTTATATCGGATATCGAAAAGGCGCTTGACGAGTTCGCGTTTCTCAGCTACGGAAAGATCGTGATGCAGATGACGCCGGATGAAGCGCGTGAGAAATACGGCAAATCTGTCGATGCATTGTTCAGGGAGGTGTTCAGATGTTTCGTAAATTATTGAAGTACGACCTGAAAGCGCTTTTTCGCGTTTTGTTTCCCGGTGAGCTGATTGTCATTGCGCTGTGCGTAGTGGCTTCGTTGGTGTTCAGCTTGCTTGTGAGTATACAGCAAAGCGACGGCGCCTACACGACGGCGACGCTGCTCGAAACGATGGTGCTGACCATGTTCCTCTACCTTTGTTATATGATGCTGTACGCCGGACTTATAGCCGGAAGCGTATATATAATGGTGTTTTTCTATAAGAAGATGGTCGGCTCGGAAAGCTATCTGACGCATACGCTTCCCGTCAAAACGGATGCGCTGCTGCTGTCGAAGCTGCTCGCTTCCTTTATAGCGTCGCTGTCGATGCTGGTGTCGGTCCTGCTCGGCGGAGCGGTGTTCGGAACGATAACATACTTCTGTACAGATGGTACAGATGAGTTTTTGTGGAATGCCGCGGATCAGATAAAAGATATGTTTGATGCCTTATTCTCTCAAGGCGACGCGTGGGGGCTGGTCATATCGGCGTTGGTGTTTATACTGGCGATATATATTTGCACGATGTTGTTGTATTTCTTGTCTATCGTCACCGGCGGCACGCTCGCGCGCAAGCATAAAGCACTCGCGAGCATAGGCATGTATTGTGCGTTTTCATTCGGAATGCAGATCGTGACGTGTATACTGTATTACGGCGCACTCATCGTCGGTGCTACCGCCGATTATCAGGGCGATGTGCTTAATATTTTAGATATGTCAACGGGGATATTGCTTGTGCTAAGCGTATTGTATCTGCTGCTTGCCGTGTTGTTTTATTTCCTGATACGGCGTATGATAACGAAAAAGCTGAATCTGTGAGTTCGCGTGGCTATATTTTGCTGTGAGCTTTAAAACAGACGGCAGAAGCGTTTTTGCTTCTGCCGTCTGTTTATGATTATATTGTTTGCTTTGCTTGACAGGCTTGGGCTGCGATGTAGCGGTCAGGTCAGCCCTTGACTTTTTCGGGAAGCTCTCGCTGCTCATCAACGTGAAGTGAAAGAAGGCGTGCTGCTATGAACAGGCTCATCAGCAGCTCGAGCGCCGAGAACACTGTGTCGCTTTGCCAGGCGACGATCCAGAAGGACGAGAGTATCAGCTCCGGCAGCGCGTATACTGATGTCAGCAGTACACTGCACAGACCGAAGAATACATACAGCCGGGCAGAGCCGGACGAAACGGAAAACTTGCCTTCATATACGAAAAACAGCATTATCGCCGCAAGCGAAAAAAGATGGAAAAGGCTCATATCTGAATTCGGTCTGTTGTTTATGCGGAAGAAATATATCAATAGCCTTGCTATTGACATTATTATCGGCATTGCAGCCATTGCACTGAAAAGGGAACTTTGCGTTTTTGCTTTTTTAGACGGCGCATATATGAAGAAACAGCACGAAAGCACAAGCAGAACGACAACCGCCCATTCCGCAGTCGTCATCGCGGACGCACCGGAAAAATGATAAAACACGAGAAGCCCTGCGGTCGTGACGGTCATAAAGCCGGTAAGCGTAGAAAAGAAGATGGTCGGCGTATCGTCATAGACCAGAGAATTGACTGAATTTTTCTTTATTATGAACACACCCGCAGCGAAAATCACAACCAACGCAACCACAACATAGGGGAACGTGTTTGTAAACATGTTGTCGGTCAGCGCAAGCCGTGAATAATCAGTATAGTCGCCCGTGGTATCTAGATATTTGAAAATAAGGATGCATCTGAGCGCGGACAGGCATAGAACGACGGCAAAAATTGCCCACAGAAGCGTTTTGTATTTTTTTCTGTCCATAAAAAATAATCATCCCTTTCGCAGGAGGTTCGCGCCTTTTTTTGTGTTTG
>CAZFZL010000045.1:0-12473 GCA_964523005.1 uncultured Oscillospiraceae bacterium
GCTGTCAATGATCCCGTTGCATGGACAGATAATATAAGCGGAAATGAAACAGTATACTCCTATTGGCTTGAAGCGTATATTGACGGGAGATGGGTGACGCTCGATCCTGCCTGTGGGACGCACAACACCTTTATTGACGGAGTGAAAAAGAGAAAAACAGGTATCACGGGGCTGTATTTTGATCCGTCAGATTCCTTTTTTGCACAGAGCCATATGACACTTGAATATGAAAACGCGCCGGTGTATAACGGATACGAAAGCATAGACGAAAAAACCTTTATAAACGGAACGCCAAAGAACGCAAGCGCGTTTGAACTTCCTGATAAGCTCACGGCGTATACTTCGCTCGGAAGCATAGTATGCGATGTCATATGGAATGTGAAAAACTGTTCATACGACGAGAACGGCATAGGGAAGCAGACATTTACGGTATATGGCACTATTGAGCTTCCTGAGGTGTTTGCGATCTTACAGGAAACATCACAGTCTGTCTCTGTTACGGTGACAGTCAATGCGCGCGTGCTCGTTTCGGTAAGTGTTAAGAGAGAACCTGATACAACGGTATTCTTTCAGGGCAATACACTTGATTTGCAGGGGCTGGAGCTTCTTTTGACATATGACAACCTGAAAAGCGAGATTTCATCCGAAGGGTATACTGTAACCTGTGATATGTCAGAGCCCGGAATAAAAACAGCGACTGTACAGTATGGTTACTTCTTTACTGAATACAAGGTGCGTGTGCTGTCAGCACTTCCGCTTTCCCTGGAGATTGCAAAACCGATGACAAAAACCGTCTATTATACGGACGACAAACTCGATATAACCGGGCTGGAGCTTTTCTGCTGCTACGAAGACGGCTATAAATTTGACGCTGCCGAATACGGGATAGAGTACGATTTCAGCAAACCCGGCGAGTGCGAGGTCGTTTTTACATCCGGCGGGCTTGCGGTGTCTCAGACAGTGAGCGTGATACAGCTTATGGCGGTCGGCGCGTCCATCACCAAGCTTCCCGACATCACTGAATACCGCTACGGCGATACGTTTGATTTTTCCGGGCTTACGCTCGAGATCACTTATAACAACGGTTCGGTAATGACAGTATCAAACGGGATCGAGTTTTTATACACGCTGCCCGACGGCGCATCCGATTTCGTCATGACTGTCAGCGCGCTGTACAGCGGTGTGAGTGTTGATTTCACTGTCGCCGTGTCAAAAAAAGAACAACTGTCCGAAAGCAGCACATTCGTTGCCGAGGAGAGTGAAAAAGAAGAAGTAAAACAAAACGGGATGACGACATGGGAAATCATATCCGCGTCCGTCGCAGCGCTCATTGTCGCGCTTGTTGTCGCCGGATTTGTCGATAAATGGCAGACAATGAAAAAGCTGCGCGAATTCATGAAAGAGCAAAAAAAATAGTATAATAATTTAGATGCTTGTTCGATTTGAAAGGAAAAGATGAAATGAAAGCAAAAAAACTGCTGCCGCTGATTTTGACAGTGCTTTGCGTCGGAATGATGTATGCGTGTACGACCGGGCCGTCGGTATCAAATACCGAAAGTGAAATAAGCGAAACGAGTCAACGAGAGGAATTGCCTTCTGTTAACGCAGCCATCTCAACAGCCGACAGCATGGCAGAGCATGTCGTGCTCTCCTGGTGGGATTCGTTTGCACGCTTTACTTATGAAAACAAAAATGCTCTTGGAGTAAAAGCGCTCGGCGGAGATGTCGGCGGCTGTATTTTACAGGATGAGGGCAGGGGCCCTTATATGCGTGATATTACGATGTCGGGCTCCGGTACAAACAGTATTGCATCGTTCCACAACCTTGGACTGAAGCTGAGCGCGTGGCTTGAAGGCCAGGGCGATTCGCGCATTTCCATCGCTGCCGTTATGCAGAATGAAGACGGTACATACCTGATGAACAGCCAAAACACAGCCGCCAAACAGCTCGCAAGCCACTGGACATGGAAGGATGGCGACCTGTCTGTTAACGGAGGCGCAAACCAAGTCGTTTGGATGGGCCTTCATTCTTTTGTCAGCGAGGAAGCATGGTGCGGTGAATTCGTCCTTTCGAATTATCCCGAAATAATTACACCAACCTATCCGGACGGTAAGGATGCTACGGGCTATCTTATCGATTCATCCGATCCGACCTCCTCAATGCTTTATGATGCATGCGCCTCAAAAGACCTTAACGGAAACTATATCCGTTTTGACGGCCTTACTCCGGCGGCGACAGAGGAATATGGAATAAAGCTTGTTGACAGCAACGGAAAGGTATATTATGCGACAGATATGGCGATTGCGAAGGATACCGCGGCGCCGTTCTGGCTTTCCTATAACATAGCCGCCGCCAAGTATTTTATGGAGCAGGGTGTCGACTTTTTCTGGATCGACAACTGGAACGGATGGGACGCAATATCCTCCTGCCCGATAAAAATCGCTTTCGGTGACTGGACGGTAGCCGGCTTCCCGGATTATCTGAAGGCTCATCCCGAGCTCGGAGTTTCCGACCCGGACGACTTCTCGATAATTGAATATGTCAAGGCAAAGGCGCTTGAGATAAGCCCGAACTGCAACGTGACCAATATGGACGATCCCGTATGGAAGAGCGGTAAATGGATAGACGATGCCATATGGATGGCTTACCTGTCTTATAAATCCGATCTTTGCGCCGAATATGCTAAAAATCTGTATAACGGAATCAAGCAGGCTGCTGCGGACCTCGGACTTGACCCCGATTCCATAGGTATCGGCGGCAACGATTTTCCATATCTGACGTTCGGCACCTTTGAGAGTGACGCGCTTGATATGATCCATACCGAATACACAAACTACTTCAACATAGGATCCGGCTCAACCGCCAGCGGAGATCCGCCTTACGGCTATTCAGGTCACACATATAACCTTATTTCAAGCATGGCAAGATCGAACAACGCAGTCGTCTGGTATTACCACAGCGGAAGCGATACGCTCGCGACGCTTTACGCATATGAGGCACTCGCTTATAACTGCGTGCTCTACGGCGGCGGCGCGACGGATAAGTCCATACTTGCCGCAAACAAGACGATAGGAAAGCTTCAAGAGAATTTCTCCGGCAGGCAGATATACGCTGATATAGGCGTCGTGCTTTCGTCTGAAAGCGAAATGACTTACTTTACTCCGGGCGGTGAGGACACTGACAACAACACGACCATCGCATACATGAGCTGGTGCCACGCCTTCGACGAGCTGAACATCCCGTACCGCAGCGTTGAGATCAACAGTCTCGCGGATGAGATCAATATGTATTCATGCCTTGTGCTTCCTGAGCTTCGCTCGATCGAACAGGATTATATCGACGACGTGCTCGTCCCGTTCCTTGACGGCGGCGGAACACTCATTATCGTCGGTGAAGACTCAGGCATGTACGCTTCGATGGATAGCTGTATGAAGAAGAACGATTCGTGCATACTCGCCGACCTTGCGCAGACATACAGTGGCAAGGGAAAAATAATCTATTACGAAACGAATCCGCTCACTGCGTACATTAAGCTTCAGAAGAATGCCGACAAAACGACCATCGAAACACTCTACAACAAATACCTTGCCGACATCGAGGATATGTACAACGATCTGATAAGCGAGGGACGCATAAACCGGCTCGTGAAGTTCTATAACCTTCCCGACAGCGCCATAGCAACGCTCAACTACAACGTCACAACAAATATGTTCTTCTGCGACATCGCCAATATGCAATACGATAAGACTGCCGACAGTATGGAAGTCGCGTCTGGCGTGAAGGTGCTTTTGAGACTGCCTTCACGGCTTTGGAGCAAGTATCTCAAGGTGTCGGTGCTCAACGCTGATGATAATAAGATAGTTGAACTGACTGACTATAAGCTTGACGGCGAATACATAACCGTAGAACTCGAAGACTTTTCGTACTATACCACGATAATGATCACCGAAGAGTAAATCCTGAAGAAAAAACTCCCGCTTGCGAACAAGCGGGAGATTTTTTTGAAATATGAAGTTATCTCTTTGAGAACTGGGACGCGCGGCGAGCTGCCTTGAGTCCGTATTTCTTTCTTTCCTTCATACGAGGGTCACGGGTGAGAAGTCCTGCTTTTTTGAGAAGCGGACGGTAATCGGGGCTGACCTGGAGCAGCGCTCTGGAGATACCGTGTCTGATAGCTCCTGCCTGTCCGGAAACGCCGCCGCCTGTGACGGTGCAGATTATATCAAATTTTCCCTGTGTGTCAGTGATGCCGAACGGCTGGCGAACGATGAGCTTGAGCGTGTCAAGACCGAAATAATCGTCTATGTCGCGCTTGTTGATCGTGATTACACCGGTACCGGGCATGACTCTGACGCGTGCGACAGATTCTTTTCTTCTGCCCGTGCCGTAGAAATAAGGTCTGGCTGATTCGTACATGTTATTCTCTCCTTACTGAATCTCAATGGCGTTAGGCTGCTGAGCCTGCTGCTTGTGTTCGGGGCCGGCGTAAACGCGAAGCCTGGTTATGCTTGCGT
Organism: uncultured Oscillospiraceae bacterium; assembly: GCA_964523005.1. Classification (GTDB taxonomy): domain Bacteria; phylum Bacillota; class Clostridia; order Oscillospirales; family CAG-382; genus UMGS1307. The sequence goes on from CAZFZL010000045.1 coordinate 4,515, forward strand.
CGCCGATCGAGTTCTTCGGGAGCATTCCCTTGACGGCGTAGTTGACTGCAAGCTCAGGACGGGTCGCCATGAGCTCCTTGTATTTTACCTGTTTGAGCCCGCCGATGTATCCGGAATGATGGTAATGGATCTTGTTTTCGAGCTTTTTGCCCGTGAGAACGACTTTTGCCGCGTTTATGACGATGACGAATTCACCGCAGTCAACGTGAGGCGTGTATTCCGGTCTGTGTTTCCCGTTAAGGATCGTAGCAGCCGTAACAGCGACCTTGCCAAGCGTTTTGCCGCTTGCATCTATGACATACCATTTGCGGTCAAGAGTTTCTTTTTTCGCTATGAATGTGGACATTTTTGTTCCTCCGTATTATTTTACGTTTCAGGCAGGACAAGTCGTGCCGTTTCAACGTGCCTTGACAGTATATATCAGCCTTAGATGTTTGTCAAGAGTTTTTTATAAAAAATTTTGTTTTTCTTTGTTTTTTTCGGTTTATCTCAAAAAAACCGCGGTTTACGCAAAGATGAAAAATGTTTAATCAAATGTGTTGTTTTTCGCCTTGGATTTTGGTATAATAAATATAGTCATGTATAAATACGAATGGCGGGTATATGCAATGGAGAATTTTCGTCTTCTTCAGCCGCTTCTCGGCTATGCGAGAAGAGCAGTGGACGATTATGGAATGATAAAGGAAAACGATATGATAGCTGTTGGCGTTTCCGGCGGCAAGGACAGCATGACGCTGCTCGCTGCGCTGCGCGGACTGCAAAGGTTTTATCCTTTGAAGTTCGGAATCGTACCGATAAGGCTTGATATGGGTTTTCCCGGCGCGGATCTTTCGCCCATCGAACGCTTCTGCGAACGATTGGAGCTTGAGCTCGTCACGGTGAAAACTGATATATACGAGATCGTCTTCAATATCAGAAAAGAAAGCTCGCCATGCTCTCTGTGCGCTAACCTGCGACGCGGCGCGCTTCACGACGCCGCTATCGCAAACGGCTGCCGAACGATGGCGTTCGGACACCATTTTGACGACGCGGTCGAGACCTTCATGCTCAATCTGTTCAATGAAGGCAGGCTTGGCTGCTTCGCCCCTGTGACTTTTCTTGACAGGAAACAGGTCACGCTCATACGTCCGTTGATTTATATGCCGGAAAGCTTTGCTGTTCGCTTTATCACGCAAAACAGCATAGATATCCTCCCAAAATACTGTTCCGAAGACGGCTTCACTGACAGGGAAAAGGTCAAAAATCTGCTTGCTGAGCTTGAACACGAAAAAAGAGGATTGAAAAAACGTATATTCGGAGCGATCGAGCGCGGCGAGCTCAACGGCTTCTGCGAACATCCAAAGCAGCTCAGACGAAAAACACGCACCGATGAATCAGCTAATGGTTAAGCCGTTGGCTTAGCCACATAAAACGCCGTTGATATTTATATAGAAAGGGCGCTTTTGCTTTGCAAAAGCAACGGTCTATCAATGAAACGCTTCTTCAAACACGCTCTTATGACGGCAGCTGTTGCGCTGCTTGTATTTTCACTCTCCGGTTGTACGCTGTTACAGCTTCTTCTGTCCATGAATATGCATACATCGACAAGGTTCGATGATATATCATATACTGAATATAATATGACGTATTTTGATGCGCTTTGCGCTGACATCAGGGATATGCTCGCTGACAAAACGAGTGAAACAACCGTGATGTCTAAGTTCTCGACGCTTTACCGCGAAGTGAACGACATATATACGATGTATGCGCTCGCGACAATATACAATGCGCAAGATGTGACTGATGCTCAGTATCAGGCGGATTACCTTAAGGCATATGAAACCGCGACAGACGCGCAGAATAAAGCTGCTACCCTCGGCCATGAGATCGTAACCTCATATTGCGCCGAATATGCAAAGACATTTCTCGGAGAAATGAATTATCAGTATTACCTCGATTATCAGGAACAGTCCGAAGCGCTCACAACGTTGCTTTCCGAAGAGCAGACGCTCATCGCAAAGTACAACAGCTCGGCAGCGGGCAGCTTCGGCACTATTATCAACGCGCAGGAGGTCACCTTCGAGAACTATTATACGCTCGGACTCTCCGAGCAGGAGCAGACACAGGCGCTCACTGAGCTGTACCGCCAGAAAAACGCCGTTCTTGCACCGATATACGGTGAACTTGTGGAGCTCAGAGGCGAGATACTCGACGAGTCCGGATACGATTCATATGCAGACTTCTGCTACGATACAGTTTTTTTCAGAGATTATACCAACGATGACACATCCAAGGTATATGAGAGCGTCAGGGAATACTGCGTTCCGCTTCTTGAAAAGCTTTCTTCTTCTTATACTGTTGATGAATATGCTTCGTTTTATTATGCAGCCTCAGACTGGTCGGACGATATGCTTTTTAATAAAGTCGGCTCCAAATTCGACAATGTTGTTGACGGTATGAGCGACGCGCTCGGCTTTATGAAAAAATACGGTTACTACAGCCTCGAATACAGCGAGACAAAAATGGACGCTTCCTTTACTACTATGCTGTATTCTTACAACGCACCGTATATGTTTATCCAGCCCTCCGGATCTACGTATGATGTGTTCACCTTTGTGCATGAATTCGGTCATTACAATGCGATGTATACGAACCCCTCCGCGAACGTCGATATGGATACGACCGAGGTGTTTTCAACGGGGCTTGAATTACTTTATATGAAAAATTACAACACTGTGTTTGGAAACACAGTCTACAAAACGGCTGAAAAGCTTATTCTTGAGGATATGCTCCGCACAACGATCATGGGGTGTCTGATAGATGAATTTGAAAGCACCGTGTATGAAGAGAATATAACCGACACACATAAGCTTAACGAGCTGATGGCAACGCTTTATAATGAATATGGTCTTACCGACAGTTCACAGGAGGTGACGGAGTTGTACAGCTGGGTCGATGTTGTTCATCTTTATCTCTATCCCTTCTACTATATATCATATGCCGCTTCGACAGTCACATCGCTTGACCTGTGGCTCCAGTCGCTTGACAATTATAACAGCGCTGTCAGAAAATACGAGTCCATTATTAACGAAACAGGCGAAAACAGCTTCACGCAGATCATGGAAACGCTCGATGTACTGACGATATTCGACGAGGATGCGATGAAAAGCCTGACCGAACGTATCAAAGCATATGCCTTTACTGAATAATCACACACGGCAAAAAAGGCTGCAGCAAAGAGCTGCAGCTTTATTTTATGCGTATAATTTGTTCACGAGAAAGCTCAGGAGCCGGCGCGGCAGGATGTGCGTCAGGAATACGAAAAGCTTGTACCGCATCCCGACAGTGTAAAGCGGAGCCGGGAACTTTTTCCTTGCGATATGTACAATTCGACGGGCAACAAAACGCGCGTCCTCTCCGTTTTTCTCGTCATTCTCCATGCCTTCCACCGAACGCTGCGTTCTTTCACTGTACAGCGACCCGGCCTTGCTTTTGACACGTGCTGCGGTAAAACCTGTTTTGACATCACCCGGCATGATCGCACACACTGTCACTCCGAAGGGTTTCAGCTCACCGCGCAGCGCCGTAACAGCTGCGTTGATTGCTGCCTTTGTAGCAGAATAGAAGCTTTGAAACGGTATAGGCAGCACGGCTGCGACAGAGCTGAGGCATATCACCTTTCCCTCCGATTGGCGAAGCAGCGGCAGCGCATACTTCACAGTGAGAAAGAAGCCGAAGAAATTGACATCAAATTGTCTTTTTGCCTCTTGCAACGTTGTATCCTCAAATGCGCCGGATATGCCCATTCCGGCGTTGCAGATGAGCAGGTCGGCGCGCTCTATGCTTTCAAACGCCTCTTTTACCGACGAAGCGTCGGTAACATCGGTCTTTATGCTTCTGACATATCCGAGAGGGCATTCGCGGCGTGATAGACATACAACGTCATATCCGCTCAGCGAAAGAATCTCAGCGAGCGCAAGCCCTATTCCGCTGCTCGCTCCGGTTACTACGGCTGTTTTAATCATGCTTCTGCGGAGCTTTTGCTTTCCGATACGACCTTCGCCACTACGTCGAGCGCTTCGTCGATAAGCTCGTCAGTGAGCGTAGCCATATAGCTTGTGCGAAGCAGGCAGGCGTTCGGCTCAGTGGCAGGCGGCAGTACCGTGTTGACGTATACTCCGCCCTCGTATATTTTTTTCGCACACGCGAGCGTGTTCTCAGGTGTGTATGTATAGACCGGGATTATAGGTGTTTTTGCTTTGATTATCGGTATCCCCCGTTTTTCGAAGCCTTCGCGTGCGTATGAAGCGAGGTCGTTGAGCTTCGTGACGATCTCAGGATGCTTTTCAAGATGTCTGAGCGCTGCAAGCGCTGTCGCACAGCTAACCGGCGTGATCGAAGCGGAGAAGATGAACGGGCGCGACGTGTGCCTGACGTAATCGATGACCTTCGCCTTGGAGGCCATATATCCGCCGAGGCTCGCGAGCGATTTGCTGAATGTGCCCATGTATATATCAACGTCGTCGGTGAGTCCGTAGTAATCGGCGGTGCCTCTTCCGCCCTCGCCTATCGTTCCGAGTCCGTGCGCATCGTCGACCATAACACGCGCGCCGTACTTTTTCGCGAGCCGTACTATCTCAGGAAGATTTGCTATGTCGCCGCTCATGCTGAAGACGCCGTCGGTCACGATGAGCTTACCGAACTTGTCATCGATGCGCGAGAGTACGCCTTCGAGATCCTCCATGTCGTTGTGCTTGAAATATGCGGTGCGTGCATGGCTGAGACGGCACGCGTCGTATATGCTCGCGTGGTTCTCACGGTCGCAGATAACATAGTCGTGAACACCTGCTATTGCGCTTATGATACCGAGATTGGATTGGAATCCCGTCGAGAAGGTGATGCAGTCCTCCTTATGCAAAAAACGTGCAAGCTCTTCCTCAAGCTCCAGATGCAGATCGAGCGTTCCGTTGAGAAAACGCGAACCGGAGCAGCCTGTGCCGTATTTATCAAGTGCTTTTCTGCCGGCTTCTATCACCTCTTCGCAGACTGTGAGACCGAGGTAATTGTTGGAGCCGAGCATAATACGGCGCTTTCCTTCCATATATACTACCGTGTCAGGACGAGATTGGAGTGCGTGAAAATATGGGTATACACCCTGCGCCTTGATGTCGTCTGCCTGAGTAAATTCGTAACACTTCTCAAATATATCCATTTCTGACTCCTCTATAATATGTTTTCGTCACATTTTAACACATTAAAATGCCTTTTTCAAGAGCTGTGCAACGAATTTAAGATATTTGTATAAATTTCTACTTTCCGTAAACCATAATGAAAAACGGAGGAAAGCCATGAACGAGGAAGATCAGCAACAGCGTGAAGCCGATAAGACACCGGACGGCGTTACGACCGATAAAGACATATACGCACTCGTCATCTCAGGTCATGTAGAGGGTCATTATTCCGCTTCGCCCGGAACCAAAACCACAAAATACGAACAAATAATCCCGACTCTCGTTGCCGTCGAGGAGAGCGCTCAGATAAAAGGGCTGCTTGTACTGCTCAATACCACCGGCGGAGACGTCGAAGCGGGGCTTGCGATAAGTGAGCTTATCGCCACTATGACAAAGCCGACGGTGTCGCTCGTGCTCGGCGGCGGTCACTCCATCGGCATTCCGCTCGCGGTATCGGCAAAAAAATCATTCATCGTCAAAACTGCAACGATGACGCTCCATCCCATGCGCGTCAACGGGCTTGTGATAGGAGTGCCGCAGACATATGATTATTTTGATAAGATGCAGGACAGGATCATTGGCTTCATCACCCGTAATTCGCACGCGGACGAAAAAAAACTGCGCCGAATGATGCTCAGAACGGATGAACTGACGACCGACATCGGAACGGTACTGTGCGGTGAGGAAGCCGTAGAAAGCGGCATTATCGACTGCGTTGGCGGCCTTGGAAGTGCATTGTCGGAGCTGCGCGCGATGTGCCGTGACAACACGGGAAAAAGCAAAGAAGAAAAACAGCACGGCAGCGGTTGACAAAAATGCGCTGCGGCATTATACTGTAATAAAGCTTTTGTGCCTTTTCGGTGCGATGTGTTGTCAGGAGGGATGATATGAAAAGAAAACCGGTTCGGTCTGGTGTGAGCACATATAGTGTCGTATTAGCTCTCCTTTTTCTTTTGAGCGCCTGCAGCGGACATTCACCGCTTCAGGAAAGTATAGAAAATTCGTTTGACGACGTGCTCGGCGAGGTTTCGCGTATTGTCGCTTCCGATGAAGAAGTCACTTATGAGCAGTGTAGCGATGAGATCGACAGCTGTCTGCGCGTGTTGTCCTCGCGTGATTCTTCTCAGGAGATGCGATCTCGGGCGGAAACGTCGCTCGCACGGATAACTTCGCTGCTCGATCTCGAAAAAGGCGGAAGAAGACTGTGCGACAGGCTTGTTGAAGGCTATCTCGGAGAGAGTAATTATTACACCACCTACGAGCATATGATAACATTTGTCCTCGGCACATTCCTGAACAAACAGAAAACAGATCAGCTATATAAATATGCGTTGTTTTCGTCATATATGATTTTTGAGCCGCTTTCCGATGAGGTGCTTTTGCTTCTCGGCGACCGTGCGCAATCGTTTTTCAACGAAACAGTCTCGCAAATATTATCAGAAGCGGATGGCAGCGACAGGTATTTTCTGACCGTTTACTCTACGGTGTGTTTGTGCGAAAACCCTCAGGAGACATACGGACTGACCGAAGAAGAGATGCTCGGTAAATATAAAGAAGCGTTTTCGGGCATGACTGATAAGCAGCACGCTGCCGCGCTCATGAAGAAGACGGAAGGAATAGGCGGCTGCTGGGATAAAATACAGCTTTTCACCGCGATAATGAAGGAGTGCGGTGCCGATTGCCTCGGGCTTGATACGATCGGCGTCAGTACCATGCCCGACACGGGTAGCAGTCCGGACGACCTCGTGCGTGACGCCATAGCCGTCTGTTATACGATAGAGTATCAAAACGGCGAAGTGCATGACAATTCGTTCGTGATCCCCGAAATAAACATCGACAGCGATAACGCACGCGAATTGAACGATGAGATCATCGACTATTTTATCTCGTTCAATGATTTTTACGAACAGCTCTCACAGTGTATTGCAAATTACGATTGGGACGGGTATAACATTTATGTCAGCTTCTCGTACGATTGCGAGATCGTCGATGGGGTGATCGTCATCACCGTCACCGAGAGCGGCGGCGATGTCGGCAAAGAAGCGTATACGAAGGATTACGTTTATAAATACAGCATAGAAGACGACGCGAAGCTCGGGTGAAACAATACACCGCGCTTCGCGCGTTTTTTAAATTTTTTCTTGCATTCCGTAAGCGTATGTGATATACTGTACGATGTATAGTAATGTGGGTCTGTATGCTCAGGCATCAAAATACATTGCAGATACGGGGATGGACGATGTTCGGATATATAAAGCCTAACGCAGGCGAGCTTCGCGTGAAGGAATACGAACTGTATAAGGCAGTATACTGCGGACTGTGCAGGACGGGCGGTAAACGCGTGTCGCACCTGACGCGGTTTTTGCTCAGCTATGACTTCGTTTTTCTCGCGATGCTCAGGTTCTGCTTCACCGGCGAAAAGCTCACTGTACAACGGGAGCGCTGTCCGTGTTTTCCGCTCAGGAAAAGACCGGCTGTCGGCGAGTGCGAAACGCTTGTATACTGTGCATCGGCGTTCGCCACACTTACTTACTATAAATACTGCGACAATATACACGACGAGAAGGGCTTCAAAAAGCTCGGAGCTTTAATAATGCGTGCGTTGTGCACACCGATGAAGAAGAAAGCCCTCAAACGTTACCCTGGGCTTGACGAAACAATAGCGCAGCCGCTGTGCGAGCTGAATGAGCTTGAAAAAAACGGCGAGCCATGTCTCGATAAAGCAGCCGACTGCTTCGCGCGAATGCTT
>CAZFZL010000046.1:0-11324 GCA_964523005.1 uncultured Oscillospiraceae bacterium
ACCGGCAACATTCGTGGGAGCAAAAACTGCTGCGTTGAGCCAATCGGTGTTTGTGTAAGTGCCTTCTTCTGCGTAGTAAAGAATTCTCTGAGCGCCGCCGTTCGAACCGTCGTAAATGCCTGCGAGAGAGTAGTTTGTGCCGTTGCCGTTAGTATCGAGAACTGCATTGACATAGAGTTTGTCGGGTTCTTCGTTGGCATATATTTCTGCTTCGGAAGCCCAGATGTGACCTGAAGCTGAGCCTATAACATCAAATTTGACGTAGCGTCCGGAGACGGTGTGGTCAAGATTTATACCATAGATGTAGCCCTGCCATGCGCCGTCTTCTTCGCCTGTTCCGACTGCTTCGCCAGAGTGAACGGTAGCTGCGACCTTGTTCCAGGTCTGACCGTCATCGGATACATAAACAGCAACTGACTGGGTGTAGGATATTCCCCAGCCGCCGCCGGACATTCCGAAATAGAAGCCGAAGAGGTTGGCGTTTATTTCGCCAAGGTCGAATACGAACGCGAGGTTCTCTTCGTAGAAGTGAACTGAATCCGAACCTGTCGTTTCGTTGGTGAAGCCTCCGCCGTCCACGAGCTCTGCGCCCGTAGAAGTTCCGTAATAATCGGAAGTGACTTTATCTTCGCCGTTGAGGAGGAATACGGTGTCGTCAGCGGGATCTACGAAGACGATCTTTGAGAGATCTGTGTCGTAAACGGCCTTCCACTCTTTTCCGTCAGCGTCCGTGTAGATCGTATCGTATGCGGAAGCTATATTATGAACGGATTTCAAATCAGAAACATCGCCGGTGGATGCCGCGTATGCGGGAGGATTGATTATCGTCGCTGCTTCGGGCTGATCACCCCATGTGCAAGCATGGAATCCGTCTTCCCAGTCTTCAAGGAAAATGACTGAATCAACGGTGATGCTGCCGTCTGTTTCATCGACTGTTATAGCTTCGAGCATGATATCGTCAACGCACGTGATGCCGGTAGCGTTCCAGAAGCCAACGGACATCGTAGCAAAGCTTGCGCCTGCCGGAGCTACTTTGTTGAGAGTGAAGGACTCCCAGTCTGCGTCTGCAACAAGTTTTGCAAAATCTGCAAATGCAAGAAAGTCGCCGTTTTCATCATAGAAATAGATGTTAATATATGCGCTGCCGCCGGTAACTGCTATGTTTTCGCCTTTAAAATTAGCAGAGAGGCGATATGTCGTGCCGCCAACAATACCGTCTACTCTATGGGTAATGTTAGCACTGTCAATCTTAAGATATGCTGTGTTGTTTACATATGATCCGGCAAGTTTGAAATCGCCGAGGGTCACTGCTGCCGGCCACGGGGCGGAATCCTTCCAGTAGTCGCCTTTGTTCTCGAGAGTAGAGTCAAGAGAATGCAGTGCATCGTATTTGTAAACTGCTGCTGCCGTTTCATCAACTTCAGTAGTTTCGGGATCATCAACAACTGCTGCGGTGTTGTAGATGTTGTCCTGGGAGCCGGTGAAGAGGAATTTTACGGAGGTAGCGGAGGTCACACCGAGGCTTGCGAGCGGAATGCTGACTTCGATGTAGAGATAATCAGCGCCTTCGGTAGCGGCACAAACGAGGCCTGTCGTTGCTCCGTTGTCTTTTGTCTCTTTGATTATCGACGTAGCGCCATCGGCTTTGTCATACGTGAAATCGAAAAGATTCGTTCTCGCGGCATCTGCCGGAGTGGAATCGATCCAGAGACGGAGGTTGGTGGCGCCAGTCTGGGTTGTTGAAGTCCAGCGAGGAGCCTGATTGAATTTGAATGCGAAGTAAATGTTGGTAGAGTCGATTCTGTACTGATAATCGTAATCGAAATCAGTATCGATAGAATTGTGTTGGAACCAGCCGGTATCCTTCGCCACGTTCGTCCATCCGTCTGCTGCCCAGCCGTTGTCGGTGACAACGCCGTCGACAGTAATGGTCTCAGTTGGTACAGAGGTAAGCGTAGCACCGACGGAGAAGGTGATGACGGATGAAAGAATCAGAGCCAGAGTAAGTACAAAAGCCAGAGTCTTTTTCATTGAGTACATCCTTTCTTAATGTAAAAATGTTTTTGGATACAAACGCGGGACTTAAAGAGAACAGGCGTTCCGCTTCCGCCATTCAGAATTGTGCCCCTATTGTTTCCGTTTGTGATATTTTACCACGCAGTAGTCACAAAGTCAATAAGTTTTTTCAAATTTGATAAAAAAACCGCCGAAAATATAAAATAATTCGGCAGTTTGTTCATAATTAAGCAATAAAATTGATCCCGGCGAAAAAATCAGCTCTCGTAGTCGTAGATGGTGCTTTCAAGGAAGAACCCGATATAATCGAATTTTTCTAAAACACCGGCGTTTTCTCCGCGGATCAGGCACGGCTCGAGCGTCACCTGAAGATACACGACGCCTTTTCTTCCGCCGATGAAGGTGATGCTGTCGTAGTCGAAGCCGTTTTGCGTAAGGATATCGGCGTAAGCGATCGCGTCGGCGCGGAACGAATCGGCCGAATACTCTCTGGTGAGATATACATAATAGGAAACATCCTCGTTTTCAACAGCGGTGTTGAGTGACGCGGTCGTGTACGGATAGCCGTCTATGTCTTTTCCGCAGACCTTGAAGCGCCCTTTTGGGTATGCACTGCGCAGTGTATCGGTGAGTACATTGATTTTTTCTTTCATCAGAAGGCTTTTCGTATATGTGATGAAACCGTCTTTTATCCGTCCGTCTTTGCAGCTTACCTTAACACTGTCGTTAGTCGGGTCTGAGGGCAGTGAGAGTGTGGCGGCGAAGCGGCGCGCCGTATAGTCGAACGAGACAGTGTAGGATGAAAATTCAGGCTTTGCATAAGTTTCTGTTATATAATCGTCTATTGCCGAGCGGGAGACGAGTGCACTGACGATGTTCGAATGAAAATACATATGGACACCGAGCGCGACAGCGAGAACGAGAACCGAGCAGACAATGCTAACGGCGTTTTTCTTTCTGAAAAGTCGTATGCAAAACATTCCGCCGACTCCGGCGGCAACGCTTACTCCGGTGCTTAGCAGGATGGAAGCGGTGTCGGGCATGAATACGGATGAATAGACGAGTGAAAAGACTGCGAAGAAAGCCGCTTGTACCGCGAACGGCAGGTCGATGAAGCCGCAAACCATGCCGCAGAAGACCACGAGCGGCAGCGACTTCCACACGCCCGTGTCGGTGCACAACAGATAACAGCCGCAGAAGACGACGAGCGCGGATAGGATGAATTTGAAATAATAATTATTAATGATTTTTGTTTTCATCAGGTGTCCTTATCTGTTATAGACGTTTGTCAGAAACAAAAGCTTCTCCCTGTCGTCGTCGGGCGCGGCGGTATTGCGGCGCTCAAAACCGCATTTTTCACAGCAGTGGAGTATCACAAGCCCCTTCTTCGATGACAGGTCAACCGCCGTCGGTCTCATTAGTCCGCCGCATTCGCTCGCGCGATCTCCCGGATTGACATCGACATGCAGCGACCAAAGGCAGTACGGGCAGTGGTTTCTGGAAGAAAACCCCAGCGGCGAAACATCTTTTTTACAGTGCGCGCAGACGAAGCCGGAATCGTTTTTCGTAAATTTTTTACTGTCCGTTTCAGCCGCCTCCGTAAAAAAAATAAGTAAAAATCAAAAAAAGTGTTTACTTTTTCCCTACAGTTAATTATAATACAAAGGAGTATGAATTGCAACAGAAAGTTTTGAGGAACAAATATTACAAAATGAGCAGAAATAAAAAGGAAATAAATCCTCGGCTCGGAACGGTGGGCGGCGAAGCCGTCATCGAAGGCGTCATGATGCGCAGCAAGGAGCGCCAGTCTATCGCGGTGCGTCAGGAGAACGGCGAGATCGTCGTAAAAAACAAAAAGAATAAAAGCATAAAGGATAAATCGAAGTTCTTCCGTATTCCGTTTATACGCGGTATCGTCAATTTCGTCGAGGCGTTGATCATGTCATATTCGACGCTCAACGACGCCACGGCCATGCTGGGCATAGAAGAAGAACCGGGAAAATTCGAGAAGTGGCTCAAGAAGAAATTCGGTGCGTCGCTGATGAGCGTGATGATGGTGTTTTCGATCGTGTTTGCGATAGCGCTCGTGGTGGTGCTGTTCGTGTACCTGCCGATAATTTCCACAAACGGCATAGCAAAGCTCCTGAGCATCGATCTTGGCTATTGGAAGGGCGCGGTAGAAGGCGTTTTCAAGGTCATCATATTCGTGTTGTACCTGTTTTTGGCTTCACTGCTGCCTGATATGCGTCGTGTGTTTGAGTATCACGGTGCAGAGCACAAGACGGTGTTTTGCTATGAAAAAGGACTTGAGCTGACAGTCGAGAACGTGAAAAAGCAGAGCCGCTTTCATCCGCGCTGCGGAACGGCGCTGATGTTCGTGATAATACTTATATCGATAATCGTATCGTCCTTCATTCCGCCTGAGCTGGTAACATGGGAACGCGCAGCGTTGAAGATACTTCTTCTGCCGATAGTCGTCGGTATAGGATATGAGTTCATAGCGTATGCCGGAAGACATGAAAACGTCGTAACACGCACGCTTTCCGCGCCGGGACTGTGGATGCAGCGCATAACGACCAAGGAGCCGGACGCGTCTCAGATGGAGTGCGCGATAGCCGCGCTCAAATCATCGATGCCGTCGGTGTTCCCGGATTATGCGCCGGTACAGTTTACCGAAGCGAAGGAGCCGGAGATACCGGAGAAGACCGAGGAAGTGAAGGCCGCTGATGAAAACGACGGTAAATGAGCTGCGCAGAGCGCTTTGCGAAACGCTCACGCCGAGCACGGACGAAGCGTCGGTGCTTGCCGATATGATAATCTCGTTCGCGCTGTGTACCGACAGGGCGACGCTTCTGACGCTTACCGACGTTCAGGTCGATGAGCAGACAGTTATAATATGTGAGGATATGGTACGCCGCTTCATCGGCGGCACGCCGGTGCAGTATATATTCGGCGAATGCTATTTCGCAGGCCATCCCGTGAAAATAGGCAGCGGCTGCTTCATACCGCGCAGTGACACGGAGGTGCTTGCCGCGGCTGCCGTCGCGCTGCTTCCGGAAAACGGCAGCTTTGCAGACATATGCTGCGGAAGCGGATGTATTTCGCTCGCGGTCGCATCGGAGCGGCCGGACGCAAAGGGGCTTGCACTCGATTATTATCCGAAGCCGCTTAGCTTTTCCGAAGAAAATCTGAAGGACTGCAAAAACGTGAGCGTAAGACGCTTCGATGCGCTTGACGCTCAGGAATACGCATCTGTCGGAAAGCTTGACATGATCCTTTCCAATCCTCCGTACATTCCGACGGAGGATATCGACTTTCTTGACACACACGTTCAGTGCGAGCCGCGCACGGCTCTGGACGGCGGAGAGGACGGTCTGAGGTTTTACAGAGCGATAATCGAATACGGCAAAGGCTACCTGAACGAAAACGGAAGATTTCTGTTCGAGGTCGGGTACGATCAGGCGCAGAGCGTATGCGAGCTGCTCGAAAAAGCGGGATTCAACGCACACACTAAGCAGGACCTCGGCGGAATAGAAAGACTTGTTTATACTGATTAAAGGAGCACATGATGACGCCGCAGATTATCACGTCAAGAACAAACGACAAGATAAAGCAGGCAGTAAAGCTCAACGACAGGCGTGAGCGTGAAGCACTGCGCCTTTTCAGGTTTGAGGGCGTAAAGCTGCTTTGCGAATATCTGGCGGCAGGGATGACGGCAAGTTCAATTTTTGTACGTGACGATGTATACGACAAATATGCACATATCGCAAAAGAATCAGGCGGCGATGTCTATATCGTCCCGGCACAGGTATACGAAAAGCTTACGCAGGAGAGCGCGCCGGACGGCGTACTCTGTATCGCACCGTTTTGTGATAATGTGAGAAACGGCGGATATTACGGCGGCGGAATCGTGCTTGAAGCGCTGCGTGACAGCGGCAATGTCGGAGCATGTCTGAGGAGCGCCATGGCGTTCGGTATTAAAAACGTCTATGTCAGCGCAGACTGCGCGGATATTTTTTCACAGAAGACCGTAAGAAGCGCCATGGGCGCTGTTTTCAATATTAATATAACGACGGTCTCTGATGTTCCCGAACTGCTGAAAAAACACATGGCGGCAGGCGGCAGATGCTGTGCTGCTATGCCGGCGGACGGCCCGCTGCTGCTCGGAAATGTAGCGCTCTCATACGACGACATAACGGTCATCGGAAACGAAGGACACGGAATCTCCGATGATACGGCGAAGCTGTGTACCGCTCTGACGATACCGATGGACAGCAGGACGGAGAGCCTGAATGCGGCGGTCGCCGCCGCAGTAATCATGTGGGAGACGGCACGGTGCGAGGCTGCCGGAAAGACAGGAGGCGGCTGATGGATAATACAGTATACTGTGTGTGGCTCTCAAGGGCACTTGGAGCGGCAAATCATATATACAGAAAGCTTTTTTTACATTTTGGAAATGACCCGATTCGTATATATAAAGAGACTGTATTTGATGGACTCGATCTCAGACAGGGCACGGTCGAAAAACTGCTCGACAAGGATCTGAGTGAAGCAATAGAAATATGCGGAAGTTGCGAACGCAGCGGAATAAAGATAGCGGTGCTTGGCGACGGACTGTATCCGAAACAGCTCGAAAGTATACCGGACAGACCGTATGTCCTGTATATGAAGGGGAAGCAGTGTGATCTCGGAGCGCGGCCTTGTGTAGCGATAGTCGGAACGAGGAACGCTACGCCATACGGGAAAAAAACAACGCGCATTCTTGCACGCGAGCTTGCCGGATGTTCCGCAGTGATCGTCAGCGGACTCGCGTATGGGATAGATTCCGAAGCGCACCGCGGATGCCTTGAAGCAAACGGGTATACCGTTGCAGTGCTCGGCTGCGGACACGACAGGGCAAGGCGCTGGGATAACGGTGAGCTGCTTGAGCATATAGCTCGAAGCGGCATGATAATATCTGAGTATCCGCCGCAGATGCCGGCGGCGAAATATACTTTTCCACAGCGCAACAGAATAATCAGCGGACTTTCACGCGCCGTCGTTGTTGCTCAGGCAGGAGCGAAAAGCGGAGCATTGATAACGGCGGATTACGCAGTAAAGCAGGGCAGGCGTCTGTATACCATGGCAGGTGTGCCCGGTGACGGGGATTATGCCGGATGTGAAGCACTGCTCAAATGTGGCGCGAGGCTCGTGACATGCGCGGAGGACGTGCTTTCATCTCTCGGCGCTCAGGGCTATACCATGTTGAACCCTGAGCTTGAGCGTATCAAAGCAGAGCACGCGGTCATTGTGACTGCAGCAGAAAAGAAAGCTCCTGCGGAGCCGGTGACCGAAGATAGCGAGAGCACGGAAGAAAAAATATACCGTACCGTAAAAGCGCAGCCGGAGATAACGGCGGATGAGATATGTGCAAAGCTCGGTATGGGAGCAGGAGAGATAAGCAAAGCATTGACTATGCTTGAAATAGAAGGCAGGATACTGCCGCTGCCCGGTCAACGATTCCGGATAATCTGAAAAACGAAAGGCAACAATCAACAAATGGAAAACGCATTGGTAATAGTGGAGTCGCCGTCTAAGGCGTCTACGATCAAGGGATATCTCGGCAAGGGCTATAAGGTGTTGGCATCATACGGTCATATTCGTGACCTACCCAAATCGAAGTTCGGTATCGATATAGATGACGACTTCAAGCCGGGATATATCAATATCAGGGGCAAGGGGGAAGTGATCAACGCGCTTAAAAGTGCGGCAAAGCAGGCGGATGTAGTTTATCTTGCGACCGACCCTGACCGCGAGGGCGAAGCGATCTCGTGGCATCTTGCGACGGCGCTCAACGGCAGCGCGAAGAAGACAGGCAGGATCACGTTCAACGAGGTCACGAAGAGCGCAATAAAAGCAGCGGTGAAAAATCCGCGTGAGATAAATATGGATCTTGTTGATTCACAGCAGACGCGCCGTATACTCGACAGGATCGTCGGCTACAAAATCAGTCCGCTGCTCTGGAAAAATATAAAAAGCGGTCTTTCGGCAGGACGTGTACAGTCGGTCACGACGCGGCTGATTATAGACCGCGAGGATGAGATAGCTGCTTTCAAGGCTGATGAATACTGGAATATCAATGCACTGCTCATAGCGGACGGTAAGTCTTTCACGGCGAAGCTTGTCGGAAAGAACGGCGAAAAGCTCGTTGTTGACAACGCTGAAAGTGCGCAGAAGGTGTATGACGAGCTGTCAGACGCGCAGTACAGCGTGATTTCAGTGAAGAAGGCAGTGAAGCAGCGCAAAGCGATGCCGCCGCTGATAACCTCGACGCTCACTCAGGAGGCAAACAAAAAGTACTCTTTCCAGTCGCAGCGCACTATGAAGACGGCGCAGGAGCTGTACGAGGGACTATCGCTCGGTGATAAAGGCGCGCACGGTCTTATTACCTATATGCGTACTGATTCACTGCGCGTTTCGGATGAAGCGCGTGACGCGGCGAAAAGCTATATCATGTCAGCCTACGGCGAGCAGTATTATCCCAAAACGCCGAATGTTTATAAATCACGTCAGTCCTCGCAGGACGCGCATGAAGCGATCCGCCCGACGAACGTCTTCGACACGCCGCAGTTGGTAGCCGGAAAACTCAGCGCCGATCAGCTTAAAATATATACGCTCATATGGGAGCGTTTTGTTGCCAGTCAGATGGCAAACGCACTTTTGGATACTGTCATAGTTGATATCAACGCCGCCGGATACGATCTGCGTGCCGGCGGATATACCGTCCGCTTCAACGGTTTTACTATACTTTCTCAGGACCGCGCGGACGATAATCAGGGTGATGATGAGCTTATCGGCGGAAAGCTTCCGGAGCTTACACAGGGTGATAAGTGCCAACTTGATAAGCTGACGAAGGAACAGAAATTTACTCAGCCTCCGGCACATTACAATGAAGCATCTCTTATAAAGACGCTCGAAGAAAAAGGAATAGGCCGTCCGTCGACCTACGCGCCCACCATAAGCACGATAATTTCCCGTGAGTACATTGTTCGCGACGGAAGAGCGCTTCTGCCTACACAGCTTGCACGCGAAACGAATGACCTGATGAAAAAGTTCTTCCCGGAAATAGTTGATTACAGCTTTACGGCTAAGATGGAGGAGGATCTCGATAAGGTAGAACAGGGCGAAAAGAAGAGCATAGACGTGCTCAACGAGTTTTACGGTCCGTTCAGCGAGCTGCTCGCCAAAGCCGAAAAGACCGAACGCGAGAAGAAAGAGCCGGAGATCACCGATCTTGTATGTCCGAACTGCGGAAGAAATCTCGTTGTGAAGAGCGGACGCTTCGGACGGTTTGCCGCCTGCCCCGGTTATCCGGAATGCCACTATACCGTCAAGCTTGACGCGAACGGAAAAGCAGCAGCTAAGCCGGAAGAAAAGGAAGAGGTGCTGGCGGAAGAAAAATGTGAGCAATGCGGCAAGGACATGGTGCTGCGCAGCGGCAGATACGGACAGTTTTACGCCTGCAAAGGCTATCCCGAATGTAAAAATACACGTCCGATACTCAATGAGATAGGCGTGCCCTGCCCTAAATGCGGCAAAACGCTTGTATATAAAAAGGGAAAGAAGCGTTACGGCTTCTATGCCTGTTCCGGTTATCCGGAGTGTGACTTTTCATGCTGGGACACACCGACAACCGAAAAATGTCCGCAATGCGGCGCAATGCTCCTTAAAAATAAACAGAAAAAGCTGACATATTGCTCTAAAAGCTGTGGCTATTCCGTCAAGGATAGCGAATGACTTGCGCGGGCAGATATGAAAGGGTATACTAAAAGGAAATGGAACTGACAAAAAGAGTCATAGTGGATGCTATGAGCGGCGACAACGCACCGCATGAAATAATACGCGGAGCGCTTGCCGGAGCCGCGGAATACGGAGTTTCGCTCGTGCTAGTGGGAGATATAGCCACGGTCAAGGGCGAGATCGATAAATATGAAGGCGAAAAGCCGGATTACCGCGTTGTACACACTGACAGTGTAGTGACGATGGATGATGCGCCGGGTACAGTGATGAAGGAGAAAAGCGATTCCTCACTCGCGGTAGCAGTGAAGCTTCTCGCCGACGGAGAGGGCGACGCACTCGTGAGCGCCGCCAACACGGGCGCTTTGTTTACGGCATCGTCGTTGACGCTTCGGCGCTTCAAGGGTATAAGAAGAGCCGCGCTGGGGGCAATAATTCCGCTTGAAAGGCCGTTCCTGCTGCTCGACAGCGGAGCAAACGTGGATATTATGCCGGAACAGCTACTGTCATTTGCACGTATGGGATCGGTTTACGCCAAAACGGTGATGGACATAGAGCGGCCGACGGTCGCGCTACTCAATAACGGCACAGAAAAGATGAAGGGCACTGACGTATGTCGCGACGCATATAAAATGCTCAGCGAATCTGAGCTGTATTTTTGCGGAAACGTCGAGGCGTGCGATCTGCCGAAGGGTAAATACGATGTAGTCGTGACTGACGGGTTTACGGGAAATATCGCTATCAAGGCGATAGAAGGTATGGCGGATTTTGCGCTCGGAAGGCTCAAACGCACGTTTGCCGGAAGTCTGCGCGGAAAGATAGCATCGCTGTTCGTGAGAAAAGACCTCATGGAGATGAAAGCCTCGTTTGACCCCGGCAGATACGGCGGAGCGCCGTTCTTCGGGATAACGAAGCCGGTCATAAAGGTACATGGCGCTTCTCATGAGACCGCCGTTCAGAGGACGATAGGCCAAGCGGTAGATTTCATAAAGGCTGTTGATATGATGAAGGAGATCGAGTATTGATTATGGACGGTTCATCGGATATTATGCTGTCAGCGTTCCCGATGGCTGAGCTTGAGGAAAAGATCGGATATGTTTTTACCGACAAAACTTTGCTTGCCATTGCGCTGACCCATACATCGTATATAAACGAAACCAGACACGGTTCGCACGGAACAGATAACGAGCGGCTGGAGTTTCTCGGCGATTCCGTTCTTTCGCTGACCGTGACGGAATACCTGTTTAAAAACGCCGATATGGGCGAGGGCGTTATGACGCGCGTAAGAGCAGCCGTCGTGTGTGAGGATATGCTCGCGAAGAAAGCGGCTGAAATATCGCTCGGCGACTATATGCTGCTCGGCCACGGCGAGATAATGAGCAACGGCAGAAAACGCAAGAGCATCAACGCCGATGCGTTTGAAGCGCTGTTGGGCGCAATGTTTATCGACGGCGGACTCGATCAGGTGAAGAAATTTTTGCTGCCGAGGCTTGAAAACGAAATAAAAGAGCATATAAAAACCGGCTCTGAGG
>CAZFZL010000047.1:0-11203 GCA_964523005.1 uncultured Oscillospiraceae bacterium
ATAATACGCCATGCCTTCAAGTCCGATCAGGTTCGTGAGCGGTATTTTAAGCAGCGCACCAATTATTTTTACGATAAGATTCGACAGCATGAGCACGAGCGCACCTGCCGCGAAGCTCTTTTGCATTTCCGTTTTTCCCATATAAATTGCCTTTCCGTGCCGGAGCGTTCGGTTTTATGCTCCGTAACGACGACATTTTTTCAGATGAATTCGCGCAGCATCGAATCTTTCGGAACGATACTCTCGCTGAGCGGTTCGATCACCGCAAGCTTATCAAGAAGTATCTTTGATTTCTGCCAATGCTCGCTGTGCGCACTGACGGTGCGCAGTATCATTTCAGCTTTTGTTTTGAGGATAGCCGGCTCGTACTCAAAGCACGTATCGACTGTAACGTCGGCGTCGCTTTCAAAAGGATATATCCATTTTCTCTCGCCCTCTCTTACGCTGTGCCACATGGTCAGAGTGTTTTCGGCTGAGGAGTTTCTATTGTAAAAATCGCGCACAAGTCTGCGCATTCGGCGTATCTCATACTTTGTGAAGCCGTATTTTTTGTTGTCCTGCGGATCGAGAAAGATACGGTAAAGCCTGCTCCTGTCGAGATATCTTTCGTATATTATAGGGTTGAGCGCGTGAAGCCCCTCGATTATACACAGGTCGCCTTCCTCCATATCGATCTTTTCGTACTCCGGCGCGCGGCGCTTCGTATGAAAATCAAATCTCGGCGCGAGCACCTCCCTCCCTTCGCACAAAAGCGCAAGGAATTCGTGAAGATATTCGAGATCGAGGCTCTCTATCGTCTCAAGGTCGGGCTTGCCGTCGGCACCGATGGGCGCGTCCTCTTTATTTTTATAAAAATCGTCGAGCGACACCTGATACACGGTACGTCCGCATGCTGTGAGCTTTTCTCTAAGCTTTTTTGTCGTCGTAGTTTTTCCGGCGCACGACGGGCCGGCGACAAGGATAAGCTTTATCCTTTCGTCAGCGCATATCGTATCAGCGGCTTTATCAAGCTGCTTTTCGTATGATGATTCGCATTTGAGTGCGTATTCCCTGTCGGTCATTCGTTTTCCTTTCGTTCGCACAACAGTTTGGTTATCTCTCTTTCGAATACTCCGCTGTCCTGCTTGAGATATTCAAACGGGTATTTCGGGAACGCAAAGCGTTCTATTCGTCCTCCGACGACTATTTTCGTGAGTGCCGAAGCGCCGCAGGCGAAAACGCTGTGACGTTCCTCCATCGTCATTATATTATAAAGGCATTCTGTTCCCGGCTTCGCATAGCCGCAGTTTTCCGCGTTGCCGACGGTGTTCTTCTGGCGGTAGAGGTAATACGGATAATAGTTGTTCTGCGCGAGCGTTTCGCGCGCGTATGAAACGCAGTCCTTTGCGCACTGACCCTCCGGATCGTACACGCCCTCTACCTCGAAGCGTATCGGTGCAGCGTTCTTGACGCTCATCGTATGGACGGTTATGTCGTCGGGGCAGCACGATATAACGTTGTCAAGCGAACGTGCAAAGCCCTCGCGCGTATCGCAGGGCAGCCCCGCGATCAGGTCAGTGTTGAGCGAAAGGGTATGCTTATGCGCTATATCGTAAGCAGCGAAAAAGTCCGCCGCCGTGTGCTTTCTGCCGATCGCTTTAAGTATATTATCATCCGTCGTCTGCGTGTTTATGCTGATACGCGTGACCGAATATTTCTCTGCAACGGTAAGCTTCCCGTCCGTAATGGTATCGGGTCTGCCGCTTTCGAGCGTAAATTCACGCACATGCGTCATATCGACGCTTTCGGTTATCGTTTCGAGCAGCGCGTCAAGCTGCGATTCGTCGAGTATAGTAGGTGTTCCGCCGCCGATATATATGCTCACGAGCTTCTGTCCGGTGCTTTTGATGAGCTTTCCCATTCGCACTATATCTTTTTGCAGCCTTTCGAGATATTCGGAAAGCAGCGCGAAAAGCTTCTGACCGCTGTACGAGACGAACGAGCAGTACGTGCAACGCGTCGGGCAGAACGGTATTGCAATATAAAGAGCACAGTCCCCGTCGCTGAGCGTGCCGAAAAGCTTCTGCTGGCGCTGTGCTATATCTACACACAGCTTTGCTTTTTCGTCGGAGACCGAAAAATCCTCCTTGAACATCTTCACGACCCACGCCGCGTCCCTGCCGCGGTCAAGATAAAACAGCGCGCGCTTGACGGGCCGCAGCCCCGTCATCTGTCCCCAAGGCGGAGTAAACCCGAACAGCTCTCTGCAGCAAAGCAAAAAAGCCTTCCCCGAGCATATCTGGGCAATGTATTCATCCTCATATGAGCCGACGGTTTCTTCCGCCGTGAGACGTATCGTTTTTTCTGCTGTCTTTTCTCCGCTTGTTACGCAGCACCGGCATTCGTACACTCCGTCATTAGCTGAAACAAAAAACGACGCTGATGGTTCGTTTTCTCTTGCGGCGTGGTCACGGCCGGGAAACTTCTCACCTGGAAAATATATCAGGCACAGCATCTGAAAGAAATAATCGTTGAGCAGTCCGGTAGTATTCTCTATATTCAGATTCATTCTTTCCTTTTAGCTCCGGTTTCGTATATGATATTGACCGGCCCGTCGTTTTCGACCGCGACCTTCATGTCGGCGCCGAACACACCGCATTTCACGGTTACTGTTTTCGCAAGCTCTTCGGCAAGCACCAGATAGAGGGCGTTTGCGTTTTCCGGTCTCGCGGCTTGGGTAAAGTCAGGCCGCCGCCCGTGCGATGCATCGCCGCAGAGAGTAAAATTGGATACAAGCAATATTTCTCCGCGCACATCAGTGACGCAAAGATCCATCTTTCCGCTTTCGTTTTCAAATATGCGCATTCCGCATATTTTAGCCGCTGCCTTGACGGCATCTTCACGTGTATCGTTCGTTTCGACACCGGCGAACACGGCAAGTCCGCGCCCCGTGCGCGACACCTGCACGCCGTCAACGCTCACGCCTGCACCGAGGCAGCGTTCTATGAGCAATATCATCAGTAATAACCCCTTACGACATTTTTTACGCCCTTCATGCGCTTGAGCGCGGCGATTATAGACTCAAGGTGTTCTTTTCCGGTACATCTGACGGCAGCCACGAGCATCCACAGGCCGGGCTGCTCCTTCATCGCTATCGACGAGATAACGACCTTCATATCGCTCAGTGCCACAGTCACGTCGGCGAGCATGGTGGGCGAATAATCGACGTATATATCGAGCACTGCTTCAAAATCGCAGCCGGCGGCGCGGTCGAGCGCCTTGCGCGTCCAGCTCGCGACGACCCATCTGTCCTTGTCAGCAGGATTTTTCAGCCCTGCCGTAGCGTTCGGGCAGTCGTATTTATGGATGGAAACGCCGTAGCCCTTCGTTATGAAGCCGATTATACTGTCGCCGGGAAGCGGGTTGCAGCATTTTGCAAATTTGACCTGACAGCCGCTTACGCTGTCGATTATAACGGTCTGTTCGCGTGACGTGTCGTGACGTTCGCGCTTCTTTTCCTGCTTCGGTTCCTCCTGGACGATCGGCGCGACGACGCGGTCGAATTCGTCCTTGAGCTTCGCGGCAAGCTTCGTGACGGAAATGCCGCCGTAGCCGATGTTGTTGTACAGGTCATCCGCCGTGGGCAACCCTATGCGCGAGCTTACGTTTTTGACGATCTCGTTTTTCTGCGCTTCCGTGAAGTGCCTGCCATAGCGCTTCAGCTCGCGGTCTATCTCGTATTTTCCGAGAACGATATTCTCGGCTCTCATTTCCTTTTTGAAGTACTGTCTGATTTTATTGCGTGCTTCACCGGAACGCACGAGCTTTATCCAATCGCGGCTCGGTCCCTTCGATGACGCTGAGGTCAACACCTCTACGATCTGCCCGTTCTGAAGAACGTAATCGATCGGAACGATGTTTCCGTTGACCTTCGCTCCCACCATCTTGTTGCCCACCGCAGAATGGATCGCGTAGGCGAAATCGATGCAGTTCGAGCCGTTCGGCAGGTTGATGACGTCGCCCTTAGGCGTAAACACGAATGTTTCGTCCTCAAAAAGGTCGATCTTGAGCGGACGGAGAAATTCATCCGGGTCGTCAGGGTCGCGTTCAGTCTCAAGCAGCGTGCGTATCCACTGCAGCTTTTTATCCACGATGTCCTGCGTCTGTTCGCCTGATTTATACTTCCAGTGCGCTGCGATGCCGTATTCTGCTATAAGGTGCATTTCCTTCGTGCGTATCTGTACCTCGAACGGGATTCCCTCGCGTCCGATGACGGTCGTATGGAGTGAACGGTAGCCGTTTGGCTTCGGCGTGGAAATATAATCCTTGAAGCGTCCCGGTATGGAGCTGAACGCCTCGTGGATCGTGCCGAGCGCCGCGTAGCAGTCGAGCTCAGTATCGACTATTACACGCACTGCATAAAGGTCATATATTTCTTCGAAGGATTTATTCTGGTTATACATTTTTCTGTATATCGAGAAGACGGATTTTATTCTTCCGTCGAGCTTATAGTTGATATGGTATTCATCAAGGCATTTTTTGATCTTGTCCTGTGCGGTCTCAAGAAAGCCGTTATGCGCACCGAAGCGTTCGGCGATGTCATTTTGCACCTCGGCGTAACCTATCGGGTCGAGGTATTTCAACGCAAGGTTTTCAAGCTCCGTCTTGATTTTTTGCATACCGAGCCTGTGCGCGAGCGGAGCATAGACGTGCATCGTTTCAAGAGCTATGGAGCGCTGCTTGCCCTCGCTGCGGAATTCGAGCGTGCGCATATTGTGAAGTCTGTCGGCAAGTTTTATAAATATGACGCGCAGGTCCTTTGACATAGCAAGGAACATTTTCCGCAGATTCTCGATGCTCTCGTCCTCTTTCGTTTCGAAGGGGATATGAACGAGCTTCGTCACGCCGTCGACGATCTCCGCGACGTCATCGCCGAATTCCTTACGGATGTTGTTTATGTTTGTTTTGTCAGCGCAATCCTCGACAGTGTCATGAAGGAACGCAGCGCAAATTGAATCGGTGTCGAGCTGAAGGTCGGCGATTATCTTTGCTACGGCAAACGGATGGATTATATACGGTTCGCCCGATTTGCGTTTCTGACCGTCGTGCATACGCGCGGCGTATTCATATGCTCTGACGATCTTGTCCTTATCATATCCGATGCCCTCGGGGAGCGACGAGATGAATTCATTTATATCGACAGCCATTACCTTCAGTCCTTTCGTTATTTTTTGAGGTTCTTAAGAATTTCGCTCGTTTCGAGATTGATTTTTCCGTTGAAACGGCAGAACGTTATCCTGACATTGTCGCCGTCATATTCGCATTCGGCGAGTCCGGTTTCGGCAAGCACGTCGAGAATGATCCTCAGACGGCAATAGCCTATGCACGCGCCGGACGAGATATGTATTTTTCTCGAAAGCACCGCAATATCCGAAGCCGTATGCTGATACTGCGAAAGCGCCTTATATGCGTCGCGAAAATCGCCCACCGACGGTACATCCTTCACCGGCGATGTCCACCTGTCGCGGTAGCTTGCTTTTTCGGCTTCTGATTGCTCACTGATTTCATGTGTAAGGCAAATATCCTTCACGAGCATCTGAACGCTTTCCGAGCCGCCGTATTCATTTATGTCCATGTTAAAAACGATGTCCGCTCTGTCGCCCTGAGCGAACGGGAACGAGGCTGTATGACAGCCGAACATTATAGCGTTGACCCTGCTGTCCGCGCCGTCGGAAACGACGAGCTTTGTATGCTTTCCGGCGAAGACAGGTATTATCGATTCAATAACAGCATCTTCAAGCATGAGAAGCGGATCGGGGTTCTGAAGGCCGAACGGTTCGAGTTGTTTGATTTCTCTTGCCTGAGAGATTTTTATATCACCGAAGCATACACGGCTGTCAATATCAAGCGTAAGCGCTTTGTCGCGGTTGAGCTTTCCGACGCTGTAAGCGTTTATTCTTTTCCTGAATTCGTCAAGTTTGCTTCGTTCTATCGAAAGCCCGGCGGCAAGCTCATGTCCGCCGTATTCTATAAGCAGATCCTCGCAGTACGCAAGTGCCTCCATAAGATTGAAGCCCTTTATACTTCTCCCGCTGCCCTTGCCGATATTCTTATCAAACGAGAAAAGGATCGACGGAGTAGCATAGCGTTCGGTGATTTTGGACGATACGACGCCGATAACGCCCTGATGCCAGCCATCCGAGGCAAGCACGAGTACGTTGTCGTTCTTCATTCCTTCTTTACTTATCTGTTCACACGCCTGATCGTATATCTCGCTTTCGGTCGTCTGACGCTGCTTATTTATATCGCAAAGCTTCATTGCCGTCTCATGTGAGCTCACCGGATCATCCGACAGCAGCAGACCAACAGCCATTGAGGCGTTCGTAATTCTGCCGGCGGCATTTATCCTCGGTGCGATAATAAATCCGACCGTGCTTGAGGTTATTTTTCTAACCGGATATCCGTTCTTCATAATACCGGCGCACGTCATAAGCTCGCGCAGCCCGGCGTTTGATGTATGTGCAAGTCCTGCGATACCGTCAGAAGCGATCCGTCTGTTTTCGTCGGATATCGGCATTACATCCGCTATCGTGCCCAAAGCCACGACGTCGGCATATTCACGACACACTTTTTCTGTATTTTCTTTACCGGCGAGCGCACAGACGAGTTTAAATACAACACCCACGCCCGCAAGAGCCTTGAAGGGATAATCACAGTCCGGCCTGTGCGGATTGACCACCGCATACGCTTCCGGAAGCACCGGACGGCAGGAATGGTGATCCGTTACAATTACGTCGAGACCGAGCGATTTTGCGTATTCTATTTCGTCGACCGCCGTTATTCCCGTGTCGACCGTGATAAGCAGATCATTTGTTTCGGCAAGACGCGCTATTGTGGTTTTATTCAGTCCATAGCCTTCGGAAATACGCTCCGGAATAAAATAAGTGCAGGTCATGGACAGAGACGTGAGGTATTTATACAGCACCATTGTCGCCGTTACGCCGTCAACGTCGTAATCGCCGTATATACACACTCTTTCTCCGCTTTCCTGCGCTTTTCTTATACGCGCGACGGCCTTGTCCATATCCTTAAGCAGGAACGGGTCATGAAATTCTGTTCCTGCCGCGTTCAAAAAAGCCCGCGCTTTTTCAGGTGTATCCTGCCCGCGCACGCACAGCAATACCGCCGTCAGTTCACTGACGGCGAGTACGGAGCTTATCAGTTTTGCCTTTGCGCTGTCAGGCTCCCTGATGTTCCATATTTTTTTATTCATCTTTATCTATATCCTTGTTTTTATTCCTTTTCTTCCGAGGCAGGCGCTGCTATGATGAGCTTTTTGTAAAAGAAAGTCTGCTTTCCCACCGCAATATACAAAGCTGCATACCCTGCCGGTAAAGACACCGCTGCCATGAGCGCCGATGTCGCAAAGCCGTATCCTGATACGGCAGCGTACGTACCGGCAGCTACGAGTACCGGTATGAGCCACAGCAGCACTCTTGTCAGATTGAAGCTGCTGCATTTAAGCATTACGGTATCGCCTGCCTGCGCGTCAATCGGGTTCTTTGCGACGCACTCATAGCGCTTCGAATAAACGCATGCTTCGCAATACCCGACCTCGCAGCCGCTGCATCTTTTTCTGTTCATAGGGACGACGAGCGCTTTTTTCGTGTCCCTGTTTATCCTCTTGACATAACCTTTGATAAGCTTCATTATTTTGCTCCTGCTTTTGCGTGCAAAAGCTTTTCTATCCTATCCTATCACGACTTCAACAGTATATGAACCGTAAGGATATACTGCCGTTTTGCTGTAATCGGAATCGACGGTGAGCGGTATCTGGTATGTTCCGCTCGTTTTTCCTGCGAGTGAGCTTAAATCGGCAGTAACGCTCAGGCTCTTTTCCGCATTGAAAGCGAACAGAGCATCAATGATTCCGCGCACCTTGATATTCACGCTCTCTGTAGTTATCGTATATACAAGTCCTGCCGGGACGTTTACCGCCTCGATGCCGCTGATCGCAAACGTGCGCGCACCGTTATTGAGCAATGTGATGTTCAGCTCGACCGTAGAGCTGCCACTCAGGTTTTCCACCCCGGTCGGAAGAGTAATCGGCACCACGGCCGTGCCTACACCGTCAATACAGCTTTCGTCGACATCAACGACTATAGACGTGAGATTGCTCATTGTCTCAACCGTTCCTCTGAGCGCAACCGTTTCGGGGACTGCCACTATCGTCGCCATATTGCTTGAATAAACGCCTCCAACGAACTGCGCCGTGACCGGGAGCGTTTTCTGCATATAGACGGGTATTGAAACGGAGACGATGTCCGTGCTTATAGACATATAGGGGTTGTCTATAGCGTCACCCGATGAATCGCGCAGCTCAAGCGTGCCGTTTGCCGATACAGAGCCGCTTATTTGCCCGAGATCAAGCGTACAATATGCGCCGGCTATTTTCCGAAGCTCTCCGACAGGGCCGGAGACCGTTACCGTGGCAGGCGACGCAACCGCCGTACCGACGATAAGTCCGTTTTCAGTATAACCCGTGTGAGTGACGATGACCTTAATCGTCATTGAAGCCGTCGTGTCGATATAAAGCCAAAAGGAATTGGCAGACAGCTCGGAAACAGATATGCCGTTGGGCAATATTACCGTCACCGGGCAGGAAACCGTTCCTGTGTCGGTGATATCGGATATGTCTATCTGAGCGACAATGTCGCTGGAATACAGCTTGTTTATATCGCTTTTTCTGCCGATCACCGTCACATCGATGGTGTTATTATAGCCGGAAAGCACTGAATATCCGTCCGTTTCGCCGACAATATCGACAGAGATATTAGTGAATTTTTTCTCATACGTAGGACTGTCGTAGTCCTGAACATAAAACCAAAGTGCTATCGAACCGATAAAACAGAAAATAAGAACAATGAAGTTAATAACTCTCGTCTTAGTCGTTTTCCCGGGGTGTACACCGCCTTGCGCAGACCGTTGTGTGCTTCTGCCGTCACTTGTCTTCATTACGGTCACCGCCTTTTTTGATGAACTGCCACGTCTTCGTCTTTATCTTACCCACAGCGCCCTCGTCTTCGACGAGCGAGCGCAGGTATTCGGCAAGCGTGCTTTTGGAAAATCCGCGGCGCAGCTCTCCGTCTACCGCGACGGATATAATTCCCGTTTCCTCGGAAACAATTAGTATGACAGCGTCGCTGTTCTCGCTCATCCCGATTCCTGCACGGTGGCGTGTTCCGAGATTCTTGATTATGTCGTTGTTGGTGGAAAGCGGAAGCCAACAGCCGGCGGCGTGCAGCCTGCCTTCCCTTATTATAAGTGCTCCGTCGTGCAGAGGCGCCTTGGGGTAGAAAATATTGCAGATAAGAAATGAGCTTGGCTGTGCGTCAATTACAGTGCCCGTTTTGATTATATCGCCGAGCCGCGTGCTGCGTTCTATGACGATCAGAGCCCCTGTTTTTTCGAGCGACAGACTTTCAGCCGCTGCGCAGACCTCCGACAGGTATTCGTCCTTCTGCGCGTCCTTCGAGCGAAAGCTCTTGACCGAGCCTGTTCCTATTTTTTCCAGTGCGCTGCGCAGCTCCGGCGAGAACAGGACAATGATGGCGATAAGTCCTATCTGGAAGAAGTTCGTCAGGATGAATTTCAGCGAGCTCAGTTCAAGCAAATCGCTCAGAAGCAACAGAGCAACGAGCAGCACTATACCGAGCGCCAGCTTTCCGGCGCGTCTTTCGCGCATGAATTTAAAAGCATAATAAAATGCCAGCGCAACGATTATAATATCAATTATATCCCGGAAGCCTACGCTGCTGAGCTGATTGAGCAGATAATACCACATTTCGCTGAATGACAACCGTTTCACTTCCCGTCCTGAAAAAATAGATATCTCACTACATAATAACATAAAACATCCGGCTTGTCAACGATAGCGCCGTTGTTTTCACCCGACGCCGCACAATTTTTTCAAAAAAAGGACCACGCCATGCGCAGTCCTGATATACTGTTATTTCATTCGATCGGGACAAAGTCGCTCGCGCCGTGCTTACAGAGCGGACATACAAAATCCTCGGGCAGTGTATCACCCTCGTACACATAGCCGCAGACAGTACACACAAAGCCCTTTTTACCTTCCGTTTTCGGCTTGGGCTTGACGTTTTCCTGATAATAGCTGTATGTCATCGTCGGCGTGTCGGAGATAATTCTCGCCTCGGTGACGGAGCATATAAACATCCCGTGCGTTCCGAAATCGACGTACTGCTCGACGCTCAGGGACATGAAGGCGTTGATATAACGCGTAAGGAACGCGAGGTTGTTGTTTGAGCGCAGCACGGAAATATCGCTGAATTTGTCCTTCGTGCGGCCGCTTACAAAGCCGAAGCGTTCAAAGATTTCGAAGGGAGCGTCGGTCGACAGGCAGTTGACGTTGAGGATACCGGTCTGCTTTATGATATGATGCGAATAATTGTCCTTATTTATCGTTACGGCGATGCGTGTGGGCGAGCTGGTGAGTTGGGAAACGGTGTTTACGATGAGACCGTTATCCTTTTTGCCGTCGTTCGAGGTAACAACATACAATCCGTAGCCTATTCTGAACAGCGCGCTCATATCGTTCGTCCCGCTGCTTTCGTGCTGGGCGATGTAGTCGCGGCACAGCGTTTGCGCCAGCTCCTCAAGCTGCGCGCTGCTGTCGGTGTCGAGCGCCGACCTGATCTTTACGAACGGCTCAGCGTAAGTTATGCCTGCCGACTGCTCGAACAGCTTCTGCACCGTTCTGACAGCCTGCGGCGCCCATGTTCCGTTTTCTATCACGGCGACTGTCCTGTTTTTGAAGCCGCGCTCTGTGAGGTGTTCTATAAACTGCCGCATGAACGGGAATATGTCCGCGTTGTATGTTGTCGTCGCGAGGACGAGCCTGCCGTGTTTGAACGCCGACGCAACCGCCTGCGACATATCACAGCGCGCAAGGTCGAACACCTCCGTTTCCGGGCAGCCGTTTGCGTTGAGCTTTTCCGCGAGCATAAGCGCAGCTTTACGGGTGTTGCCGTATACTGACGTATAAGCGACGGTTATTCCTTCCTTCTCTGCCGTATATGACGACCATGTATCATAAAGGCTCACGCAGTGAGCGATGTTTTCGCGTATGACGGGCCCGTGCAGCGGACATATAACGGCGATGTCGAGACCTGCCGCTTTTTTCAGCAGCGCCTGCACCTGTACG
>CAZFZL010000048.1:0-11047 GCA_964523005.1 uncultured Oscillospiraceae bacterium
AAAATGCGAGCGCCGATCGTCTGCGCCGTGGCCTGCAGCTCCTTGTAAACATTTGTATCACTCTCTTGCTCGGGAGCGCCTGTAAGCTGTTCAAGCGTTCTTCTCCAATGCCGAATAAGCTCGTTTTTCTGAGCTTCATCATAACCGTGCAAAAGACATAACCGGGTATTCAAAACGCTGCTTCCCATTTCGTTGTGTATACGCATTTTCATGTTGAGTATTTCTTCTTCGCGCATGATGGCCACGACGTTTTTATTGATGCTTTCCATGTTTACTGTTATTTTTCTAAGCTCGTTGTTCTTTTGCTCAAGCTTTGCTGCCGCAAGGTAGAGATCAGTCACGTTTGTTGCTGTAAACTGCGTATAGCTGTTGCCGTCGCAATCAAATATTGTCTGCTCGGCGAAGTTCCACGCGCTTTGATCGGATAGCAGGAAGACATCCCCGTCACGGGAAGCTGTGGTGTTGTGCGGTAATTCAGACAATGTGCTTCGCAGCTCAGAAACAGTTTGCAGATCGCGCCCCGTAAGCGCAAAGGAAAGCCGGTGCATCTGCCGGTTGCACAGAACTAAAATGCCGCTTGAGGAAAAAAAGCACACGCCGCTCGGCAGATTGTCAAACGCTTCCTTCACTGAATAATTTATAAGTCTTTTTTGCGGCAGGCTCATACAGACTCACCCCCCTCACACGGGCGGCAGAGAAGCAGCCATTCGTCCTCGCCCTCATTATACGTCGTGAAACAGTTCATCTCAAAACAGGGAAGTGCCGCGATGCCTGACAGACGCAGCTTCATGATCGGCTTTTCGCCTTCAAAGTCCACTGTGACGAACAAGTCTGTCAATGACAGAAACGTTTTTTCTATTACTTCTTCAAAAGCACTGTAAAGATGTATTATATCAACAAAAGGAAGCTCACCTTTTTCAACGGCTTGGTATTCGCAAAACACACCTGACAGTTCAAGAGCTTGCATAGTTTCCTTGATGCAGTATGCAAGCTCGGATACCGGTAAAATGCGCTGCTGCTCTGAAAGAAATATCAAATTATTGTGTCGCTTTATGTATACGCCGAGAAAAGCGATATGCAACAGCAGGCCGTGTTCTGTCTGTCTGTCGTGCACGGTCGCTAATTGCTCAACCAGCTCGGAGAGTTTTTCTAATTTTTTTGTGTTTTGTTGTTGCATCATATCATAAAGACGGTTTTGCTCAACTAATTGGCGGCGTCTGCGGTTTGTCTTGTATTCTTCGGCAAGCGTCGCCTGCTTGCCCTGTAAGTATTCGTTTACGTCCTCCAGCTTTTCCAACACTGCGACCAACCCTGAAACATCATCCTCCCAAACGACGTGTCCACCTCTGATTGACGCGCTTGATAGGCGTATATTTCCGGGACGTATAACGGGTGCGCTTTCAGTCTGCCGTAAGATGTCCGCAGACAGTTTTTCTGAAGCATCGGAGGATATGTAAACGTGATAATCTTTGTCAACGATCTGTGCCGCAACGGTGGAGGCTCGAAACAGTTGTTTATAGTGTGTATTTGCTTGAATCAAACCGCATTGGAGACAGCTTTCGAATATAGCGATGATAAGAAGGCATAGGGTAACAGTCATATCTCCGGCGATCAAGTGCATCCACTCCCAGTCGAGAACATAGCCGACTATGTAAAGGATAAGCATTGCAAAGGGAATCAACGGTAGAAGCATTCGCTTTTTGCTGTGAGGAATCCGGCATTTGTGTATGACTGTGCCCAGCGCAAATATGGCACTGCACAATGCCCACGCCGTAACTAACCAGTAACCGGCTGCGTATGAATATTCATCGTCAGTCCATGGCAAACGGGGCGGAAATTGAAAGACCAAATTATGATAGTCATTGGTCAGTACAAATAAAGCCAACAAGACGGTCGGTACCCATAAGAGATACATCCATTTCGGCGTTTTATAGCTTTCCGGCGTATTCATTGCTACAGCGGCAAATAAACTGAGCATTGGAATAAACAGAATCGGAACATAATAGAGATACCAGCAGATTCGGTCTGCGGCAGGATTTTCGAAAACACGAAACTTCAGTACCCGTTCAGTCATCCATATGACCATGAGTAAAGCAATGCAAATTAAATATCTGCGTTCCTGTACCTGAATGATACGTCGGTAAACGGAAACTCCCCATGCGGTGAACAAGCCTATATAGATCAAAAACCGTCCTATTGCTGCAGCGACCTCGAGCGGACCATATTCCGTCCAGTGTATAGAATTGCGCAGAAAATCCGCCAGCATAATAAGCAGCGCGATAGTGATTGTTGTACAAAGTGTTTTTTTGCTTAGCTTTTGCATGATCTCCGCACTCCTTTTCTGCAGCTTCCGAAAAACATGAAGTTATCGCGCGGTTCTATCATTCAGCTTCTGCTTTTTAATGTTGTCCCAATTCCTGTTTTCACACCAATATGCCACATTTTCCGTGGCATCATAAACAATAGATACTACTGTTGGGCAGACTTCCTGTGAAGCGGCTTTTAACACTGCGAAGCCGTCTTTAACATCAAAGGATTCTTTGCTCTCCTTCAACATTTGCTCGGCAACGTCATATCGATCAGCTCCGGGCCATGGATGTTCTTTGCGATTTTCTTTCCATGGCGAAAAGTTTGTCATTACACAATAAGCAGGCTTTTTTAAATACTCATATCCTTGACCGGGCGTATGTCTTAACACCTCTCCGGCCCTGTTTGAAATCTGTATTTGCCATGTAAATTGTGGCAAGCTGTAAATTTCTTCATTCTTCGCCAACTCTACAATATTTTCAAACGAACGCTTCTGCAGCAATAAATCTATATCAGCCATCAGCACATTTACTTGACTTTCACTACTTTGATCACTTCTCGAATCATAAGGATGGCAGGTTGGCATAGACACAAAATCCCCTCGACTATTCACTCCGAATAATGGCAACCATCCGTTTTCTTCATCCTTTATTTCTATAAACACATGGTTCTCATCAGCGTTGATTCTGTGTTCCATTCCTAATATATCCAGATTAAATCCGATAATTGTCTTGCTTGCATTTCGCACTATTCCTGTACACATATCTTGCCTCCCACTAAACAAATTCCGATTTGTCTTATGTTCACACCTGAATTATACTATATTTCCGTGCCAATTTCAACCGTTATTTTTCTTCACGGTGTTGACGGAGGCAATGAGCATCGGACTGTCGGTCATCATACTCCGTCCTTTCGTTCTCTCGTAACCTACTTCTTCACTATTACTTTTTACTTTCCCAAAATTCCGAATGCGCGGGTTAAGTAAGAGTGAAGAGGTCTTCTCTCCTTCGGTAAGAGGTGAGAAGTAAAAATTCCGACTGCTTGCGCATTCGGAATTTTTGGTGGGGGAAGGTGGATTCGGACCACCGAAGTCACTGACAACAGATTTACAGTCTGCCCCCTTTGGCCACTCGGGAATTCCCCCATATTCGGTTTTTCTGAAGCTGTGTTTTTTTGGAGCTGGTGAAGGGAGTTGAACCCCCAACCTGCTGATTACAAATCAGCTGCTCTGCCATTGAGCTACACCAGCATTTCCGACAGCCTTCAAATTATAGCATACTGTCTTTTCATTGTCAAGCACTTTTTTCGTTTATTTCTTAACTTTTTTTATAAGTAAAATAACACTCTGCTGTGCTCTTTAGCTGCTACAAAGAGCAATAATATAAAAATGGGAGTGTTGCCTTGAAGTTCCAAATAGAAGAAAGCTGTCAAGTTTCACAGACTTTTCATCTTTCTGTCTTGTAATCATACAGACAGTAATGTAAAATCGATAAAAAGAAAAGACTTGTTTGAAGGGAAATTCTTATGGGTAAAGGAACAAGAAAAAAAGAAACAAAGCAAAAACAGATGAAGATGCTTCGCCGGGAACGTGAACGCAAGCTTGAAAACAAAAGAAGAGTCATCAAGTATTTGTTGACGACGGTTTGCAGCATTGTTCTTGTCACCGCAATCATATTTGCTTCAATAGGTGTTGACAGCCTTATAAAAAACAGCGGCATCACGCTACGCAATAAAGTCGGTATCTCAAGTGACAACTACGAAATCGACAATGCTATGGTCAAATATTTTCTCAACGCAACATATATATCGTTTTCCAATTATTACGGATCGAGTCTTTCATATTATCTTGACCCCGATGAGCCCTTGAAAAATCAGAAGTATGACGACGGTGAATCGTGGTTCGATTATTTTCTCGAAGCGGCCAAGGACAGCGTCTCTGAAATGCTTACGCTTGCAGAAGGCGCAAAAGCCGCAGGTGTTGAGCTGAGTGACGATGAGCTGAAAGCAATAAGCATTTATATGTCAAATCAAAATGAAGAAAACTTCGGAAGAGGCGTAAACGCCGACGACGTTGAAAAATGCATCAAGCTGATGGCGCTTGCGTATAAGTATGAACAGATCATGCTTGGCTCTGCCGAGGCGACTGAAGAAGAGATAGAGACGTATTATGAAGAAAATAAAAAAAGTTATCTCTTGTTCTCATATCTTGCATATTCCTTCTCGTACGAAGAGGATGGCGCCTATACACAGGAAGAGGCCAAGGAAATGGCAAATAAGCTTGCCGCAAATACAACAGTCGAGGATTATGAAGGCTGGGTCACGGCTTATATCGAAGCAAACGATGATATAGTCGATGAGACCGACCCCGAGAAAGCACTTAAGAACGCTCTTTTTGAAGACAAAGCCTATAAAGAGGATGATGAGCTTTGCGAGTGGGCGTTCGGTGACAAAATAACGGTCGGTTCAACGCTGGTCTATGACAACGAGTCTAAGGATAAGATCATAGTATATATGATTACCGCTGCTCCCGCAAGAGACGAGACAATAACGAAAAACGCAATGCATATCCTGCTGAGCGAATCGACCTTCGGAACGCTCGAAAACGCTTCGCTCAAAGCATCCGAAATTCTCTCCGACTGGGAGATAAACGACGGGACGCAGGAGGGATTTTCGCTTCTGGCGCTTGCTTATTCCGAAGACACCGGCTCATCGATGAGCGGCGGCGCATATTACAATATTCTCTCAGGCGAAATGACGACCGAATTCAACGACTGGTGCTTTGATGAAAACCGTAAGTCCGGCGAGACCGGCATAGTTAAAACAGAATACGGATATCATATAATGTATTTTATCGGTGACGGGCTTGAAACGTATCAGGCACAGGTCAGCGACGTTCTGACCGGCGATGCATACGATGAAGCGTATAAAGTGCTCGAAGATACCTATGCGATAACGGTCGACAAGGATATACTCGCGAGAATATACGAGTAAGATA
The DNA here is from genome assembly GCA_964523005.1 of uncultured Oscillospiraceae bacterium. GTDB lineage: Bacteria > Bacillota > Clostridia > Oscillospirales > CAG-382 > UMGS1307. The sequence goes on from CAZFZL010000048.1 coordinate 5,303, forward strand.
TGACCTTTCAAAAGCCGGAGCCGAAAAAGCTCCGGCTTTTCTGCGCGTTCGATCACACTATTTTCTATTGACAACCGGCTTTTGTAATAGTATAATAAGCTGAAATTGTATTGGGGAAAAGAGGGCTTGTTATGTTTGCTGCCATCGCGATATGTATATCACTTTTCAGCGTCATATTATACTCCTCCGGAGTAAGATGCGCAGACGCTGATCTGTACGTTTTGTTCAAGTCTGTTTGTGCCGGAGTGTTTGTGCTCACGGGGGCAGTCGCGATTTTTCTCAATAAAAAACGTACACTGCCGAATTATCTCATCGTCGCCGGACTGATTTTCGGCTTTGCCGGTGATCTTATGCTTGCTCTTTCGTACACCAAAGGTGAGTGGCTGTTCATGGCAGGACTCGGCGCGTTCATGCTCAATCACGTTCTTCTCATTACGGCGTTCTATTTTATCGATCGCTTCCGCATTCGTGACGTGGTGCTGTGCTGCGTTATATATGCCCCGATGATCTATCTACTCACTACGTTCGAAAACATGGGCAGCGTCACAGTGCCTGCTTACATCTACGCTTTCGCGCTCGCAGCCATGCTCGCCAAAGCGATCAGCTCCGCAATATCCTGCAAGGGTAAAGATATGCTCAGATTTCTGCTCATCGTCGGCGCAGTTATGTGGACGCTTTCCGATCTGGTGCTGTGCGTGAATATGTACGGCAATATAGGTGTTCTGCTTCGTCAGCTCTCGCTTACGACAACCGTTTCACCGGGAACATGGCTCGATTTTGTAAACACCTTTACGTATTTCATTGGACAGACGATGCTCGCCTGCACAGTATATTATTATAGAAGAAAGGAACTCAGCGAAAATGCTCAATGAGAATAAAACCTTTTTCAACTGCATCAGCGAAGAAAAATGGCTAAATACAATGGCGCAACGCGGACTGCTGCTCGCCGACAGAAAATTCTGTACGTACGGCTTTGCCTATACGCAGGAGCAGTATACGGTAAGCGTAGTGAAAATGCACAACGCCGTAAACAACGGCGACAGCGAAGAAGAAATTAAAGCCATAGAAGCGCAGGGCTACACTTATATCTGCGGTTATAAATGCTGGGCGTACTTCAAAGGTGCTAACAAATACGAAGCGGGAAACAAGGAGTATTTTCGCCATTACGGAAACATCGCGCTTCTGCTTCTTGCCAGCTATACTGTTTCGGCGGGTGTGCTTGCGTATCAAATAAATTTCACTCTTCTCCAAATGCTCAATGCCCAGACACTTGCCGCAAAAACGGTGCTTGTCATATTTGCCGTTCTTACGTTCGCTTTCCTGATACCGCTGATATATTATACTTATCTAACAACGCTTTTCAGACCGAACGGAAAGAAGCGTCAAAAGAAACAGAAGGCTGAACCGAATGTCATCTGACAGCGACAGATTCACCGTTTACGCCGACGATACGGCGACCACGTTCATAACGAAACGCGTACTGCGCCGTATGAACGAAGTATACTGCTCATCGTCAGGAAATCCTTCGTCTCTGTATCAACAGGGAAGACAGGCACACAGACAGCTCGAAACGTCAAGAAAAGAAATCGCCGGCTGCATCAACTGTGATGCGGATGAGCTTTTCTTTACCTCCGGCGGATCGGAATCGAACTGCTTCGCTGTCAAGGGCGCCGCACGGTATGCGAAACAAAACGGGAAGGGCAGTCATATTGTTGCTTCGGCGGTTGAACACCACGCCGTTTTACAGACACTCAATGAGCTTGAAAATGAAGGATTTGACGTATCATATGTCGGCGTTTCCTGTAACGGAACGGTCGACCCGTCGGAGCTTGAACGCTCTATAAGGGACGATACACTACTCGTGTGCGTTATGTACGTCAATAACGAGCTCGGCACGATACAGCCCGTTGAACGGCTCGCTGCCGTTTCTCATTCGCACGGTGCGCTGTTCTTTACCGATGCAGTACAGGCTGTCGGGAAGCTTAATGTTGATGTAAAAGCGCTCGGCGTCGATATGCTGTCTTTTTCAGCGCATAAATTTCATGGACCGACCGGAGTCGGCGGATTGTATTTAAAAAACGGCGTGAAGCTGCTGCCTCTCATAAACGGCGGCGGTCAGGAACGCGGTATGCGCGGCGGAACGGAAAACGTACCCGGTATATGCGGCATGGCGCAGGCGCTTACCGATGAGATCGTGAAACGCAGTGACCCGAAATACAGCACATCGATCCTGAAAAAACGCCTTTATCTGGAGAGAAAGCTCCTTTCGATCGACGGCACGCGCCTCAATTCGACCGTACCTGCCTGCATTTCGGAGATACTCAACGTGTCATTCAGCAAAGTGGAGGGCGAAAGCCTCGTGATAGCGCTTGATATGAAGGGAGTATCGGTATCGTCCGGCTCGGCGTGCGCATCCAGCTCACTTCTGCCGTCACACGTGCTGCTTGCTGCAGGCGTCCCGGAAGAGTATATAAGAGGCACAATCCGAATAACCGTATCCGACACACTTACTTACTCAATGCTCGATTATATATATAAAAAAATTAAAGAAAGCACCACACTGCTTCGCAACATGAAACGAACGGAGGACGGCGATGAATGAAAGAATCGTTATAGGTCTGTCCGGCGGTGTTGACAGCGCGTACTGCGCCGCCACGCTCAAGCAGCGCGGCTATTACGTAACGGGTGTTTACCTTGAAATGAACGGCACCGATACCTCGCAGATGAAGCAGGCTGAACGCTGTGCTGAGCTTATTGGAATAGACTTCGATACGGTAGACGCAAAGGACGCGTTCAGGACGCTTGTAATAGGAAATTTCATTTCCGAATATCTGAACGCAAGAACACCGAACCCGTGCGTTTTCTGCAACCGTCATGTAAAAATAGAAACACTTTGCGCGTATGCGCGTTCACGTGGTATCAAATACGTTTCAACCGGGCATTATGCGCGCATAATGAAAAAAGCGAACGGAAGGTATTCTGTGTTTCGCGCTGCTGATCCGAAGAAGGATCAGAGCTATATGCTCTGTATGCTGACACAGGAGCAGCTTTCGATGCTGATAACGCCGCTGTCTGATGTCTTCAAGGACGCGATCAGAGACAGGATAACTTCTCTGACCGGAAAGAATGAGTATTCCGAAAGTCAGGATGTTTGCTTTATTCCCGACGGTGACCACGCTGCATTTATCGAGAAGAATGCCGCGCCACTTCCTGGTGAAGGATATTTTATCTCACCGGAGGGTGCGGTGCTCGGGCGCCATCACGGGATATACCGTTATACTGTCGGGCAGCGCCGCGGGCTTGGCATCGCGCTCGGTGAGCGCGCGTTCGTGACGAAAATCGACCCGGTCACAAATAATATCACCGTCTCAGACAAAAACAGCGTCATGACGAATACGTTGAAAGTAAGTAACATAAACGTCGTCGGCTGCTGCGAAGACGGAGAGTATGACGTATGCGCGCGATATCACGCAAAGCCCGTCAGATGTACTGTAAAGCTCAACGGTAGCAGCGCCGCCGTTGAGACCGCTGAAAACGTAAAAGCTGTCACCGCAGGGCAGAGCGCCGTGTTTTACCGCGAGGATGAGCTGTGTTTTGCCGGTGTCATAGACTGAAGAAAGAGGAACGATATGCAGTATTCAGTAAAAATAACCGATGTCGCAAAGGAAATGTCCCTTGAACCGGTATATCTGCCGAACGACATATCCGAAAGAACAGTCAAAAGAAATGACGTCAGCCGTCCCGGGCTTCCGCTCGCAGGGTTTTTTGATCATTTTGAAAGCGGACGCATCCAGATAATCGGGAACATGGAGCACAAATACATCCACCTTCTTTCGCCCGAAAAGCGGTACGAATCGCTCGAACGTTTTTTACAGTGTGATGTCGTATGTATTGCATTAACGAACGGGCTTGATGTATTTCCGGAGCTTTCTGCACTCTGCGAAAAGTACAAGACACCACTATACCGCTCAAATGATACAACATCGAATTTTATGGCTGCACTGATAGCGTATCTGAACGTACAGCTCGCTGAAAGAATAACGAAGCACGGTGTACTCGTTGAGGTGTACGGCGAGGGAATACTAATGCTCGGCGACAGCGGAATAGGCAAGAGCGAAACGGCAATAGAACTCGTCAAACGCGGTCACCGATTCATTGCAGACGACGCGGTCGAGATAAAGAAGGTGTCTTCAAAGACACTCGTCGGTACCGCCCCGGAGCTTATAAGGTATTTTATTGAGCTTCGCGGTATAGGTCTCGTCGATGTACGAAGAATATTCGGTATGGGTTCTGTCAAGCTGACAGAAAAAATCGATCTTGTGATAAACCTCGAGCCGTGGCAGCAGGGAAAGCTCTACGAACGTCTCGGCCTTGATGACGAATATGAAGAAATACTCGGGCTGAAGATCCCTTCGATCGTTCTCCCGGTGAAGCCGGGACGCAACCTCGCGGTCGTCATAGAGATAGCCGCGATGAACAACAGACAGAAAAAAATGGGATACAACACTGCCGCTGAATTCAACAAGCGTTATATGCAGATGTATGATACCCAGATATAAAAACAGGAGAAATAGAGTATGTATTACATTGGAGTAGACCTCGGAGGAACGAATATCGCTGCGGGGATCACCGATGACAACGGAAAAATATTGATCAAGGATTCCGTCCCTACGCTTGCAAAAAGAGAGCCTGATGCCATTGTCCGCGATATAGCGGACCTTTGCATAGCTTTGATTGAAAAGTTCAACATTACCGTCAGCGAAGTCAAGTATATCGGTATCGCAACCCCCGGTATAGCAAACCGCGCGAGAGGGTGTGTGGATTACGCCTGCTCGCTTCCATTCAAAAACTATCCGCTCGTTAAAAAGCTTCAGGATATGACCGGTGTAAAAAAGGTCTATATCGAAAACGACGCCAACGCCGCGGCGCTCGGAGAAGCTATCTGCGGCGCGGCAAAGAATTGTGATAACTCAGTCATGATCACGCTCGGAACGGGCGTGGGCGGCGGATGTATAATCAATCGAAGGGTGTACAGCGGCTTCAACTTCTGCGGTCCTGAGCTTGGGCATATCGTCATCGTACACAACGGACGCGAATGCTCCTGCGGCAGGCGCGGCTGCTGGGAAACCTATTCCTCCGCGACGGGTCTGATAAGAACAACTCGTGAAAAAATGCTGATGACGAAGGAAACTGTAATGTGGGAGCTCGTCGACGGTGATATCGATAAGATCAGCGGACGCACGGCGTTCACCGCCGCGAAGCAGGGTGACAAGGCGGCTCTCGAGGTCGTCGATGAATACGAACGATATCTTGCCGACGGCATCGTCAATATCATCAATATATTCCAGCCGGAGGTGCTCTGTATCGGCGGAGGTATAAGCGGTGAGGGAGACTACCTTCTCAACCCGATACTCAGTATCGTCGACACCGAAGAGTATGCTCGCGACAGTACTTCGAGAACAAAAATCAAAATAGCCGAGCTCGGGAACAACGCCGGTATAATCGGCGCGGCTATGCTCGGCACACACCAATAAAAAGGGGAATCACACTTCAGGCTTTCATCAAAAGGGAAGTGTACATTAAAGAACAATGCAAGTAACAGAACAGCTTCATACCTATAACGCAATAGCGCTCCGCGGACTTGTGGTTTTTCCCGGGGTTACGACCACCTTTGAAATAGCGAGAAAAGGCTCTGTCAAAGCGCTGAAACTCAGCGAAGATTCCGGAAAACTCGTATATCTTGTA
>CAZFZL010000049.1:0-11021 GCA_964523005.1 uncultured Oscillospiraceae bacterium
CGGAAATTTTTCTTTGCTCGGTACAAGATGACCGCTTGCGTCGCGTTCGCGCTCGCTCCAGCAGTCGTCGATGACAAGGTAGTTATAGCCGGCATCGAGAAGCCCTTTTTTGACCATTATGTCAGCGGTTTGTTTTATAAGCTCTTCATTGATATTGTTTCCGAAGGTGTTCCATGAGTTCCAGCCCATAGGCGGCGTTTTAGCAAGCATCGATATATACCTCATATGTTTGATTTCGTCCGTTTCGGACAGTCAAATGATATCATATTGCCGCCGAGTTGTCAATCGATTTTTGGCTTGTTGTCAAAAAACTCTTGTATTAACTGAAAAGATGTATTATAATATAAACAAATCAGAACGTGTACCGGAATGGAGAAAATATATGAGCAAATATGAAAATCTGCTGTCGGGACTTGGGCAGAAGATCTATTCTGCCGGAGACATTTCGTCCGATGCATCACAGATGAACACGCCTGCCGAAAAAAAGGCACTCACTGACGGGATATATGCTGCCAAAGCAACATACACCGATCCCGCGTTCTTTAAGTTTTACAGCGCGATAGACCGCACCGTTGTATTTGATCTCGGCGCAGAGCGTACCGTAGTATCGGCGTGCTGCTCGTTTCTCAGAGAGGATTCAACGGCAGTCCAGCTTCCCGATTATCTCAGGCTTTTGCTCAGCAACGACGGCGAAAGCTGGCAGCTCGTAGGCGAAGCCGGGAAGCCCGACGTACAGGCACAAAGCGCGATTGTGAAGATGAGCATCGAACCAAACGCAGTATACAAAGCTCGCTTTGCCGCTCTGACATTCCCGGTCAGGTGCTGGGTGTTTTGCGATCAGATGGAGATCTTCGGTTCAAAAACCGTTGAAGACGGTGCAAAGAAGGTCGTTCCGGACGAAAAGCAGCATCAGGATTATCCGAACAGATACGTCTTTCCGGAGGATTACCACGACGTACACGATATAATGCTCGCATATAACTGCCTTTACAGCGCGCCCGAAAGAGGGAAGCTGACGAAGGAAATGCTTTTGCCCTACGTGGGCTATTATGACAGGGAAGACAGGCTTTCCGATTTCTTCTTCGATTCATATCTCTTTCTGCCCTTCGTCGCACCGGCGCCGAGCGGCGGAAGATATTATGACTGCCACGAGAATCCCGGCAGTCTTGACGATTGGAAATACTACATAGACAACACCTTTGAGGAAGGCCGTAACGTCAATGCGCTCGAGAGCGCGATGGACGAGACCAGGACGAAGCTCGGCGATGCTTCGCGCAGGGCCAAGGTGTTTCTTTCAATACTTTTCCCGACCTACACACATCATTCATTCGGTGAAATAGACGGACGCATGCTCGATTTTGCAAAGCTTGAGGACAGAAAAACAGCCGTAAAATGGCTGATAGACGAACAGCTCAGACGCTTCAATGCCGGCAGATATTCCTGCCTGAAGCTCACAGGCTTCTATTGGTTCCATGAGGCAGTGAGCTACGGCGATCCCGACGAGATGGAGCTGCTGAAATATACGACTGATTATGTCCGTTCGCTCGGCTACTCGACGATATGGATCCCGTGGTATCAGGCATCCGGCTTCAACGACTGGCAGAAGATCGGTTTTGACGTCGCTTGTATGCAGCCGAACTATGCCTTTACAAACAACACCGCGCGTGTCGTCTACGCGAATGCGGCAATGACGAAGAAACTCGGTATGTGCGTCGAAATGGAGATCGGCGGACTGACGCATGAGAAGGTCGCGCGCTATCGTGTATATATGAAATGCGGCGCGCAGACGGGCTATATGAACGCACTTCATATGTACTACCAAAATGGCGGACCCGGTGAGTTTTACCGCGCAAGGCTTTCCGACGACGCAAAGGTCAATAAAATATATCATGACGCATATCTTTTCGTAAAGCACCGCCTGCCCATCAACGGCATAGTGCTCGACAATGACAGCTTTCGTATCAAAAAGGACACGCTTCTTGACGCAAAGCTCACCTCCGGAAGTGATACGCTCATCACGCAGCTGTACTGCACCGCACAACACGGCGCGCTCACGCTTGCCAATGACGGCACGTTCAAGTATATACCGGAAAGCGGATTCGCGGGACTTGACAGATTCTTCATCGAAGTATCACGCGACGGGGCAATCAATGATATTTACGAGATAAGCATAGCCGTAGACGGCTGAAAAAAGGGATAAAATCGGCATGAAAGGCATGACAGAATAATGAAAGACGACAAGATCAGAAACGAGCGGATCGATATCCTCTGTGAAGCTTTTGCGCTTTTACGCACCAGCGACGATTGCTACAGCTTCCTTTCCGATTTATGCACAGTCAGTGAGATACAGGAAATGAGTAAGCGACTTGCGGCAGCGAAGATGCTCAGAGACGGTATCACCTACAATGAAATAGCTTCTCTCACGGGGCTTTCCACCGCGACGATCACGCGTGTCAACCGTGCGCTGCGTTATGGGAACGACGGGTATCATCTCGTTCTCAACAAGCTCCCGAACGAAGAATAATATGAACGAATTCGACGCGCTCGCTGCGTGGTACGACGCTTTCAGCGATCCTGATTATTACAGCGCATATGCTGACTTTGTCAATAAAACAATAAGAGAGCGCTCGAAGATCCCTGTCGCTGACATACTTGATCTGGGATGCGGAACATGCAGGCTTTCCGTGCTGCTCGAAAAGCTCGGATATTCGATGGTCTGTGTGGACAGAAGCGCACAGATGCTTTCGCACGCCCGTAACGCGAGCAGCACACTTCTGCTTATTGAGCAGGATATAACGGCGTTTGAACTTTACGGCACGGTGCAGTGCGTCGTGTCGACGCTCGACACACTCAACTATCTGCTCACATATTCTGAACTTGAAAAAGTGTTTGCGCTTGTCGCAAATTATCTCGAAAGCGGCGGTCTGTTTATTTTTGACGTCAATACACCGTATAGATTTTCAACAGTTTACGGGAATAATTCCTTCGTATACGAGCGCGGCGGCGATATGTTCGTCTGGCAGAACGCCGACAGCGCGCGCCGCCATGTCATGGATCTGACGCTGTTTACACAGCGGCGTGACGGAATGTACGAGCGTTTTGACGAAAGGCAGATACAGCGCGGCTACGATATAAAAAAGCTGTCGTCACTTTTGGATAAAGCGCAGCTCAAGGTCACCGCGATTTATGGAGGCACTGACTTCTGCCCGCTTGGCGTAAGCTCCGAAAAAGCTTATTTTGTCACAGAAAAGAAAGGCAAACAATAGATGGGAAAGCTCATAAGAGCAATGACAACCGACGGCAGTGCGCGTATAGCGGCTATCGACGGAAAAGATATAGTAGAACGGTCAAGACAAATACATCAGACTCTTCCAACCGCAACAGCGGGACTCGGCAGGGCGCTTATGGCGTCATCGATGATGGGCGCGCTTATGAATGATGAGAACGCGACGCTCACTCTGCGTTTTTCCGGCGACGGAGAGGGCGGACAGATATTATGTGTGGGTGATTACAACGGCAATGTGCGCGGACTTATAGGCAACCCTTTCGCGGATATACCGCTGCGTGCCGACGGGAAGCTTGACGTCACGAGGCTCGTTGGCAAGGGTACGATGTCGGTCATACGCGACACCGGCGCGTCACAGCCGTATGTCGGGCTGTGTCAAATCAACTCGGGAGAGATAGCCGAGGATATAGCACAGTATTTTGTCGAAAGCGAACAGATACCGACGCTGTGTGCGCTCGGAGTACTTGTCGACCGCGATATGACTGTCAAATGCGCCGGAGGCGTGCTTATCCAACTCCTTCCGTTTTTTGATGACTGTACGGCGTCACAGCTCGAAAAAAACGCCGGTAATGTACCGTCAGTCACAAAAATGCTTCAGGAAGGCACAATAGAAGACGTAATGGCGCGCTTCCTCGAAGGCGTTTCATACGACGTGTTCGATGAGACCGAGGTTTCGTATAAATGCTTTTGCTCGCGTGAACGCTGCGAACGCTCACTTATGGCGCTCGGAGAAGATGATTACAAATCGCTGTATGAGGACGACAAGACCGTCATGACGTGCAGCTTCTGCGACAGAAAATACGTGTTTTCTCATTCTGATCTCGACAAACTGGACGAGGAACGAAAAAGGAAAAGCAGAGAAAAGAAATAACAGTGTTTTTCCTGTTTGCTTTATAAATATTGAAAGGACGTGCTTCCTCGCGGAGGAAGCAAACGAAAAAATGACCAACATTCAAAACGTGTTCGAACGTGCAAAAAAAGCGGGATGCGGTGCATTTGTTTTCTTTGATGAGATAAACAGACGCTATCTTTCAGGCTTTGCTTCCACAGAAGGGGCGCTCGTTGTTTGCAAGGATAGCGCGGTTCTGTTTCTCGATATGCGTTATTACGAGATGGCACAGCGAAAAAAGCAAAATGGTTCGCTTACTGCCGGTATTGAGGTTATTCCGGTGACCGGTACGCTGTGGGCGGCGGTAAACGGTCTGCTCAACGAAAAGAAAATAAAGAAAGCCTCGTTCGACGGCAAGCGTATGACTGTAGCAGAACGCGATTTTCTGCACGAAAAGCTCTGCGTAAAGCTCATACCGGTCAACGGGGTGTGTGAAACGCTCAGATGTACAAAAAGCGCACAGGAGCTCGACTGGATCAGAATGGCACAACATATTACAGACGATGCCTTTACATACATCCTGACCTTTATAAAAAGCGGTATGACAGAACGTGAGATCGCAGCGGAGCTTGAATACTTCATTCGCAAGCGCGGCGGAACGCTCGCGTTCGACACGATATGCGTCTTCGGAAAAAACAGCTCGCTGCCGCACGGCGTGCCGTCGGATACAGTTATCGAAGGCACCGGCTTTCTTACGATGGATTTCGGAGCCGCATACAACGGGTACTGCTCCGATATGACGCGAACAGTCGTGATAGGCAATCCTACTCAAAGGATGAAGGATGTGTATGAGGTCGTCCGTGTCGCGCAGCAGAAAGCGCTCGACGGTATAAAGGCAGGCATGACGGGTGCGGAAAGCGACTCAATATCGCGCGAATACATCGACAGCACCGATTACAGAGGACTGTTCACCCATTCGCTCGGTCACTCGCTCGGACTCGAGATCCACGAGGAGCCGCGCTTTTCACCGTCGTGGAAGGAGCCGATAGAGGCAGGCACGGTCATGTCGGTCGAGCCGGGCATATATATCCCCGATGATTTCGGCGTGCGTATAGAGGATATAGTCATAGTCACAAAAGACGGCTGCGAGGTCATAACAGCATCACCTAAGGAAATGATAATCCTCAACGTATAACATATCAAAAAAAGAAGCTCTGCGGTTATTGCCGCAGAGCTTTCGTTTTGCTTTTGCTTTATTTGGATTCGGTGGATTCTTCGCTTGCTTTTGCACTCATGTAGGAGTAAGGCGACGTGCCGATCGGGTAGGACTTGTAAACGGTCTTGAGCTGCGGCAGGAAGCTGTCGCGCAGCGCGGTGGCATAGCCTGCTTCGACAAGCTCAGCCTGAAGCGCGTTCCATGTTGTATCAAAGTCGCCTTTACCGCTGATAAGCTTATCCCAATACTTGTTGATTATATCTGTGAATATCGTCTGATAATCAGGCTCATATTTGATCTCCGGCTCGTCCTCGTCAGGTGCTTCGGAAACGACCGGTGCGTTGTCGACACTTTCTTCGCCATCATCAATGCTTTCGTCAGCTTCGTTGCTTTCATCGGCTGATTCGTCAGGATCATCCTCTTTGAGCTCCTGCCTCTGATATATGAATGAAATGAACGGAGAGATCGTACTGTCAAGGTTCTGTTCCTTGCAGTATTCCCATTTGTTCTCGTCTTCGCCTTCTTCGAGCCATGCAAGGTACTGGTTTCCGGTTTGTTCAATGCTCATCGAATAGTCATCGGTAAGCTTTTCGACTCTGCCGTCTCTGTTGCGTACGTAATGGATATCTTCACAGCCGTAAAGGAATATGTTGCGGAACGATTCGTTTGTGTTGAGAAGCACGAGAAATTGAATTGCTTCGGCAACATCGCTCGCTGCACAGTATTTAGATATGCAGAAGGTGTATTCAAGAGTGTTTTCGGCGGTGGCAACGGGAGTCTTATATACGATGTAGTCGTATTTCTTTCCCGTCTTCGCGCTGAGAGCCTCTATATCGCTGGTGTTTCCCGAAAGGAAGCGCACCGCGAAATCGGCGTCGTCGGAATAGCCGTCGGGTCCGATATATCCGAGCTTGTTATAATTGTTGATAAGGCGGAAATATTCTTTCACGCTGTTTTCAACGCCTTCTTCATCAAGATACGGCCCGAAGAGGTATCCGTCTTTATCGCAGGCTACAGGGTAGCCGTCCTGATAGAGGTATGATACGTCGTTCGGAGCATAGACGTTGTAAAGCGGAATGACATCGGTCTCGTTCTGTTTGATTACGGCGAGGTACTCCTCAAGGTCTTGAAGCGAACGCATCGAAAGCGCGTCATATTCGTATTTGGAGAGATACTCGGTGTCGAACAGGAGATACTCATATTCGCCGATAGGTCCGTTGTTCGGTATTCCATACGTAGCGCCGCCGACGCGTGCCGCACTTATCGCGCTGCTTGTCGGGTTGACAAAGCTCGGATAGATATAATCGAGCAGGACTTTTGCTTCGCTGGTGAGAACGCTGTCAAGCTTCTGAAGCATGATGCCGTCTTCGCCGTTGATGTATTCGTAATAGTCCTTATTTCCGCAGCAAAGGAAAATGTCGAAACGCTTCTTGCCGTTCTTTGTTTCAATTTCTCCGCCTGCCTCAAGGATGTCAAGGATGACATCTTCGGTCTGCACCGAAACAGTGCCTTCGATCGAAGATGAGTCGTTTTTACTCTTCGATGCTCCGCTGAGCTTCGCCTGAGCTTTGGACAGAGATATGGCAGCGCTTGCCTCCGCGTCCTGATCAGCCATCATCTGCCAGGCATCTTTTATCGCCTGATCATATTCGTCTTCGGTGAATAAATAAAGCTTGATAGCCATATCACATTCCTGAAGCAGATATCTGTTCAGTTCAAGCTCGACTTGTTTTTTTGCTTCAGCTGTCGTGGATTCGCCGGTTATGGCGTACACCGTATAGACCGAAGGAGCGACGTCTACCAATTCAGCCTCGTTGTCGCACGATGCGAGCAGCGGGAAAACGAGGATAAAAAAGAACAGGAAAGCGATGACACGTTTTTTCATAAAAGACCTCCATGGGATTGACGTAAACGGCTCAAGCACACCGTATGGCAGACAAAAACCGATTATGTATTGATAAAGTTATTGTACACTATATCACATCGGATGTCAAGAGCATTTTTGCGTATTATGACGGGAAAATGTATACGCTGAAAAATCATTGTGATGCTCCCGCGAAATGGAGCTATCACCGCGGTATGCTCTTGAAAAACCGATAAATCGGGTGTATAATCAGTAAAGCCGGCTGCACCGGAAAAAGGAAGACATGAAATGAACAATAAATATATGATAGTACCGCTCCCTGTTCTCGAAACGAAACGCCTCACGCTGCGCCAGCTGGAGCGTACGGACTGCGACGACGTTTATCGTTATGCGTCACTTTCGCAAACGACGCGCTATCTGCTATGGTCGCCTCATCTAAATCTTTTTGAGACAAAGGGGTATTTGGATTATGCCCGTAAAAATTACAGGACAGGCGATTTTTTTGACTGGGGAATAGTGTATAAACAGACTGAAGCCGTTATCGGCACCGTAGGCTTTACGACGGTTGATTTTCAGAACAACAAAGCCGAAATAGGCTATGTGCTGTCGCCGGAATATCATCATATGGGGCTTGCGTCGGAAGCGGTTGAGCGGATACTCCGATTTGCGTTTGACAAGGTCTGCTTTGAGCGGCTTGAAGCACATATAATGGAAGAAAATATACCGTCACGGAAGCTTGCCGAAAAACACGGCTTCACCCTTGACGGTATAATGAAAAAGTATCTTTTTGTAAAAGGCGAATACAAAAACATTTGTATTTATTCGCTTTTGAGGGAGGATTTCAAAGATATTACAGTGTAACTCTGCAGCAGACCATATTTATATCTCAGCGCTTGACGGCACGCGTTGCATAATAACACGGTATGTTGTGGTCGTGGAGCGTGCCGGAGTTGTTCGTGTCCTGATATATCCCGGTAAGCGTGAATCCGGCGGCGAGCTGACCGCCGAGCTGTTCCTCTACCGTATGGGAAAACTGTATACCCCAATCGTTTTTAAGTGAATCAGAGTATTGCTTTTCGTTGACGAGCGGATTGAAGGGAAGCGTGTATTGCAGCTGTGTCTCGTTTTCGTCGTATGCGAAATTCAAACCGTTGTCAAGTCCGCAGAGCAGTATGCCGCCTTTTCTGAGGACGCGGTAGCACTCATGCCATATCGACATCACGTCTTCAACGTAGCAGTTCGATACGGGATGAAACACGACATCAAAGCTTTCGTCTTCAAAAGGCAGCGGCTTTGTCATATCCGCGTGGACTGTCGTTATCTGATAGCCTTCTCTCTGCGCAACGAGCTTTTCGCTTTCGAGCTGTTCTTTGGAGTAGTCGAGCACAGTGCATATAGCGCCGAGCGCCGCAAATATGGGCATTTGCTGACCGCCGCCGGACGCGAGCCCTAGCACGCGGGAACCGTTGAGCTCGCCGAACCATTTTTTCGGTACGGGTTTCACAGGCGTGAGCAGCATGCTCCATTCGCCGCGCAGCGCCTTTTCGTAAACCTCATGGCTTATGCTCTTTCCCCATTCCCATCCTGAGCGCACCCAGCTGTCGATCACATCTGAATTAATCTTTGTATATTGATCGTTCATATTGCAACCTTTCATTTTAATATAAAGCTATGACCGGAAGAGAGCCCGCATTACGGGTCTTCCGGTCATTTATGTGCTTTTTTTCGTCATATCGGACGGTCTCACGCTCTTTCGACTTTGCCGGAGCGCAGGCAGCGGCTGCATACATAAACAGTCTTATGCTCGCCATTGATGTTAGCTTTTACTTTTCTGATGTTTGGCTTCCAAGCTCTGTTGCTTCTCCTGTGAGAATGGGAAACCTTTATACCGAAGGTAACGCCCTTGTCACAATATTCGCATTTTGCCATCGTTCACACCTCCGTAATATTTATAGTAAGTTTTCCCCGTCATCCGGTGAAGTATAATGAAACCGTACGGGGAATTTCATTATCCGTCGGGATAGACCTGATCTGTGCTGAAAACATACTTACGGTTTGTTTTCACACAATGCTATATATTACATTAAATTTTGCGTTTTGTCAAGAACTTTTTTCAAAAAATCTTTCAGTTTTCTTATCCTTTTGTTTTTCCAACAGATGATGGCGCTTCAACGAGCTTTGCCGCAAAACGATTTATGTCTCCCGCTCCCATCGTGAGTATCAGATCGCCCTTTTTCGCGACGGTACAAACGGCGTTTTGCGTCTGCTCGAATGTGTCGAAGCCTTGCGCGCCCGGTATAAGCGACGAGAGGGTGCGCGAGGTGTAGTTGTATATATTTTCTTCACGAGCAGCATATATCGGAGCGATGAAAACTACGTCGGCTGCGCTGAGTGCTTTTGCGAATTCGGGAAGAAAATCGTGGAGCCGCGTATAGGTATGAGGCTCAAACACGGCGATTATGCGCCCGGTGCATATTCTGCGCGCCGCTTCAAGCGTAGCGGCTATTTCCTGAGGATGGTGCGCATAGTCGTCATAGACGTTCGCACCGCCGCATTTTCCCTTGTATTCGAATCTGCGGCATACGCCGCAAAAAGCATGAAGTCCTTCACGGATTGCATCTGTACTGACATCGCTTATCACCGCGGCGGCGACGGCGGCAAGCGCGTTGGATATATTGTGTGTGCCGGGCACGGAAAGGTCGGCATGCAACAGAAATTGTCCGTTTCGCTCTACGTCGAACGAAGCGTGACCTTCGTTGAACGTTATGCTTGCGGCGGTGAATTCAGCCGATGTATCATTGAGCGCGTAGGTATGTATCATACAGCCGCTGTTTCGTGCCGCTTCGAGCGCGTGCGGACTGTCGGCGTTGACGATCGCCGTCTTGCTTTTGCTGTTTTTTAAAAACCTTGTAAACGATGCCGTCATCTGTTCGATCGAGTGAAAATAGTCCGTATGGTCATATTCGACGTTGAGCACGACGCACACCGTCGGATAGAACTGCAAAAATGAATCCATGTATTCGCATGCTTCGAAAATAAAGTTTCCGTCCTTGCCTGTTCGGAAGGTGGAGCTTATCGCCGGCAGCTCTGCGCCGACGAGTATGGTCGGGTCGCTGCTTCGCGATGAAAGAAATATCTGCGAGAGCATACCGCTCGTCGTCGACTTCCCGTGTGTGCCTGCGACGGCTATGGAATTCGGGTAGTCCCCCGCGATGCTTCCGAGCAGCTCAGCTCTGCTTATCATGGGTATCCCGGCATCCCTTACCGCCTTCATCTCTTCGTTGTCCTCGTGGAACGCGGCGGAGAATACGCATATATCGCTTTTTCTGCAATGCGAAGCGTCATGCGTGTAGTAAACGCAAATTCCTTCGCCTTCAAGCTTTTTCGTCGCTTCAGTGCAGCGTCTGTCATAACCCGACACGCCGTAGCCGCGCCTGTGCATTATCAGCGCGAGCGCCGACATGCTTATGCCTCCGATGCCGAGAAAGAAGTAGTTTTTATAATTATCAAGACTGATGCTCATGTGATGCCAGCCCTTCCTGTTGAAAATAAACGGACGAAAAGTCCGTACTGTTCATTATACTCCGAACGGCGGTGTTTTGTCAATGACTGCGCGTTATTTTGTTTTTTTCGGCAGAAATACCGAAAAAAACTTACTATATTTTTCGAAAATGATATTGACAAAGAAGCAACGGTGTGCTAATATTAAAAAGCTGTCCGGACGGCATATGCCTGCCGGCAAACAAAATATGCACCTTTAGCTCAGTTGGCAGAGCAACTGACTCTTAATCAGTGGGTCCCGGGTTCGAATCCCTGAAGGTGCACC
>CAZFZL010000050.1:0-10938 GCA_964523005.1 uncultured Oscillospiraceae bacterium
GGCGGCATCGGATACGGGGACGTCTCTCTCGCGGTGGCAGCCGGAGGCGCGAAGGGCGGAAGCTTTTATTCCGAGCTTATACTTCAGGGCGGCGTGGTGAGCCTGCTGCTGTTTATAGCCTCGATGGTCATGATATGCGTTAAGTTTTTCTCAAATATGAAAAAATGTACCCGAAAGGAATACAAAGCGCTTACAGGTGCAATGATCTGCAGTGCGGCAGGTATGCTGGCGGTCGGGTTTATGATCAATATTTTTTCCGTGGTCAGCGGAGCATTTGTGTTCTGGATGCTCTGCGGACTTATGTGCGCGGCTGTGAGCAGCTTCGGCACTGAGCGAACGAGCGATGAAATGCTGTCTGTTACCGAATAGAAAAAAGAGGAGTCTGAATATGGAAAAAAAGAAAAACAGACCGAATGTGTTTGATATACTGATAATTATTGCTGTTCTGGGAATGTGCGTGTCTCTTGCCGTTCGCGGCGGATACATATCGTCTCTCGTAATAGGCGACACACGGGATCTAAGCTACACTATAGAAATTTCCGCTTTTGACAGTGACTATGACAGTGCGCTTGCCGAAGGGATTAACGTCTATTTCAACGGCTCGGTAATATCGGCGGGGAAGATCACGAAAGTCGTTGCTGACACAGCTACTGTCAGCGTTGTCACCCCCGGAGGCTCCACTGTCATCGGAACGCTCGCCGGCAAAAGTGACGCTACCGTTACAATCAGCGTTGAAGCCGTCGTAAAGGACGACAAAATATACTGCATGGACGGTACGCAGCTTGAGAAGGATGCGGACGCAAAAGTGACGATCGGCGGCGTCGCATTTTCCGGAAAAATAGAAAGAATCGAATTCAATGAGTAAAAATGACTAAAAAAGCACTGTCCGGAAGTATAATTTCAGCAAAAAATCGTTGAAATTACTCTTGAAAAAAGACAAGCATTTTGGTATTATATAATATACATCAAATGATAACGATCTCGGAGGAAGCTATGATAACGAAAGAGATAGCCATACAGAATACCGTAGGACTTCATGCAAGACCTGCTACGTTTTTCATTCAGAAAGCAAACAGTTATCAAAGCAGCATATGGATTGAGAAGAGCGAAAGGCGTGCAAACGCAAAAAGTCTTCTCGGCGTTTTGTCGCTCGGCATCATCAAGGGCGATACAGTGAAGATCCTTGCTGACGGTGACGATGAACAGACGGCGATAGACGGGCTGGTAAGTCTCGTGTTGACCGGCTTCAACGACTGAAAAAAAGCAAATGATATGGCGGAGTGTGGATAACTATGCTCCGCCGTTTTGTATATTGTAACACACAGCGAAAGGGGTGAAGCTGGTATGGATAAAAACGGGCTTTACGAAAAAGCAAAGGAACTGCCGCTTCTGCCCGGTGTGTATATAATGAAGAACCGCTCCGGCACTGTGATATATGTCGGGAAATCAAAGCTCCTGCGCAACCGCGTGACGAGCTATTTCATGCCCGAAGCGCGCCATAACGCGAAGACGGAAAAGATGGTCGCCGCGGCGTGTGATTTCGAGGTCTACTTCACCGCGAGTGAGATTGAAGCGCTTGTGCTTGAAAATCAGTTTATCAAGCAGTACATGCCGCGTTACAATATCAAGCTCAAGGACTCAAAGAGCTATCCGTATATAAAGCTAACCTCGCAGGACTATCCGAAGCTGTGCGTGGTGTACACGCGCACCGGAGACGGAACTTTTTTCGGGCCGTTTTCATCCGCGAGTGCCGCATATAGTATCGCCGGAGCAGTACAGAAGGCGGCAATGCTTCCGCAGTGTAAAAAACAGTTTCCGCGTGATGCCGGAACGAAGCCGTGCCTGAATTATCATATCGGTGCGTGCATTGCACCGTGCCGCGAAGAGATAACGCACGGCGAGTATATGCTTCATGCGGCAGCCGCAAAACGTATACTGCGAGGCGAGATCAGACCGCTGATAAAAGAGCTTACAGCACAGATGGACAAGTCGTCCGAAGAGCTTATGTTTGAGCAGGCGGCGCGATACCGCGATTGCATCGCGGCGGTAAAAAAGCTCGATTCGCAGCAAAAGATCGTCACCGCGCCCGACGTCAACGAGGACGTCTTCGGCTTTTACGCCGACGAGCTCGGCAGCAGTGCAGTTGTTTTGATGATACGCTCCGGAGCCGTCAAGGACAGACTGCATTGGTTTTTTCACGCAGAGGAAATACTCGATTCCTCCGCATGCTCAAATCTGATACAACGATATTATCAGCAGTCAGGCTTCATTCCTCCGCTTATTCTGTGTGACGGGCTGCTCGCGGATGACGACGCGAAGCTCACAGAGGCATATCTCAATACGCTTCCCGACGCACGAACTTCAATTTTAATTCCCGAAAAGGGCGATAAACGGAAAATTGTCGATACCGCGAACGAAAACGCACGCGAGCTGCTGTTCCACGAGCGCACCGCCCTCAGCGGCGAACGCGAATTTCTCCTGAGGCTCACGCAGTTTCTTTCACTTGAGATTGTGCCTGAGCGTATCGAAGCATACGATATTTCAAATAACGGGCAAAACGATACGACCGCGGGGATGACTGTGATTGAAAACGGCAGATTCTGCAAGCGAAAATACAGATCATTCAATATAAAGAGCGTCGAAAACGACGACTGCGGTGCGATGAGCGAAGCAATAACCAGACGCTTTTCTCACACCGGACAGGGCTGGGAGCTGCCCGACCTGATATTGGCGGACGGCGGCGCTGGCCAAGTCAACGCTGTGAAAAACGCGCTCAGCGAACGGAACATTGACCTTCCGGTGCTCGGAATGATTAAGGACGAATTTCATAAAACGCGTACACTCACTGATGGCGAAAACGAAATATTTATCGCAAAAAATCAGGAGATATTCGTCTTTTTCTATAAAATTCAAGAGGAAGTACACCGCTTTACCGTTTCACGCATGGACGTGAGAAGGCGTACTCACGTCAAAAAAAGCAGTCTTGAGCAAATACCCGGTATCGGGAAGGCAAAGGCGAAGGCGCTTAATTCCCGCTTTGGCGGACTGCGCGGAATAAAACAGGCGAGCAGGGAAGAGCTGCTCACGGTAAAGGGAATAACTCGCGCGAACGCGGACAGTATAATTAACGCTCTTCAAGACGATAACAGCAAAGATCGAAAGGACGATAAAGAATGAGAATAATCACCGGCAGCGCCAGGGGCACGCGCCTTGCGACGCTTCAGGGGCAGGATACCAGACCCACCGCGGAGCGGGTAAAGGAAGGAATCTTTTCGGCGCTGCAGTTTGAACTGCCCGGCAGGAAAGTGCTTGATCTCTTCTGCGGTAGCGGTCAGTTAGCGCTTGAAGCTCTCAGCCGTGGCGCGGCGTCTGCAGTGCTCGTGGACGCGTCGCGAAGCGCCGTCGATATTGCGATGAAAAACGCGCAGCGCGCGCATCTGTATCAGCAGTGCAGGATCCTCCCGTGCGACTATAAGGCGTTTTTGAAAAGTACAAAGGATAAATTCGGGCTCGTGCTGCTCGACCCGCCGTATGAGGATAAGTTCATGGATACGCTGCTCGACGAGATAGCAGCGGCAGACATAGTGGAAAAAGGCGGCGTTATCGTCTGTGAAACGTGGGAAACAGGCCAGCCGCAGAGCGAATTGTTCACAAAACGAAAGGTTTACAGATACGGGAAAATATACGTTACCGTTTACCAAAACGGCGAAAGCACGTTATAAAGGAAGGCGCTAAATGAAAAAAACAGCACTTATACCCGGTTCCTTCGATCCAATCACCGTCGGACACCTGGACCTTATAGAACGCTGCGCCGCGATATTTGACGAAGTGACCGTTGCCGTTGCTGCAAACGGCGAAAAGAAAACAATGTTTGACTATGACGAGCGGATAATGCGTGTTGAGAAAGCGGTGAAGCACCTTGACAACGTTTTGGTCGTTAGGCTTGACGGACTCGTGAGCGAGCTGGCGGAGAAGCTTGACGCGGTGATCGTCAAGGGCGCCAGAAACGCCACCGATTTCGATTACGAAAACATGCTCTCGCAGATAAACAGAGAGCTGACCAGCGCAGAAACAATGATACTTCCTGCCGATGAGCGCTTTATGTTCGTTTCATCCACGTTTGTGCGTGATCTTATAAGACACGGCAAAGACGTGACAAAATACATTCCGTAACAGGAGAAAAACCATGGGCAAAAAATTTCTTATCCCTGCCGGAGGACAGTTTTACAAGGCAAATATGCACTGTCACAGCACTTTTTCGGACGGTGCGCTGACGGTCGAGGAGCTGAAACACGAGTACATGAAGCGTGGTTACAGCATAATCGCCTTCACCGACCACAATACCTATCAGTGGCATAACGAGCTTGACGATGAAAACTTTCTCGCGCTTTGCGGTTACGAAGTCGATATCTGCGCGAGTGTAAAGCGCTCTTGGCTCGATGCTAAGGTCTGCCACCTGAACGTGTATGACAAGCATCCCGCAAAAGGGAAGAAGAACGAAGTGCTTTCCGCTCAGGCATTGTATGAAGACAAGGCTTCGATGAACAACTACATCAAAAAAATGACCGATGCCGGTTATCTCGTGTGCTATAACCATCCGGGGTGGTCTCTCGAACGGTACGAGGATTATATGCCGCTCGACGGCTTCTTCGCTATGGAGGTGTTCAACACCGGCTGCGCCGTTACCGACGGGACGTTCGATTATAACAACCGTGTCTATGATGATATGCTCGCAGCCGGAAAGCGCGTATTCCCGTTCGCTGCCGACGACAACCATAACAGGAACCCGCTTGATTCTGTCTACAACGACTCCTTCGGCGGTTATCTTCAGATAAAAGCTCCTGAGCTGTCGTATAGTGCCGTTATGGATTCGATCGAAAAAGGTGATTTCTACGCGTCCACGGGCGCTGAGATCGAACAGATCTACATAGAGGACGGGAAGATACATGTGATCGTTCCGAAGTCGAAAATGATATACGGCATCTGCAACTGTCGCACCGGTCAGTTCCCGAAAGCCAACGAAGGCGAAAACCTTACTCACGGAGTGTTCACCGTGATACCCGAAATGGATTATATCCGCTTTGAGGTCGTCGATACACTCGAAAAACGCGCGTATTCGAGAGCGTATTACAAAGACGAGATCAACAACATCTGACAGCGTCAGAATGCACGAAGCCCGGCAAGTGTTTTTTCACCTGCCGGGCTTCATTATACTATTTTGTTGTCTGGGCTTCAACAAGCCTGCCGCCGCAGTATTTCTCGCGAAGCTTCGGTTTTTCGATCTTTCCGGTCGGGTTACGCGGTACGTCGGCAAAGATTATCCTGCGCGGACGCTTGTAGCGCGGCATCGCAGCGCAGAAGCTCTCGATCTCTTCTTCCGTTGCCGTCATGCCGTCCTTGAGCGAAATGATAGCCGCCGCGATCTCGCCGAGCCGTTCGTCGGGAAGACCGATGACGGCGACATCCTTAATCTTGTCGTTCGCGCGCAGAAAATCTTCTATCTGTACGGGGTAGAGATTTTCGCCGCCCGTGATGATGACGTCCTTTTTCCTGTCGACAAGGTATATGAAGCCGTCTTCATCAGTCTTTGCCATGTCTCCCGTATAGAGCCAGCCGTCCCTGAGGACTTCCGCCGTCGCCTCCGGGTTTTTGTAGTAGCATTTCATTACGCCCGGCCCTTTTACAGCAAGCTCACCTACCTCACCCTGATGTACCTTTGCGCTGTCGTCTCCGACGATCATCGTCTCCCAAAGGAAGCCGGCTTTGCCTATTGCTCCGACCTTATCAATGTTGTCAACACCAAGATGAACACAGCCGGGGCCTATTGATTCGGACAGCCCGTAGTTTGTATCATACTTGTGGTGCGGAAACACCTTGAGCCAGCGCTTTATAAGACTCGGCGGAACGGGCTGCGCGCCGATGTGCATCAGCCGCCATTGCGAAAGGTGATAATCGGCAGGATCAAGCTCACCGCGGTCTATGCAGTCGAGTATATCCTGCACCCACGGTACGAGCAACCATACGATCGTAGCGCCTTCGTCAGATACGCTCCGGAGCACCCATTCTGGCTTCACACCGCGCAGCAGCACGGCCTTTGAACCGGATATAAGTGAACCAAACCAGTGCATCTTCGCTCCCGTGTGGTAAAGCGGCGGAATGCAGAGAAAAACGTCATCCTTCGTCTGCCCGTGATGGTTTTGCTCCGTCCTGCACGAGGACACGAGCGCACGGTGAGAATGGAGTATCGCCTTCGGGAATCCGGTCGTTCCGGATGAGAAGTATATCGCTGCGTCGTCGTCGTCCGAAAGGTCGACGGCAGGCGCTATCGATGAGCAGTATGTCACGAGTCTGTCGTAGCTGTCGGCAAACACCGGCACGTCCGTACCAACGTAAAACATATGCTTGATCTGCGTCATCTCAGGCTCGATAAGCTCGATCCTTCCGATAAATTCAGGCCCGAATACGAGCACCGAAACGTCCGCGAGCTCAAGACAGTATTTGATCTCGTCTGAC
Source organism: uncultured Oscillospiraceae bacterium (assembly GCA_964523005.1). Classification (GTDB taxonomy): domain Bacteria; phylum Bacillota; class Clostridia; order Oscillospirales; family CAG-382; genus UMGS1307. Next base: position 6,514 of record CAZFZL010000050.1, read on the forward strand.
GTATAGCGATAATTCATCGGAACCGCGAGCGCGCCTGCTTTGAGTATTCCGAAATATATCGGAAGCCATTCGAGACAGTTCATCAGCAGTATTGCGACCTTGTCGCCCTTCTTCACGCCGCGAGTAAGGAGCAGGTTTGCGAATCTGTTTGCCCTGATGTCGAAATCACGCCATGTTATCTCGCGGCGGTATTTTCCGCCAGGCGCCGATTCGATAAGGCTGTACTCACGCCATGTCATTGGATGCGGCTGTCTCATGTCGGGGTTGATCTCGACATACCGGACGGCACCAAAATATACCTGCTCCGGCCTCATGACACTTGCCCTGCGGCATGTATCGTCCGTTGTAACGCCCGGCAGCGTCGCCGCCTACTCACAAGCTCGGCTTGCTTTCGGAGCGCGGCTCGCGGAGTGTATATATCAAAGCTCTCACCGCGCCTCTCACCGTCCGGCAGCTCTCTGTGGCAGCGTTCTCTGATCTTCTTTCCGGTCATTGCCTTTAATAAAAGAATGAATCTATTCGGTTATTGTTTAATATATCATTTTTTTCACTCTTTGTCAACCGATTTTGTCAAATTGTACGTACGTTTTCTGTTGACAGCAAATGTGTGGTGTGGTATATTAGAAAAGGTTTTCGTAAGGTGTGATCCTTTGAAGGACTAGCGCTTTATTTTGACGTTTCCGGGGCTGCGCACCGTTGGATAATGCCGCCGGTTTTCATTGGAAAGGAATGATTTGCTATGGGAAAAAACGATAAATCACGCATACAGACAGAAAAGTACTTCAAGCGGCAGTTCAGCACTCTGCTCATCGGAGTCGGAGTTGCGCTCTCGCTCATCGGTATAGCCTTCACCCTTGCGTCACAGCGGACGCAGTATATGGGGCTTGTGATGCTCGTTCCGGGCAGCGCGATGTGGGTCGTAGGCGCCGCAATACACGTCAAGGGCAGCGACCTTGACAACAGGATGAACACATACACCGATGATTTCAAAAAGAATTTCTACGAAGGTATGTCTTATACTACTAAAAAAGTCGTGCTTCCTGTCCCTCACATAACATGCGGGTATATTCTTGACGGCGACAAATACCGTTCGAGACGCGGCGGCGACGGCAAGCTCAGGACAGAGGAATGCTGCATCACCGGACTTGTGATCGAAAAAGATCAGTCGCTTCTTATGATAAAATCATCGCTTTGCTCTCTTGTAGGCGGTGAAACGTCGACCGAGTGCTTCTGCCGCCATTTCTTTGAGCTGTCGGAAATCAAGCCGGTCGAGTCAGAGCAGAACGCACTGAGTAAAAACTATTCGAAATTCACTGCCGTATGTACTGACAAAACAGAGTTTTCTTTTCTGCTTTCCGCCGATGCGGAGGCCGATGCCGTCATAGACGACGTTCAGTCGCTTATCGAGGACGCAAAGAAGAGAAAAGCTCAGCAAAAATAACGGAATATATGAAGGCGGCAGAGCGAAAAACGCTTCTGCCGCCTGTTTTTTGTATGTGATTATTTTGCGTAGTTGTCGAAGTAGCCCTTGATGAGGATGATCGGCGTGCCTTTGTCGCCGCTTCCCGATGTCAGGTCGCAAAGTGAACCGATAAGGTCGGTCAGGCGTCTGGGCGTCGTACCCTGCGAGACCATCTGTCCGACGAGATCGCTGTCCTTGTGGCGTATATAGTCGCTTATGGCGTCCTTCAGCTCGCTGCCGCTGAGCGACTTGAAGTTGTTGTCAGCGAGATATTTAAGCTTTACTTCGTTCGGCTGTCCCTCAAGTCCCGACGTGTACGCGGGGCTGACGACCGGGTCTGCAAGCTCCCAGATCTTACCCATCGGATCCTTGAACGCGCCGTCGCCGTAGATCATCGTTTCAACCTTCACGCCTGTGCGGTCAAGGATGCTTGCCTGGATCGCATTTACCACGCTTTCGCATTCACGCGGGAATAGCTTGATCCTGTCGTCGTCTGCCTTGTTGCTTCCGAGCAGACCGTATTTTTCGTTCTTTCCGCTGCCGTTGACAGACTCGGAAAGGATGTTGTCAAGGCTGTATACCTTCTGAGCTCCGGCATTCCTGAGCAGACGCTTCGTGCGTTCGCGTGTGTGTATGTCGCAGCAGAGCACGTTCTTTGTGTATTTGAGTATCGCGCGGCAGTCGTTGGCGAGTATGACCTCGACTTCACAGCCGGTAGACGCGATAACGTCTTTATAATATTGTATATAATCCACTCCGGTGAACGGATGCTTGCGGTAGCCGAACAGTTCGCGGAATTTCTCTTCCGTAAGCACGTCAGACCAAGGATTCACACCCTTTTCATCGAGTAGATCGAGGTCGACAAGATGGTTGCCTACTTCGTCCGACGGATAGCTCAGGCAAAGATATATCTTTTTCGCGCCCTTCGCGATACCCTTCAGGCATATCGCAAAGCGGTTGCGGCTGAGTATCGGGAAGAGGACTGCCATCGGCTCGTCACCGAATTTGTTCTTTATATCCGCTGCTATCTGATCGGTCGTTGCGTAGTTGCCCTGCGCGCGCGCGACGACGGCTTCCGTCACGGCAACGACATCCTTTTCAGCGAGCTTTATTCCGTTGCTTTGTGTAGCGGCAAGTACGCTGTCAACGACTATCTGCGCGATGTCGTCGCCCTCTCTGATTATAGGAGCGCGTATGCCCATAGAAACGGTGCCAATAAGTCTTTCCATTTGAGTTCCGTCCTTGTAGTTTTTTTCGGTACTCTCAGTATAGACCTATATTATCCATAAGTCAAATATATGTTTCTTATGGATGACATAAATACGCGTTATAAAAACGCAAAACTTATTTTCAAGCCGCCATTCCCGGCATGCCTGTCGGTGTACGGCTGTCGGGAATTTCGGATCCTGCGTGTTTTATTTCGGTACTGCCTTAAAAACGTCAGCAACGTCACTGATGGAGATATAAGCGCCCGGATCGATCGAATGTACAATATCCTTCATCTGAGTGATCTGAAAACGGTTAAGAACTATATAGATCATTTTTTTATCGGTGCCTGAATAATATCCTTTTGCATCCAATATGGTTACACCCTGCTCAAAATTTGCTGACAGCGACATACAGATTTCTTCTTCGTGTGAAGTAATAATAAAAACAGATTTTGAACGGTCGATTCCTTCAACAACAAAGTCTATTGTTTTAAGCGCAGCCATATATGTAACGATCGAATACAGGGGCAATATCCAGCTATGGATGACGATCCCGCAGATAATATACAAAGTAACATTGTATATCATCACAAACGTGCCGACGGTAATTCCTATTCTCTTTGCGTAAATGACGGACATAACCTCGATTCCGTCCATCGCTCCGCCGAAGCGCACGGCAAGACCGCTTCCGAGACCTGAAATAATTCCTCCGAATAAAGCACAAAGCAACAAATCAGAACCGGCAAGCGGAGACATTATACTTACATCTATCGGCAAAAAATCTGTAATCAACCACGCACAGACAGAATACACCGCGACAGCATATATAGAATATACTGTGAAAACAAGTCCTTGTTTTTTTAAGCCGAATATAAAAAGCGGAATATTCAGTATCAACAAAAGCACGGAAAGAGTCATCCACTCAGGTGTTATTTGAGCTAACAGCATGGATGTTCCGGAAATGCCGCTGTCATATAATTTCACCGGTGAAAGAAATACAGTAATACCGAATGCGTTGATTATACCTGCCGCAGTGAGAAGAAGAAAATTTTTAAAGCTTAACCCTTTCAGCTCGCCGAACACAGCCGATGGTTTCTTTTTTTTCAAAAGCTGTCACCTCTTGCAAAATAGTACGATATTATCTGTTTATTATGATAGAATGCTTCTATTTTCACTCGAAAAGATCATCTGTATCAACATTATACTCACTTTCGATAAGCCGATAGTTGTTCTTTAGCTTTTCGCATTGCTTTAGATTGAAAAGGTTCTCGTCAATAAGCGCTTGCCTGCAAAGCGTATCGTCTAACCTTTCTTCAATGACATTGGCCTTTTCTTTTATCAGATCAAAGTTATTTTCTATGTAATTCCTGCTGAAAATCAAGCAAACATATTTGATGTGCGCTAAATAACCGGAATCAAAATACTCCTTGTAATCAGGCGGAATATATACGCCTTCAATAATTAAACTCTGTTTGTTTTCAATAGCCGTCTTTGCGATCTCCGCAATGATAGGAAACAAATAAGAACTCAGCGTTTATCACTGCTTACAGGAGTAAGCTTTGTCTGTTTGCTTCTGATTAGCCCCATTTTTATATGGTCTATTGAAATATAGCTACAACCGTTTTTGAGCATCAGCTTATGCGCAAGCAGCGTTTTTCCCGTATGCGATGAGCCTGTTATAAAATATATTATATTTCTCCTTTTGTTACAACAAGTCGGAATCAATGCTTTTTGAAAGACAAACGACCGTCTCAA
>CAZFZL010000051.1:0-10802 GCA_964523005.1 uncultured Oscillospiraceae bacterium
TTTCGTGTACTTATAAGATAGAGAATATCTCTCTTGCCGCCCTAACGCATCTGGTGCGTCACAGAATACAAAGCATCCTCGTTCCGCCTGTTATCACTGCCGCGTTCTCCGGAAAACATATCCTTCCCGAAACGGTCGCCGCTTTACCAGAAGCAGAGAAAATCTATATGAACGCTTTTGCAAAAGCTCATCTTATGCTCTGTGATATGCTTGATGCCGGAATGCCCGTCAGCGACAGCGCATACTTTGCGCTTAGCGGAAATACACTTGATGTCGTGTTCTCAATGAACGGCAGAGAGCTTGAACATTTCTTCTGCCTGCGCACCTGCAACCGCGCGCAGTGGGAAATACGTGATATCGCAGTCGAGGCTCTCAGCCTCGCACGCACGGTTTATCCCGATACGATGAAAAAATTCGGACCGAGCTGTTATGTGACCGGCATCTGCCCTGAGGGACGGCTGACGTGCGGTAAAGCCGAAGAGATGTGCGAACGGTTTTCCGTTCTGTAATAAGCGAATATTCATTCGGGGCTGCATCATGCAGCCCCTTTTGTAACAAAGTCACAGCAAAGGAATAAAAAAAGCGTATACTAAGGAAAAACGTAAGGAGACAAAAAATGAGTACAATAAAGATAACCAAAAATAATTTTGAGCAGGAAGTGATCAATTCCGCCGTACCGGTCCTCGTCGATTTTTGGGCGTCATGGTGCGGGCCGTGCCGTATGGTCGCTCCCGTCCTGGAAGACGTCGCGAACGAGAGAACTGATATAAAAGTAGGGAAGATTAACATCGATGAAGAACCGTCCCTCGCCGAACGCTACGGAATAATGAGCATTCCAACAATGCTCGTATTCAAAAACGGAAAGGTCTCGGCAAAATCAGTCGGTGCAATACCTAAGGAATCGGTCATCGCGCTCCTTTCAAAATAACAAACAAAGAAACGGACAGCCTTCGTGATATGCACCTCCAAAAGTGTCTAAACTTTTGGGGTCACGTCACTTCGGGCTGTCCGCTTTTTTTATCGGTCGTTTATTGAGATGATACCGGTTGTCGCTTCATGAGTTTTTTGTTGTTTTTATTTTCATTTCAATTTAAGCTCAACGACAGTCACGCCGTAATCGCCCTCGCCGTACGCACCGGGTCTGTAAGACGCGATGCGCTTGTCATGACGAAGATGCTGCCATATAGCGTTGCGCAGCGCTCCGGTACCTTTACCGTGGATTATCGTTGCACTTGAATAGCCTTCGAAAATACAGTTATCGAGATATTTGTCCACCGTCATCCAGGCTTCTTCACCGGTGTTGCCACGAACATCAATCTCATGTCTCAGATCGAGCAAGCGCTGCGGCTTCGAAACGGCAACATCGCTTTTTGCAACGGCAGACGCTTCATTTGAAAGACGCAGAGAAGCGAGCGGGACCTTGGTGGTGGCCTTTCCGAATATCACACTTGCGGATTTTGTGTCGGCAGATATTACTGTACCTACTTTGCTCAGCCCCTTCACGCGCACACGGTCGCCCTTGCGCAACTCACGCGGCAGAACATAGTCGTCGTCTTCGATGTCCGCGTCTTCAAGCGATGTGCTCGTGTTTTTGAACGCCGTTCTGATATTTCTGCGCGCTTCTTCAAGCGCCTGCGCCGATTCCTGTCTGTCACGCTCTTTTTTTGCGTTTTCAAGCTGGGTCATGACGTATTCGCTCGTAACCCGCGCATCGGCAATGATTTTATCCGCTTGTGCCTTGACGCGCTGAGATTCAGCATTTGCCTTCGCTATCAGCTCGTCACATTCAGCCTGCACCTTGTGTATGCGGTTCTGAGCCTCTATTCTGGCGTTTTTAGCGTTTTCCTGCTCTTCACGCATCGTTTGCTCGGCGCGTTGAAGCTTGCCGATAACGTCCTCAAAACGACTGTTGTCGTCATCCATGTAGGCCTTGGCCTTTTCGATTATCTCTTCGCTTATCCCAAGACGCTGCGCTATGGCGAAAGCGTTGGAACGGCCGGGAATACCGGTTATGAGACGGTACGTCGGCTTAAGCGTGTCTATGTCAAACTCACATGAGGCATTCAGAATCGAATCGTTTTCAAGCGCATATACTTTTATCTCGGCATAATGTGTTGTGGCGGCGCAGAAAGCGCCAAGTGCACGAATCTTTTCGAGTATCGATATAGCCAGCGCCGCACCTTCGACCGGGTCGGTACCGGCACCGAGCTCGTCAAACAGTACAAGCGACTGAAAATCAGCGCAGCCGATTATGTCGACGATATTTTTTATGTGAGCCGAAAATGTCGAAAGCGACTGCTCGATGCTTTGTTCATCTCCGATGTCGGGCAGTACAGCGTCGAACACGGGCAGCACCGTTCCGCAGGAACAGGGAAGATGTATTCCGCACTGCGCCATAAGCGAAAACAATCCAAGTGTTTTGAGCGTCACCGTTTTGCCGCCGGTGTTCGGACCCGTTATAACGACAGTAGAGATTTTTTTGTCTGACGACAGCGTTATCGGGACGGTCTTTTCTTTATCAAGAAGCGGATGGCGCGCGGCAATAAGCGAATATTCGTCGCGAAACTCGGTAAGCACGGGAGCAATACCATTACAGCGGTATGAAAATTCAGACTTCGCGAATATAACGTCAAGCTCGGTGAGCGCGTTGTAATCGTTTACGAGCTGTACTGAGAATCCGGCGACTTTTTCTGAAAGCTCACGCAGTATTTTTTCGATCTCCTCCTGCTCTCTGGAACGCAGCTCACGCAGCTTGTTGTTTGCTTCAAGAACGGCGAGCGGCTCGATAAACAGTGTTGCGCCGGAAGCTGAGGTGTCGTGCAGCAGCCCCTTGACTTCGTTGCGGTATTCTGACTTGACCGGAACGACATACCGTCCGTTTCTCATCGTAACGATGTTTTCCTGGAGATATTTGTTCTGAGTTCCGCCGGTATACTTCGAAAGCGCGTCACGAATGCTGTTTTCAGCTTTCTTGATGCTGCGTCTGACAGAAAAAAGCTCCGGGCTCGCCTGATCGGCGATTATATCTTCCGCTATGATCGCGTCGGTTATGGCACGTTCGAGAAATCTGTTTGGTTCTAACGTGTCAAAATATACCGACAATACATCTTCTTCGTCCGGCTTCGGTCTGTACGCAGCCATCCTCGCCGCTATAGAGAGTACTCTTGACGTGTCTAACAGCTCCGAAGGCGACAGCACCGCGCCCTTGAAGGCGCGTTCCACGATCGGGATTATATCCTTCATCCCGGAAAATGACACCGGACCGTATACAACGGTCAGATTTTTTGCACATGTCGTCTCGTCGCGCATACGGCAGGCGCGCTCATATGAGCTGACAGGCTGCAGCTGTTTTATTTTTTCTCTTCCTCCGTCCGTCTGTGCGCACTGCGCGAGCAGCAGGAGGACTTTATCAAATTCAAGTATGCGTGAAGCACGCTCAAACCCATTCATTTCTTTCATCCTAATCCAATAATGTATTTTTGTAAAAAGTGAGTTTATCGCTGTTTATACCGCTCATGCTTATGAAAAAGCGCTCTGAAACCGGAGCAAGTGCGCTTTCAAGGTCGTTGCCGGACTGGTAGGCGAATATCTTTTTCGGCGGACAGCATGCTATGTATATCATATACGAGATCATATCCTTCGTAAGCCGGAAATACGGACTGACCGCTCTGCTCGCTTCCGGAAAACATCCGGGGCAGAAGAATTCACCCGTTTCGCAGTTAATAACGGCGTCATTTTCAATTGGCAGACCGCAGCCGCTGCACGTGAATTCCGGACAAAATCCCGACAGAAACAGTGTTCGAAGCTCAAAAACCGTTTTTATGCTTTTGTGCTTTTCAGGTGAACGGCTCAGATACCAAAGCGAATTGAGCAGCAGCCTGAACTGTTCTCCCTGTTCTTCGTCGCCGATGCTGTAATTTTTCATAACGTCGCACATCCAGCAGGCAAGCGAAAGCGTTGTGAGTGATTTGTTGAGCTCAAAGAACACGTCGATTATCTTCGCTTCGATGAGCGTATAATAGTTTCCGCGCTTGAAAAGAGTCATATCAGAATACGCAAAGAGCTGACAGGGCGCAAAAAAACGTGACGAAACACTCACTCCGCCTCTGACCGAAACGGTGAGCGCACCGCGTGAAGGCGTTATAACGGTAAGCAGTTTGCCGTTTTCGCCCTTTTTTTGTTCCTTTATCACGAGTGCCTTTACGTCAACGTACATTTACTCCTTGTCTCCGTAACCGAATGAGTTGAGCAGCGACTGTCTGTCACGCCAGTTTTCCTTTACCTTGACCCACAGGTCAAGATATACTCTCATACCGAAAAAACTCTCTATATCCTGACGCGCATATGTTCCGATCTTCTTGAGCATTTCGCCTTTGTGTCCGATGATGATTCTTTTATGCGATTCTTTTTCGCAGTATATCTCGGCACGTATGGAAAGCAAATCTTTCTTTTCGTGAAATTCCTCTATCACGACGGCAACACCGTGCGGGATCTCCTCATCGGTAAGACGCAGTATTTTTTCGCGTATCATCTCGGCAACGAGCTGCTTTTCCGGCATATCCGTTATCATGTCTTCAGGAAAGAAATGGACGGATTCGAGCATGAGCTTATCAATCTCGTCAAAAACTATGCTTACACCGTCACCTGTCAGCGCGCTTATAGGTATGACCGATTCGAATTCATAATTTTCCGAAATATCGCGTATTGTTTCGGCGACCTTGACCTTGTTTACCGCGTCGCATTTGTTGATTATGAGTATCGTTTTGCCGCCGCGCAAAGACAGTGAAGCAAGCGTTTTTGTCTCCGCTTCGTTGAGACGTGTTCCGGCTTCTATGACAAAAAGATTGATGTCGGAATCGTTGATCGAATCGTTGACGCGCTTCATCATATAGTCGCCGAGCTTTGTCTTCGGATTGTGTATGCCGGGAGTATCGATGAATACATACTGGTTTTCGCCTTTCGTCAGTATCCCGGTTATGCGCGTGCGCGTCGTCTGCGGCTTTTTCGACACAATGGCGATTTTCTCACCGAGCAGCGCGTTAAGGAGCGTGGATTTTCCCACGTTCGGTCTGCCGCATATAAGTATGAATGCGCTTTTAGTCATTTGTATTCTCTCCGTCTCTCGGTATATTTATAAGCTTCATGATATCGCGCTGCTTTTTCTCCATGCTCGCTCTGCCGCCGTCGTCGATATGATCGTATCCTACGAGATGCAGCAGGGAATGGACGGCGAGGAATGCACATTCGCGCAGCAGCGAATGACCGTATTGCTCCGCCTGCCTTTTTGCCGTGTCAAACGAGATCACGATATCGCCGAGACAGACTGTGCCGTCCTCGTCCTCCTCAAGCTCTTCTCCTGCAACACACGGCGCAGAAAAATCCCACATCGGAAACGAAAGCACGTCCGTGACCGAATCAATAGAGCGTCTTTCCTTGTTGAGTACTCTAATCGATCCGTCATCGGTGAAAACAAGGCATACACTCCACGCTTCATCGCCGAGCAGCTCTGCGGCAGCTGTTTTGAGCCCTTCGCACACTCTGTCTGTAAGCGCCGGCGTGAGAAGCGGATCGTCTATTTCGCTTTCAAGATAAACCTTATTGCTTTTCATTTGGTCTTCTCCTATATGCTGAAGGACTGTGTGCCCTTTGCTCAGTATTGTTTTTATTACTTTTTTCGAATGATTCATATGCCAGAATGATCTTCTGCACGAGTGGATGACGCACTACATCACGGTGCGAGAAACGGAATATCGATATTCCGGGAATGTTGTCGAGTATTCGTATCGCTTCTACAAGCCCGCTTTTTTTTAGCTCCGGCAGATCGATCTGCGTGATGTCGCCGGTCACGATCGCTTTGGAGTTGCTTCCGAGTCTCGTCAGGAACATCTTCATTTGCTCAGGCGTACTGTTTTGTGCTTCGTCAAGTATCACGAACGCATCGTCGAGCGTCCTTCCGCGCATATAAGCGAGAGGTGCGATCTCTATCGTGCCTTTTTCGATAAACGCTCTGAAGCTGTCGTGACCGAGCATCTCGCCGAGCGCATCGTAAAGCGGACGCAGATAGGGATCGATCTTGCTTTGGAGATCTCCGGGAAGAAATCCAAGCTTTTCACCGGCTTCCACTGCCGGTCGGGTGAGGATGATGCGCGTTATCTCTTTGTGCTTGAGCGCTGTGACAGCCATTGCGACTGCAAGAAAGGTCTTTCCCGTGCCGGCAGGCCCGACACCAAAGACGACGGTGTTGCTTTTTATCGCTTCAACGTATTTCTTCTGCCCTACCGTGCGCGCCTTGACCGGCTTTCCTTTTCCGGTGAGACATATGCAGTCTGCGTACAGTCCGGAAAGCTCCTCTGTGCGCCCTTCGTTAACCATTCCGATGACGTAATTGATGCTGTTTTCATCAACGGAATCATTAAGCCTCGTCACACTTTGGAGCTGCTCTATTGCGCTGCATGCACGCGTGACGTTTTCTTCGTTGTCGCCGCCGACGACAAGGCAATCGCCTTTGCACTGTATACGTACCTGAAATCCGTTTTCAAGAAGGATTATATTGTTGTCAAGCGTACCGAAGAGCTTGTAGACAAAATCGATTTCAAGCCCTGCCATCGATTTTTCGATCATTGATAAAACCGCCTTTGCCGGCAAAATGACGCGCAAAAGCTCCTTTCAGACAAAAAATATTTATTCATATAATTATAACATATTATTTGAAGATTGTACAGTAAAATACTGAAAAAAAACAGGTACCGGTGCTGTGCTTGCTGTGTGTCAATATTGCTTACACAAGAAGTAAAAATCCCGAATGCTAATGCATTCGGGATTTTTGGTGACCCGTAGGAGAATCGAACTCCTGTTACCGCCGTGAAAGGGCGGTGTCTTAGCCTCTTGACCAACGGGCCATATGATGTCGGAGAACAGGACGTGGTAGCGGAAGTGGGATTTGAACCTACGACCTGTCGGGTATGAACCGAATGCTCTGCCAGCTGAGCTATTCCGCCGTGCCGTCCTGAAAACCGACAGCTTGAACATTATAACAGTGACAACGTCGTTTGTCAATACCTTTTTAGTATTTTCTCAAAATCATTTTTTTCACTGAAAATATTACTTCCTCTGTTGCAGAAATCAGAGAAATATGATATAATTTTTTATGAGATGATACAGCGCTGCGCGTACGAACTGACAAGAAAGGACTACCGGTTTGAAAGAAGATTTTATCCTGAAAACAGGTATGTTTCCATACTACATAAGCCCGCTCTTAGAAAAAAATCGCGTTATGCATTTATTTACCACGCGACACGGCGGCATAAGTAAAGGCTGTTTTGAAAGCCTTAATTTCGCCATCGGTCAGGGCAGCGAACAAGACAGCAGCGAAAACGTGTCGTATCATCATTCACTCGCTTCAAAGCAGCTCGGGCTGACGGAAGACCATATAGTACGCGCCTGGCAACTGCACACTTCTGTCGTTGAGCGCGCCGATGCTTCCAACTGCGGCGTTCCTTACAACCGCGGAGTAGACGGACTCGTCAGCAATACCGAAGATATTATCCTCAGCGTACGGACAGCGGACTGTGTTCCGATACTTCTGTACGATAAGAATAATGGTACCTGCGGCGCAGTACACGCCGGCTGGCGCGGCACGAAAGACGAAATAATCGTAAAAGCAGTGAAGAAGATGATGTCTGATTTTGGTTCAAGCGCAGAAAATATCATTGCGGCAATAGGCCCGTGCGCAAGAGAATGCTGCTATGAGGTACAGCCGGATTTTAAAAGCAATTTCGGCAGCAGATACAGCGATTGCTTCACGAGCCGTGAAGATAAGCTCTTTTTCTCAACTGCCGAAGCCAACATCATCCAACTGCTCGATGCTGGAATACCGGACGAAAACATCTCCGACTGCGGTATATGCACCTGTTGCTCTGATGAGTTTTACTCACATCGCCGTCAGGGGATAAACCGCGGCTCTCTCGCCGCGTTCATACGTACAGCAAAGTTTTAACGAAAGGTAATGCAACACAATGTCAGTAACGATTTTTCACTGCGCCGATCTGCATCTTGACACGCCGTTTGCGCTTTCGCTCACAAAAGCGGAAAAACGCAACTCGGAGCTTAGAAGTGCTTTTCGAAACGCGATCTTGTACGCAAAAAGTGTATCAACACAGCTTTTTTTCATCGCCGGCGATCTTTTTGATTCGCAATATGTAACGCTTGATACTGCCGAAAGTCTTATAAATGAATTCAAATCATATCCGGAATGTCGGTTTTTCATCACACCCGGAAACCACGACCCGTACGACCAGCACTCACCGTACAAGCTTTTGTCTTGGCCGCAAAACGTACACATCTTTACAGCAAAGGAAAGAGTACGAATAGATGAGCTTAACACCGACGTATACGGCTTCGGTTTTACGTCAAATTCAATGACTGAAAGTCCTGTGACCGGTTATTTGCCACTTGATCCGGAACGTATTAATATCCTCGTCTGCCACGGAACAGTCGGAGTTCCCTTGTCAAAGGACGGCCCCATACTCGTTTCAGATATCGAGAAAAGCGGCTTTGACTATATTGCTCTCGGCCATATACATAAAACTGACGGCGTGAAGCAAGCAGGGAAGACATCATATGCTTATTCAGGCTGTATTGAGGGCCGCGGATTTGATGAACTCGGTTACAAAGGCGGTCTTTCCGGAACAGTCTCGCACTCAGACGTACGGCTGAAGGGTATTCGTCTTTCGCTCAAAAGATTCGAGACGGTAAGGTTTACGGTCTCCGGTCAATCTACAAAGCCTGAGATCGTTTCTCTGCTGAAAACGCTTATACGTGAATATGGAAGTGATACTGCTTTGCGCATAGTGCTTGACGGTGAAATGCCTTCCGGTGTAATGATCACGGCTGATGATTTTACAGAGCTTTCCGAAAGGCCTTATTATCTCGAAATAAAGGACAACAGCGTCCCTTATGCCAACATTAGTGAGACAGAAGGCGACATGACGCTCAGGGGAGTTTTTTATCGGCAGATGTGCGACCTGATCGAAAACGAACCGCAAAAACGGGAGATCGCCATAATGGCGCTCCGATACGGGCTGTCGGCTCTTGCAGACAGGAACGTGACCGATTTTGAGGAGCTGAACGTATGAAGGATATAATATTTGAAAAAATAAACATAAAAGCATTCGGCTGTCTGAAAGATACCGTCATAACACCGACTGCCGGAATAAATCTGATAAACGCGCACAACGGCGCCGGAAAATCGACGCTCGCCGCATTTATCAAATTCGTGTTCTATGGTTTTTCGGGAACACGTCTGCAAGGTATATTGGGAAATGAAAAGAATATGTACATCCCTTGGGATTCGAATTTTGTCGAAGGTTCGATCGAGTTTTCCTGCCCTAAGGGCAGATTCTGCGTCGGACGGTATTTTTGTAAGCCTTCAAAAGAAACCGTAACGGTGACGGAGCTTACAGGCGGCAAAAAAGTTCTTGACGGGATCGTGCCGGGCGAGTATTTCTTCGGCGTCAGCGAAGAAACATACACGAAAACGGCGTTCTTTTACTCCCTGAAAAGAACGAAGAACGGCGATCCGATCCTCGCTCAACAACTTGAAAATCTCGTTTTTTCAGCCGATGAGATGATGTCATATTCGAACGCGTCCGATAAAATAAATGCTGCAAGGACAGAGATCGTCAACCGCCAGAACCGCGGCAGACTTCCGTCCGCCGAAGCGGCTCTGACAAGCATTGAAAACGACCTGTATACTGCGACGCAGTCGAATGATGAATTACTGCGCCTTACGCTGTCTCTCAACGCCAAAAAAGAACTCATCCAAAAGCGCAGAAATCAACAGGATGAGCTTGGTAACGAACAAAAAAACATTGAAAAATATGAAGCCCAGAAAAAGCTCAATGAATACCGAATATTGAAAGCCGAAGTTGAACAAGCGTTGAGCGATCTTGAAAAGGCAAAAATACTTTTCGGCGGTGATATTCCGGGAAGCTTGTTTATAGAAAAGCTTTCTTCCGATAACGAAAAGCTGATTCACAGCCGCGAAAAGCTTGAAGAGGAACGTGCTGCTGAGGCTGAACTTCAAACAGAGCTTGACAGGCTTAGAGAGCGCAATACGCTTGCTTCCCGTGACGCCGTATATTCGAAAACTGAACCGCTTCTCGCATCCAAGGCAAAGACGCGCAGCGTATGTATGACTGTTTTTATATTTTTCGCGCTCGCGTTTGGTGCGCTTGCCGGCGCTTTTTACGGATTGAAGCTTGATATTCCGCAGATAATTAATTATATCGTCGCTGGTCTGTGTATATTGTCGCTTGCAGTATATATCATTTCTGCAATACGGCTTTCCTCCTTTGCTTCAAAATATGGTTATAAAAGCGTCAGACGCTTCAGACGTGAATTGAAGGACTATCCGGAGTATGAAATCAATATGCGCGAAAAGCAGTCTTATGTTGACCGTCTGAATGAAACGATCCAAACGCACGAAGATGAATGCACCGACCTTTCCGATTCCATCGGTGAACGGATTGCTTCTCTAAGCAGAGAGCAACCGGATGAATCAGAATATACACGTTGTATAACCGCGCTGTTTTCCGACGTTTCAGCAGGAGCGCTTGTGAAGAGCGAATACGATAAGAAACACGACATATATAACTATAACTATGCCGATGTGGATATAGCAAAGCTCGAAAGTGACGCCGAGGGCGCAAACATTCCGTCGCGCGGAATCGACAGCGTACGGCGTGATATGGATATTCTCAACGGTATGATTGAGGATCTCGGAAAACAGTGTACCGATATAA
>CAZFZL010000052.1:0-10780 GCA_964523005.1 uncultured Oscillospiraceae bacterium
ATTTTGCACAGTGCCGAAATCGTTATCCATACTTCAGGGCGCTGTTTAAGTATCATCATTACTCTGTCGCCGACACCTATACCGAGCGAAGAAAGGTAGTTCGCAGCTTTATTCGACAGACGAGATATATCGCAAAAAGTATAATCCTTTCTATGTCCTTCATCATCGCACCATACAAGCGCAAGCTTTTTGTCGTCCTGCTTCGCCCATCCGTCAACAATATCGTAAGCAAAGTTAAAATTATCAGGTACATTGAGTCTGTAATTCTCTTTGAAGTCCTCATAAGAGTCAAAATCCGTCCTCGGAAGATACTTTTCAATCATCGCGTTTGACCGTGCCTTTCGCATTTATCAGAAAAAACTCTTCTGATAAATAAATATAAAAAGCGGCCCGAACATTATCTGTCCGGGCCCAGTGGCACGCCGTAAGGGATTCGAACCCCCGACCCTTTGGTTCGTAGCCAAATACTCTATCCAGCTGAGCTAACGGCGCGTATTTACAACAAAAGTAATCTTACCACAGCATTTTCGCTTTGTCAATAGTCACTGGCATTTTTAGAGAAGAAAATTTTGATCTATAACTTCAAAAAATTTTGTTCATATTTTCATATTAAAAGTCGAAATAACTCCAAAAAGTAATTTTAAATACCCTTTTTCGAGTTTTACCCCCTTTTTTAGGTATTATATTTATAATTATTGTTATTTACAAAGGTGCTTGTTTGTGTTATTATATACACAAAATTATATGGAGGAATCAAATCAATGAAGAAAACAGTACAAACTCTGGACATGCAAAACGCAGTTCTAAGCCTCACATATTTTCTCAGTGAGCATTATCTACAGGAAATAGATAAACATATTTATTCTCTCAATCTTATTGAGATTGACTCACGAACCGGGAAAGAGACTGTCATGACAGCACCTGAGATCACATGTGACGAAAAGCAAGCTTATGATTTCATGCAGGCTTGTGCTGATACCTTCGTGACCTCATCTGATTTTTTTGATGTTGTCGATGACTTTATCGGATAAAAACACAGTAGAAGGTCAAAAAAAAGTTGCCCTTATCGGAAAAGTGTGTTATAATCTGCTTGATAAAGATAAGGAAACGCAATGATGAACTATCCAAGTATACTTTTTTCGCAAATGAATACAAAAAGTACCACACCTTTGATGCAGGATGTCATAGAAGACCTGAAGCTTGACAAGCTCATAGGCGATAAGGCATCGCGCTGTATGAGATATGTTTGCGGTAAAACGGACATTCTCGCAAGACAAGCCGCGTTCAAAGAGCTTGAGGACCGCAAAAAAGCGAAGGCTGCTGCATGCATTTACGAATATATATCCGATGTATGCAAAAAAAACTCGCTCTATTGCTCATCGTCCTGTGTGGATGAGAGAAACGCTCTTTTTGTATCTTTGTTTTATTCATACTGCAAATTTGTGAAGGAAGCTGCAAGCAGCGGTTTTGAAAGTCCTCTGCTGAGCCGTTTTTCAAAGTACTTTTCTGTTCTGAGCAGTGAAAAGGAATTTATCGATGCTGATGCAGCTGTACAGAAGGCTTATGCGCTTCTGGGAGAAATAAGCGGTGTCAGCTTCAATATACTCAACGAATCGCTTACGCTCACTGACGGACATAAAAAATCATATGCCGAAAAGCTATACGAATGTGCTGATGAGCTTGAGCTTGACGTAACGAAACGATACGGAAATTTTTCATATGCACTTACTCCGAAAATAATTGAGGGTATCAAAAAGCTATATCCGTCACAGTTTTCGGCTTTTGCCGAATTTTACAGTCGTTTTTCAGGCATGTACAACGAAAGCATCACAAAGTACGATGATGAGCTGGCTTTCTATATTTCCGTACTCGGTATTGTCGAAAAAGCCAAGGCTTTGTCGGTGCTGTTCACATACCCGTCCGTATCCGACAAAAAGGAATATATCTGCCGCAATGCTTATGACCTTTCACTAATATTGAAAAACGAAAAAAGCATCGTTCCGAACGACATATCCCTTACAGCTGATGAGCCGTTCTTCTTTTTGACCGGAGCAAACGGCGGCGGAAAGACGACCTATCTGCGTGCCGTAGGCCTTAACCTGTGTATGTTTCTCAGCGGGTGTCCCATATCGGCAGAGGCAGCACAGATATACCCGTTTTCCGGCGTATTCACCCATTTTCCGCACGACGAACGCTTTGAAGATACCGGACGTTTTCTCGACGAGCAAATCAGGCTTGACAAAATCTTCAGCATCGCGGACAACGATGGAGTAATACTACTCAACGAAACCTTTTCCATAACAACTGAAGAGATAGCGCTAAGAAGCACACAGGCGCTTGCAGAAAAGCTGCAGAGCGAAGGCAAATTCGGAATATACATTACCCATCAGCATGCGCTTGCGACGAACATACCATCGCTGAGCGTCATAATCGATGAAAGTGACAGCAACAGACGTACTTATAAAGTATCGCGAAGCAAAGGTAAGAAAAGCTCATTTGCCGGTGATATTTTAAGAAAGTACGCACTTACACGTGAGCAGCTCGGTGAAAGGTTCGGTGTGTGTTTGAAATGAAGTATTCACTATTATACAAAGACCTTTCCGGTCAGACGCAGCCGTTGTCCGAATTTGACAAGTTGTTCTACGATCTTTCTGTAGACAAAGCCGTTTCAGAATTTTGTCCATTTCCTAAAAGAGCCGCCTATTTCATTGATGTCCTGAAATGTCCTGTAAGCAGTGTTGACGACATTGTATTCAGACAGGATATCCTAAAGGACTTTCTCAAAAGCGGCAAGCTGCTTTCGGACATGAAGCTGATATTC
This sequence comes from uncultured Oscillospiraceae bacterium, assembly GCA_964523005.1. Lineage (GTDB taxonomy): Bacteria > Bacillota > Clostridia > Oscillospirales > CAG-382 > UMGS1307. Next base: position 2,822 of record CAZFZL010000052.1, read on the forward strand.
AACCGATATGACAGCATTCGCTCCGACTGGAACCAGTTGCGTCAAAATGTGTTTCCTGCCGCCGCATCAGGCGGATACAGTTCACTGCTTGAATATACATATTCACAAATGCAGGTTACCGCTACATTCACGCGTACGATCATCTCATATTTGAGAAGCTTTTTGAGTGTACTCGAAGAAGCAGAGCTTAATTCTGAAGGTTTGAAAAATATACGGGATTACTGCCGTACGATGACAGACAACAAAGCGTTTGACGAGATATATACGATTGCATCTCTGTTTCAATATCATACGCCTGAACAGTTCCGCTTTATACTGCACACACATACCGACGACACACTTCGATTGATCGGCTCAGAGCTGACTGACATAACCGACAAGGACACACTACACTCTGCAGGCATAATCAAGCGTATCTTTGCTTCAAAAAAAGAAAAGGATATCAGCGTAGCTCTCGGCGACACGGAAAGCGACGACGCGCTCTTTGCGCTCAACGAAGCGCTCCGCAGCACCGCCGATGCGCTGTTTGCCGTCACGAGCGCAGTGTACGAGCTTTTCTTCGGCATATCAAATGAATTCATGTTTTACGATGCCGCCGTCTCGTACATCAGGTTTCTTGAACAAAAGAGCGTAAGCTATGTATTCCCAAAAATGCTTGAACAGTACGAAGATTGCTTTTATGCAAAGGAGCTGCGTGACCTGATTCTCTGCTGTGAAAGCACACACAAAGGCGAGGACATCGTTCCGAACGACATAGCCATGGGAAAAGGCGACCGCGGAATTCTGATTCGCGGTAGTAACGGAAGCGGAAAAACAGTATTTCTGCGTTCTGTCGCGCTCGCTCAGATATTTGCACAGGCAGGATTACCCGTATGCGCAGACGAAGCTCACATAAGCATCAGAACCCTCATTTGTGCTCACTTTTCTTCCGCTGAAGAGGAATTCCGCGAAGGCGATATAGCCGGAAGGTTTGAAGGCGAGGTACAGCAGATAGCTGCGATTGTCGACAAGCTCAAGCCTCATTCGCTGATCTTTTTCAACGAAACTTTTCAAACCACCTCCTATGATGAAGGTACAGACGCGATCTATACGATTCTGTCGCTGCTTGAAGGCCTCGGGATACAGTTTATCTTTGTCACACATCTGACGAATCTTTTCGGTATACTGTCAAACGAAGTAAGACTTATGGAAACCGATACGGGCATAAACAGATACAAGCTGCGTGAAGCTTCAATACAGTAAAAAAGCCGTCCCACTGTGACTGGCACTCGTGGGACGGTTCAGCATATTTACTTATTCATCAGTGTCTTCATAAACGCTTCTCTTCTTTTTGCGTATTCCGAGAAATACAGCGACAGCTATCACGATCACAAGTACCGCGCCGAAGCAAATGTACAGCACCGTATAATTTGTTCCGGAGATTGCTATTGAATTCCATAAGTCGTTGACCAAATCTGTCGTCTCCTGCGGGAGGTAGGTAAAAATCTGTGTTTTTGCGAGAACCTCATCGGACGGATACAGATATTTGTTATCCTTAAGTGAATATTCGTCGTTTTCAAGCACGGACGAATTCGGCGTCGCATAGCATATATATTCGGCTATTTCAAGCGCTATATCAGGAGAAAGAAGAAAATTGATATATGCCTCTGCAGCTTCTTTATCTGAAGCACACGTCGGAATACACATCGCGTCTACAAAAAAGTTTGTGCCTTCTTCGGGATAATAAAATGCAAGATTTGTGTTGTTCTCATACATCGTAAGATAATCGCCTGCATAATACGGGCCGATAGCGGCTTCGCCGCTTTCGAGCATATTGAATATTTCATCCATAACGTACTTACGTACAAGCGACTTCTGCTCCTTGAGCTTTTGTGCGACCGCGTTCAGTTCGTTGACATCGGTCGTATTCACGTCATATCCGAGCAGAAACTGTGCTGCCGCGAAAGCATCACGCGAATTGTCGAACATCAATATCTGATCGCTGTATTTTTCGTTCCAAAGAAGATCCCAGCTCGCAGGCGTTTCCGTTACGACCGTGGTATTGTATATGATACCGACAAGTCCAACTGTATACGGCACGGAATATGCATTGTCGGGGTCGTATGCAAGGCTTTTGTATCGGTCGACAATATACTGATAATTTGGAATATTGTCAAAATCGAGCTTCTGAAGCATGTTTTCCTTGATCATTCGCTCGATCATATAGTCGGAAGGTATGACCACATCATAACTCACCCCGCCGCTTGCAAGCTTCGCGTACATCTCTTCATTGCTCGCAAATGTAACGTAGTTTACTTCAATGCCCGTCTTTTCAGTGAACAGCTCATTGATGTTCAGAGAACCATCGCTTCCGTCCGGGATATACTCTCCCCAGTTGTAGACGTTGATTGTGCGAGTCTTTGCGGCAGTGCCGAATGAAAACATCCCGATCAGAATAAGGGGGACCAAAAGAGCAGCGATTTTTTTCAATGTTTTTTCCTTTCATTTATCACATAAAAAGCAGAACGCTTACGATACTGTTATCTATTTTCCGGAAGTGGACATGAATTTTTCCTTTGCCTTACGTATCTTTTTGTCATATCTGTTTTGAGAGAGATTTATAAGAAGCAAAAGGGCGAGGACCGAAACGAAGATAAGTGTCGAAAGAGCGTTGATGTCGGGCGTTACACGCTTCTTTGTCATCGAATATATATAAAGCGGAAGCGTCTGATATGTTTCTGTGGTAAAGTTACTGATAATAAAATCATCCAACGACAGCGTGAACGCCATCATCATACCGGACATGACGCCCGGGAAGATCGAAGGTATGACCACACGCATAAACGCGCTCAGCGGTGTACAGCCGAGATCCTGCGCCGCCTCGGAAAGATGAGGATCAAGCTGTCTGAGCTTCGGCAGGACGCTCAGGATGACATACGGAAGGTTGAATGTGATATGCGCAATCAGCAATGTTCCGAATCCGAGTGTAGACCGTATTCCTAACAGCGTTCCTGACCATACAAACAGCAGCATCATCGAGATACCCGTTACTATATCCGGGTTCATCATAGGCACATTTGTGACAGTCAGCACTGTTGTTTTAAGCCATTTTTTGCGATAGTTAAAAATCCCTACAGCGGCGCACGTTCCGATGAGGCACGATATCACAGCCGAAAGCGAAGCCACTACAAGCGTGTTTTTCAACGCGCCGAGCATTTCGTCCGAATTGAAGACCTCACGGTACCACCTGAACGAAAAGGATTCAAACACGCCGGTGCTGGATGTGGAGTTGAACGAAAAAACGATAAGCACAATGATCGGAGCGTAGAGAAAAAGTAAAATCAACGCAGTATATATTCTTGACGCTGTTTTCATACTATCATACCCCCGTCGTCCTCGTCAGTGAATCTGTTCATGACAATAAGACAGATAAAGATCATAATCATTAGAACAAGCGACAACGCGGCGCCGAGATTATAATTGCTGTATTCCTTGAACTGTTTCTCTATCACGTCGCCTATAAGACGCGTGCCGCCAAGCTTCTGCGAAATATAAAACGTACTGACAGACGGTACAAAAACCATCGTCACGCCGGAGACCACTCCCGGAAGACTAAGCGGTAAAATGATTTTTCTAAGCACGGAAATGTTGCTCGCACCAAGGTCCTGTGCCGCCTCAATATAGCTTCTGTCGAGCTTTGCCATGACCGAGTAGATCGGCAGGATCATATACGGGAAAAAATTATACACCATACCGAGCACTACCGCGCCGCCTGTATTGATCATATGGATCGGATCGATCCCGAGGTATCCGAGCAGCGTATTGATTATACCGGTATCCTGGAGTATAGTCATCCACGCGTATGTCCTTATGAGCAGGTTCATCCACATAGGAAGCATTACCAGCAGAATCAGCGTTTTCTGAGAATAACCTTTTTTCTGCGATATGATATAAGCCAGCGGATACGCAAGCAGAAGGCACACCACGGTGGAAAGCATTCCATACCAGATAGACTGTAGAAAAATTCCGATATAACCCTTTTCGGGGTTGAAAATATCATTGAAATTTGCTAAAGTAAAGGCACCGCTTCTGTCGGTGAAGGCATAATAGAACACGAACAGCATCGGGGTAACGATGAAAATGACCGACCATAACAGATACGGCGCGGACGCAGTCCGTGCCCAGAAGGATTTTTTGACCTTACTGTGCATAGCATACGCTCCTATTCTTCATCGCCGTTAACATCGGAAAGCTTATCAAGCTCATCGCTGAACGAGCTGTAATCGCCGTATGTCCCGGAATATTTGGATTTCCTCATAATATGGATCGCGTCAGGCTCTATAAAAAGACCTATCAACGCGCCCTGCGGATGATAATCCGTGGTCTGTATCATCCATTTGAAGCCGTTTATCTCAACTATTATCTCAAAATGAACGCCCTTAAACACGACAGAGGTCACCGTACCGGAGAGCATTCCGTTTTCAGCAGGCACAATATCGATGTCCTCGGGTCTTACAACGACATCGACCGGCTCGTTCTTTGCGAACCCCTTGTCGAGGCAATTGAAGGCGTTGCCGGAGAACGCAACCTTATAATCCTCGCGCATAACACCGTCAAGAATATTGCTTTCGCCGATAAAATCGGCTACAAACGCGTTCTGCGGTTCGTTATATATATCTATCGGAGTGCCTATCTGCTGTATGATGCCGCCGTCCATGACGACAACAGTATCAGACATCGAAAGTGCTTCCTCCTGGTCGTGAGTGACATAGATGAAGGTGATGCCGGATTTCTGCTGGATGTTTTTCAGCTCGATCTGCATATCTTTACGCAGCTTAAGGTCAAGTGCGCCGAGCGGCTCATCAAGCAAAAGCACCTTCGGCTCGTTTGCAAGAGCGCGTGCGATAGCAACACGCTGCTGCTGTCCGCCCGAAAGCGAATTGATATTGCGCTTATTAAAGCCTTTGAGGTTAACAAGCGCAAGCATTTCATTGACCTTTTTACGTATTTCCTTTTCGGGCAGCTTTTTTATACGAAGCCCAAAGGCAATATTTTCATGAACGTTCAGGTGCGGAAAGAGCGCATATTTCTGAAATATCGTATTCAACGGACGCTTATGCGGCGGAAGGGCTGAAATATCCTTTCCCTGAAAATACACTTTTCCTTCATCCTGTATAACGAAACCCCCGATAATACGAAGCGTAGTCGTCTTTCCGCAGCCGGACGGGCCGAGTAAAGTTACGAATTCCCTGTCGTGTATATCGAGGTTTACGCGGTCAAGTATTTGATCGTCGTCAAATTTGACCGAAATGTTTTCAAGCCGAAGCAGAACACTCTCCAATGACGTCCTCCAAACAAAAAAATACGATTATTAATATATATCTTTTTTCCTGTTTTGTCAACGGATTTATCAAATATTTTATCATTTCTGACTCAAATCATCAGAATGACCATAAATTCAAGTTACCGTCACAGCAATATCACAATTTTATGCAAAAATCAAAATGAAAAAAAATAATATGGAGAAGGAGCGGAGCAATGAGAAAGATACTAATAGTTGACGATGAAGCTAACATACGCGAGGTTATACGCGAATATTCAGAATTTAAGGGCTACGAATGCGATGAAGCGGTTGACGGCATGGATGCGATCGACCATGTTAAGAAGAACGATTATAACCTGATCATTCTTGATATCATGATGCCGCGTCTCGACGGGTACAGCGCCTGCAAAGAAATAAAGAAGCTCAAGCAGATTCCGGTCATAATGCTCTCGGCAAGAGGAGAGGAATACGATAAGCTGTTCGGCTTTGAACTCGGAATAGACGACTATGTTATCAAGCCTTTCAGCCCTAAGGAGCTTATGGCGCGCGTTGACGCGGTGCTTCAAAGATACAAGGCTACAGTCGAGTCGGCAAATAAGTACGTTTTTGAAGGACTTGTTATCGACATTGACGGAAGGAGCGTTTTTGTAGATGACAAGCGCGTTGTCATGACGCCGAAGGAATACGATTTGCTCTTCTATTTTGTCAAAAACAAAAACATAGCTCTCACGCGTGAAAAGCTGCTGAGTGCGATATGGGGCTATGATTTTTACGGAGACGACAGAACAATTGACACGCACATAAAGATGCTCCGTTCGAGCCTCGGTGAATACAGAAAATTCATCGTTACGCTCAGAGGTATGGGATATAAATTTGAATATCCCCTGGCCTGAGCATTAGAGGCGAAGCATTATGCCTGTTGAGATGAAACAGCACAGACACAGATATGTCAGTATAAGAAAACAACTATTTATATATTTCACTGGATTTGCCGTTCTTATGCTTATGATGCTGTGGCTGCTGCAAATTGTTTTTCTGCGTACTACCTACGTGAACAGCAGAAAAAATACACTTGTAAGCGTTTCATATGCTATCTCAAAGCTATACGCTTCGGATACGTTTGAAGATGACGCAAACAAGCTCGCAGACGAAAACGACTGTGAGTTCATATTGACGGATTCAAACGGACGGCTGGAGTTCAGCCAGCGTGAGGAAAGCATGCCGCGCGGAAGTCTGATCGTATACTTGATGAGCTTCAATTTTGAAAAGCTTGTAAAAAGCATGGAAAATGATGCGGACGGTAAGAATCTGTTTTCAGTCACGCTTCCGGATAGCACTGAGCTGTATGTGTACTGTACACGCTTGACCTCCGACACAACAACACATTATATGTTTCTCGTGACGTCCATCGACCCGATGAACTCTACGACTGTTATACTTACAAATCAGCTGATGCTTATAAGTATATTAGTGCTTGCGCTTGCTGCCGTGATGTCGTTCTACCTGTCGCGCAGGCTGTCATCGCCGGTACAGAGCATGGCAAACTCGTCGAAGCTGCTCGCAGAAGGAAAGTATGTCGCAAAAAACGTTGACACGGGCAACTTTCTTGAGCTTGAGGAGCTTTCACAAAGTCTCGATTACGCAAGCAAGGAAATATCACAGGTATCAAAACTCAGACGCGAGATCGTCGCAAACACCTCGCATGATCTGCGTACCCCGCTGACCATGATCAAAGCATACGCTGAAATGATACGCGATCTGTCCGGTGACAATCCTGATAAGCGCAACAAGCATTTATCCATAATCATTGACGAGACCGACAGGCTTTCGCTGCTCGTAAACGATATGCTTGATATATCCCGTTTTGAGACAGGGCGTGTACAGATGAAATATTCTGTTGTAAACCTGAACGACTGTATTGACGAGATACTTAAAAAATTCAACGTACTAATCGAGAGAGACGGCTATACGCTTTCATTTGATCCATTTCCGGATTCGTTTGTTATAGCCGACCGCTCAAGAATAATACAGGTATTGTACAACCTGATCAGCAACGCGATCGCCCATGTCGGTGAGGATAAAACCGTTATCATCAAGCTTTTAAAAGAAGGCAACAAGCTTCGCGTTAGCGTGACCGATCACGGCGAGGGCATACCGAAAGATGAACTTCCGCACATCTGGGAGCGCTACTACCGCACATCTGAAAGTCACAAGCGCACACAGATCGGAACCGGTCTTGGACTTTCGATCGTCAAGAGTATTCTTCTTGAACACAACGCTGCGTTTGGTGTCACGAGCAAACCCGGGAAAGGTTCCACGTTCTTCTTCGAGCTGACCGAAGCTACAATGGCAGACAGACAGCGCTTTGAAGAATAAGCGAAAAACAGAATAAATGAACAGTCGCCTGAGTATAAATATACGGAAAACTCAGGCGGCTTTCTATTTTGCCGTTGGAAAGGACTTTGCGATGAAAGGAGCTGATACAGTCTCGATTTCAGTCAAATGCTTTTTCGCAGGCGCACTTATGTGCATCCCCGGAGTGAGCGGAGGCACTGTTCTGATGATCTTCGGCTTGTATGACAGGCTTCTTTCCTGCTTCGATAAAAAAAGCGGTGTCGCTTTGTCAAAGAAGATAATCACGCTTTTGAGCGCGTTTG